>NZ_JAEHCA010000006.1:0-258823 GCF_016483345.1 Bacillus cereus group sp. N24
CTTATAAATACAGTAAAATATTTGTAGATTAAACGTTTTATTACACCTTGTTTACTTTTTATCTACTTTATAATAAAAAAAGAACTATTTTTTCTCTTAAAAATTTAGAGAAAAAATAGTTCTTTTTCATTCACTTTATTTCTTAAAGTAAGTCCAACCTTCTTCTTGGTAAATCTTTTCTTCTTTCATCATTTTACCAAGCGCACGCTTAAACGCAGCTTTACTCATATTGAAACGTTCTTTAATGTCTTCTGGGTGGCTCTTATCCCAAAACGGCATTGCTCCGCCTCTTTCTTCCATATATTCATAAATTACTGCAGCATCATCTTCCATTCCTTCTTCTTTACGAGGAAGAAGTGAAATGTTGATTGTACCGTCATCTTTCACGTCAATAATACGACCTGTTACACGTTCACCGATGCGGACTTGTTCTTTTCTTTCTGTATGGTGTAAGAAAGCACGGAAATGCTCATCAGTTAGTATGAATGAACCAACTTGAAGTGAACGATACACACGTCCATTGACGTTTTTATTACGCATAGATGGCGTCGCATCTACGATAATTTCTTGCATATCACTGTCTCTTGCTGGAAGAGCGATTAAACGATCACGATTCGTTAATTTTAACGTACAATATAATTCGTCGCCTACTTCTGGCCATACTGGCATATAAATCGGGAACTCATCAAGTGGAATTAGTATATCTTTTGATACACCAATATCAACAAACACACCTAAACTAGGAATAACTTCTACAACCTTTACCCAATTCCAATCATGTGTTGTAATAATTGGCTCCTTCATTGTTGCTGAAATACGATTTTGGTGATCAAGGTATAAGAATACATCAATTGTATCGCCTTCTGCAATTTCTCCAGCTACTTCGTTTTTATGTAGGAAGATTTCTTCCTCTTCATTCCCAACCATATATCCGATTTCCGTTTCGCGTAAAACAGTTACCTGTTCAATCGATCCTAATTGCAAATACATATTTTTTAATTCCCTTCTCTATATATAAAGTTATCTTTTTTATCATTCCAAACAAAAGTTAATTATAACACGATTTTTCCTTTATTTGTCCAACTGCCCAAAATTCACTATAATAAAGTGAGGTTACATGAATATAAGTATGAAAACACTTAAGTCTAAGCTCGTTTTCAGCTATACTTTAGTATGTACAGTACATAAAAAGATTAGAAATTTATTTGGAGGTGCTAACTATGGCAAAAGATAGTTCTTTTGACATCGTTTCGAAAGTAGAATTACCTGAAGTAACAAACGCAATTAACATCGCATTAAAGGAAATCCAAAACCGATATGACTTTAAAGGAAGTAAAAGTGATATTAAACTAGAAAAAGAAGTACTTGTTTTAACTTCTGACGACGAGTTCAAATTAGACCAAGTAAAAGACGTTTTAATTTCTAAACTTGTAAAACGTAACGTTCCAATTAAAAACTTGGACTATGGAAAAGTGGAAGCTGCGACTGGTAACACTGTTCGCCAACGCGCAACGTTACAACAAGGTATCGATAAAGATAACGCGAAAAAAATTAACAACATCATTAAAGAAATGAAATTAAAAGTGAAAACACAAGTACAAGATGATCAAGTACGTGTTACAGCGAAAAGCCGTGATGACTTACAAGCAGTAATCGCAGCCGTTCGCAGTGCTGACTTACCGATTGACGTACAATTCATTAACTATCGCTAAAAAGAAAACTCCTCTTAATTAGAGGAGTTTTTGTATTTATTAAGAGCAGCACCATATCGCTTTATCAAATGATTTTTTCGGAATATACACTTTATCATTTTCGATTTTGTATTGAATATTATTTTTCTTAAGAACTGCTGTGTCAACAGAATGAATACTATCACCCCACCGAACAAATTCCCTATCGTCACCGATGTCCCCAAAATACAAACTTACAAATACGATAAGAAGACATGAACATAGAGAGAGCAACTTCTTTTTCTGCAAATATCTCACCTCATCTGCGTTTCCTTTTAACCGCAATTAAAAACGCAATAAATAATACGTTCACACCGACGATTAAGGAGATAAATAACCAATTCACACCTGTTTCTTTACTAACAGTATACACATTCGATTCTTCACGCTTTAAAACGAGATAGAACTTCCCGTTTTCTTCTCTTATAATTTCGTCTTCTAACAATCCTCTTAACTGTTGTTTTTCACCAATTGCACTTGCAGGTAAGGAAACTTTTTGTGTTTCTTTCGTATTATTAATTGCTACTAATGTTACTTCATCTTTGTACTTTCGTTTTAATATACTCATTCCATCTTTATCATATAAAAGTTCAAACGTACCACGTCGTAAAGATGGTCTCATTTGTCTAAGTTCGCCAAGCTTTGTTATGTGCTGCATAAACTTTTCATCTGATTTAAAATCCATTAATCGGCGATTATCCGGTACACTTCCTCCATCTAATGCAATTTCAGTTCCGTAATAAAAATTCGGAATTCCTGGTGATATTAATAAATAGGTAAGAGCTAGTTTCAAACGTGATGGCGGATAATACATATTTTCTTTTGCGATACGTGCAAACCTTTTTGTTTCTTGATTATCTAAAAACGTAACAAACTCCCCTTCTTTTTTACTCACACCATATAACGATTTCACCGATACATCCGCTTCGGAAAACGATTCTACTATTTTTTCGTTATATTCACTATCTTCCTTTGTCATAATATGAAAATCTTTCTTTATCACTTGCATATCCTTTTGAACGTCATCCCAGAAAGAACGCGGCTTTTTTTCACTATGTATTACATAACTTCCATCTAAATCGACTTCTTTTACCCACCATTTCATCGAGTCGATTACTTGTTGTTCGTTTTCTCCAAATGGAAATTGAAATACAACTTTCATTCCTTTTTCGTGAGCTTCTTTTACAAGCTCTTTCACATCATTTTCTGTTCCGAAATGTTCATTTACTTTTTGAAAATTTCGCACGTCTAATCCATCATACTGTCCACTTTCAAAAAGCGGCGAAAGCATAACAGTCGTAAAACCCATTTCTTTTATATAATCCAGCCTTTTTATAATCCCTCTTATATCTCCGCCCTGATAACCTTCTAAATTACCAACGTCTAACTGCTTGTCATTTTTCGGTTCTCCATTATTGAAGCGATCAATCATAATCGAATATATGACTTCATCTCGCCACTCTCTTTTTTCATCTGCAAAAGTGTGTATTGGTACAAACAAAACGACAGCTAAACAAAAACAAATGAATAGGTTCCTAGTCCGTATTTTTTCCACACGCATCCCCCAAGTTTTTTAATTGTAAGAATATTATACCAATTATCCAAGCAAATCGCATACGCTGATTTCATTCCTTCAAAAATACATAATGTTAGATTTTCTTACATGATTAATAAAATTTTCTAAAAATTCAGTTGATTTCCACCTCAATTTCGAATATGATATGAAACATAACAAACAATGTAATATTTTCTAACATTACAGGAGGGGATTGAATGAATACGGGAGATACAGTTTTTATGTTTGTAACGACAGTAATGGTCATGTTAATGACACCAGGATTAGCACTTTTTTACGGAGGCATGGTTCGTAGTAAAAATGTATTGAGCACAACGATGCACAGCTACAGCGCAATGGCTATCGTCTCAATTCAGTGGATTGTAATCGGTTATTCTTTATCTTTCGGACCAGATTGGCACGGACTTATAGGCAATCTCGATTGGTTCGGCTTAAACGGAATTACCTACGCACCAAATCCAGACTACTCATCTACTATTCCTCACAATTTATTTATGATGTTCCAACTCATGTTCGCTATTTTAACTCCAGCTTTAATTTCAGGTGCATTCGCTGAAAGAATGCGTTTTTCTGCCTTTCTTATTTTTATTCTTCTATGGACAACACTCGTTTACAATCCCGTCGCTCATTGGGTATGGGGCGTTGGCGGATGGCTAAGAGAACTTGGCGCGTTAGACTTCGCTGGTGGTAATGTCGTTCATATCACTTCTGGCGTTGCCGGTCTTGTATTAGCGATTTTCCTCGGAAAACGAAAAAACATAAACGGTACCTCTCCTCACCATTTACCATTTACGATGTTAGGTGCAGGTTTACTATGGTTCGGGTGGTTCGGTTTTAACGTCGGGAGTGCATTATCATTAAACGACGTCGCTTTAACTGCATTTATTAATACAAATATAGCCGCCGCTGCCTCTGCTCTAACTTGGATGCTATCTGAATGGTTCTTCCAATCGAAACCGACTGCGATGGGAGCTGCTTGCGGGGTTGTTTCCGGTTTAGTCGCAATTACGCCAGCTTGCGGATTCGTTACACCTTTTTCCGCCCTTCTTATCGGAGCAATCGGCGGCGTATTATGTTTCGGTGCTGTCTTCTTCTTGAAAACGAAATTTGGGTACGACGATACACTTGATGCATTCGGATGTCACGGCATCGGAGGAACTTGGGGCGGTATTGCAACTGGACTTTTCGCAACTACTACTGTAAACGGTGATGGCGCTAACGGTCTGTTTTACGGAAACGCAGCTTTACTATTTAAACAACTTGTCGCAATCGGAGCAACATATGCATTCACAATTATAATGACATACGCCATTATTAAAGCGATCAACTACTTCCTCCCTGTTCGGGTAGATGAGCACGAAGAACATATGGGACTTGATATTTCGATGCACGGTGAGAAGGCTTATGAGTATACTGAGCGAGTGAATTAAAAAAGAGATGCAATCTACTACTAGTAGATTGCATCTCTTTTTATTATACTGTCGGTGGTATACCCTAGTTGGTATATTCATGAATATATCAGCGATTATTCGGATATATCGACGTTTCGACACAAAATATCGATTTACCAACAAATTCCGACATGACGAAAACGAAAAACACCCCGTGTAAAGCTTATTTTACACATAAAAAGACGACCGAAAACCGGTCGTCTTTTTCTATTTATTTCGGAGCATTCCCTACATATTGCGTAATATCAACATTTAACGCTTGAGCTAAACGCATACCGTACCCTTGGTCTGCACGGAAGAAGTTACAAACAGCTAATAATTTCGTGCGCTCATTTACGTCTTTTAAGTCGTTTGTTAAGTTTGCAATTAAGTTATCTTGCTCTTCTTTAGAAAATGAACGGTAACGCTCACCTGCTTGTTTGAAGTCATTTGGTTTCTCAATTTTTTCACGAGATACGTAGCCTTCTACTTTCATAGTTGAATCGCGGTAAGTTGGATCTTCAACCGGATTTTCAGCATGACGGCTCGGTTCGTAGTTGATTGTAGATGGGTTTTGATTCATTTGCATCGCACCATCACGTTGTTGATTATGAACAGCTGCATATGGGCAGTTTACAGGAATTTGTAAGTAGTTTGCACCAAGGCGATAACGCTGTGTATCTGGGTAAGAGAATAAACGTCCTTGTAATAATTTATCTTCAGATGGTTCAATACCATTTACAGTTGCACTCGGAGAGAACGCCACTTGTTCTACTTCCGCGAAGAAATTTTTCGGATTACGATTTAACGTCATTGTCCCTACTTCCATTAATGGGAAACGATCTTCTGGCCATACTTTCGTTGGATCTAGTGGATCAAAGTCTAAAGAATCCGTTTCATCTAGTTGCATCACTTGTACGTGTAAATCCCACTTCGGATAATTTCCTTTTTCGATTGCATCGAACAAGTCACGAGTTGCATGGTTGAAGTCTGTTCCTTGTACTTCTTGCACTTCTTTTGCACTTAAGTTACGTACACCTTGCTGTGGTTTCCAGTGATATTTAATATAGACGATTTTACCTTCTGCATTAATCCATTTAAATGAATGGACACCGAACCCTTCCATTTCACGATAACTCGCTGGTGTACCGTAATCAGAAAATACCCACGTCATCATATGTGTAGATTCCGGACTTAACGTCATGAAATCCCAGTAACGATCTGGCGTTTGAATGTTTGTATCAGGTGCTGGTTTTAAAGAATGCACCATATCAGGGAATTTAATTGCATCACGAATGAAGAAGACTGGTAAGTGGTTACCTACGATATCGTAATTTCCTTCTTCTGTATAAAATTTAACAGCGAATCCACGTGGATCACGAGCTGTTTCCGGAGAACCTTGACCATGAATAACCGTTGAGAAACGAACAAATACAGGCGTTTCAGTTCCTTCATTTTGTAAAAATGCGGCTTTCGTATATTGCTTCATGCTGTTTTTCGTTACGAATACACCGTGAGCACCTGCACCACGCGCATGCACAACACGCTCTGGAATACGTTCACGATCAAAATGTGCAAGTTTTTCTACTAAATGGTAGTCCTCTAACAATACCGGCCCACGGCGACCAGCTGTACGAGAGTTTTGGTTATCTCCAACTGGAGCACCTTGGTTTGTTGTTAAGCGATTATTTGGATTCATCTGGGGGATCCTCCTCTTTCTTTCATAGTAATTATTATTTATTTAAAATTATTATAAATTAATTATTATTCAAAACTAAATCTTTGTCAACCATTTCCTTCATTTTTTTGGAAACAATTTCAGCTAAACAATCAATAAATACAGGTTGTGCATTCGGCATATTCGGTCTAAAATATTGGACTTTTAATTTATCCGTTGCAACCTTACATTCATAGTCGTTGTCATATAAAACTTCCAAATGCTCTGCCACAAATCCAACTGGGCAATATATGAAAGATTCATATCCATACTCTTCAAACAAATCTCTCGTTAAATCTTGCACATCCGGTCCAATCCATGGATCTGGAGTATTTCCTGCACTTTGCCAACCAATTGTATAGTGCTTTATGCGTGCTTCTGTAGCAATTAAATCTGCTGTTTGCCGCAATTGCTCTACATATGGATCACCTGCTGCAATAATTTTTTCTGGTAAACTATGCGCTGAAAAAATTACGACTGCTTTTTCTTTATCTTTAACTTTTGTAAACGTTTCTTTTATTTGATCTGCCCAATAGGAAATAAATTTCGGCTCATCGTACCATTGTTCAATAGGTTCAATAACAGGACCACCGATTTCTTTTGAAAGACGAATCGCGCGCTCATTATACGCTTTAATGCTGAATGTAGAGTAATGCGGTGCTAATACGATACTAATCGCATGCTCAATCCCATCTTTCTTCATCTCTTCTACTGCGTCTTCTATAAATGGTGCAATATGTTTTAATCCTAAGTAACAAGTAAATTCATACTCTGTAAATATATTATTCATTGAATCCGTTAATTTATGCGCTTGCTCTTTCGTAATTTTCGCAAGCGGTGATATTCCACCAATTGCTTTATAACGCCCGATTAAATCTTGGAGTGCTTCTTCTGTTGGCTTACGCCCATGACGGATATGTGTATAATACGCTTCTATATCATCCAATGACTCCGGCGTTCCATACGCCATTACGAGTAAACCTATTTTTTTCTTTGTCATCTATTTCACACCTCAATTTTTGAAAATGAGAATCTTTTTCAAGAACATTTGTTTCCAATTATAACAAGCAATAATAAGTACGTCAAAATAATAATTCTAAATAAATATTATTTATAAGGTGGTTTTTAATTTTATATGACAATTTATTTAATAAAAAAAGCGGCTCACGTACGTGTAAGCCGCTTTTCTGCTATTCTTTAATATTTACCCCATACTCTTTAAACCAAACGTGAATTTGCGCTAAATGAGCTAGAAGTTGCGGCCCAGTCATTAATTGACCAAACACCATTTAACTACAACAAAAATAAAAGAGCACAGCGTGTGTATAAAGTGCGACCAACACTCTATATACCGTCCGCCTACTCTAGATAGGCAAACACTTGCTGTACTCTTACGGACTATTTTACAGTACGTAAGGGCTCCTTAGCAACAGTTTGCTTACACTTGGCATTCTGTTGCTTTTTTGTTTCACAAAGGGGCTAATTAATGATGGAAAAGAAAAAAGGAATTACAATTATCGCAGGCAATGAAACATACGAAAACCTAGCAACATTCAAAACAATCGATGAATTAAACAATACTGTTCGTGCATACAAAGAGAAATTCGCAGATCAGTTAAATAAAACTCAATTAGCTGTATTAAATAAATTACACAACTATTCTTCTAAATTCTTTGGTGTATCTTTTAGAACGAAAAAGAACATCGCTGAGGACCTTAATATTAGCCGTAGAACGGTTATTAGAGTATGCCTACACTTAGAGTCTTTAGGTATTATTAAACAGCTAGAAATGAAGCGTAATAGCGATATGAGACAAACAAGTAATGCAATTGTTATTCAACCAATCATTGTGGAAGAACAGGTTGTCACACAAGCATCTATTAAAAATGATAAAAAGTGTCACACCAATAAAACAACTACAAAAACCTTAAAACAAAATATAAAAGATATAAACAAACGTAATAGTAATGAGAATAGCAATACTCCAGAAGATAATATTGAACAAGCTGATTTTGTTGCTCACTGGGTCCCACAACGTTTTGTTTCTTTAACTAGCTCTTTTTACAGTAAATCTAAAACAATTCAAGAACTGTGGAAGGTCGTAAGACAGTGCAATAAAGTTACAGACTTCTCTACAGGTGATAAAGCATTTACTAAAGACCAGGAGCTTACTATTGGCTTAAAAGCTATTAAAGAGTTTGTTATGAAAATTAAGTCCGGCACCAAAATGAATAAGGGTAAATTTGCTTATTTCAATGGTATTGTGAATAACTTAATGGACAAGTTCTACTTTGATAAAGAGTTTATGGGGATGTAATATTTACAGTTATTACGTAAAATTGGTATGATTTACTTATTACTTCAAGGAGGTTATTTCATGAGTTATGATACTGTAGCATCGCTACAACGTATGCAACAATTAGAACAAGCTCAAGCTGCAAACGGGAAACGTATAATGTTAAAGCCAATATACTCTTCTTTAGACACAGCGTTAATTGTTCTTGCAGTTATTCTATTTATTCCAACCTTCACTTTTTCTTTAGTGGCATTTTTAGTTTACTATTATACAAAATTCTTTCTCATGAACACACGATTAGTAAAGAATATAGCTACTGGTGAAAAGTTTTATGTCGATAAACAGGAATTCAAACGATATAAGAAGGATTTTAAGAAGAAGGAAAAACAAGTTAGAAGAATATCTGACTTGTAATAAAAAAAGCCGGCTCAATTTAAGAACCGGCTCTAGTCATTATTTTATTTAAATGAACCCCAACTACTAATACGTTTTCCATTACTAGTCTCACCACTTGCAATATAACCATAACCATCCAAACGTTTTTGACGTAACCAAACATATCCATCTTTTTCATAACCGAATGCATCATACTTTACTTCATCGCCTGCATTCAACGTAGCAATAACAGGAGCATCAGTGAATGGTTTAGTACGAAGTTTAATAGATGCATTTAACGTTAATACACCGTCTTGTTTGGTAAACCAACTAGAATCATATTGACTAGTTGCAATTGTTTCCTCTATTCCAGTAAACCACTCTAAATCCTTATCCCCTTCTAACAGGTTAATATCCACTTTTCCAATACCATCAATAGAACCGTTATCTGTGTATTGCCAGATATCACATGGATAAGAAGGCTTCTTCTGTGGTGTACCATCATTTGTTCCGTATCTTGGTAACCAAATGAAATCGGCTTGTACACTTTGTAAATTGTAATCACCGTACATATGATGAGCTACATAAAATCCCACTTTCCAACCTGCAGCTTTACATGTATCAATGAAAGCTTGTGATGCTTTAGCTAAATCATTAAGATTGCCCTTGCTTTTCATTGACTTTACTGTATCGTCTTCCACATCTAATACAAGGAATTTAGCATTAGGATTTACCCTTGCTAGAAAGTCCTTAGCTTCCACAATTGCATCCGCTACTGATACAAAACATCCATAAGCATATGCAGCATGTGGAATGCAATATCTCTCTAAATTCGCTACATGGTCATTATACAAGTGATCTATTAAATTTGAGCCATATTGCACACGGCAAATAGCCAATTCAATTTGTGGTGCTGCAACTGGCCAATTCATTTTATTGTTCCATTTTGATAAATCTACAATGTGTCTCATTATTGAACATCTCCTTCAAATAGTTTTTGTTTGATTTCTGTTACATCTTTAGAAATAGATCCAAAAGCCTTTGCCTGTTCCTCAATAACTTGTTGGTTTTTATCAATTACTTGTTGATACTTTTCTTCACGCTGCTCATTCTTTTTTTGTGTAGTAAAAAGCATCCACACAAATAACGCTGCGAATGCTCCTTGTTGAATCATTGAATTGAAAATCTGTTCCTCCACTGTTCTCATTCTCCTTTTTATAAAATAAAAAAGCCTGCTAAAGCACGCTTCGTTTTGATTATAAAATCTGTATTTTGATTTGAAATAAAAAACCAGACTATTTAATAGCCTGGTTTTTAGACATATATGTTTTGTAAAAAGCAAATATCATAAGAAGAAAACCGAATATAGTACCATTGGCAACTAACTGTGCTGACATATACAAACCACTGAAGAAGTAAACCGGAAGACATATCAAAATCATTAACGCCACTATACCATGGCTACTTCTCTTGTTATCACGGTAACATTTAAGAACATTAAAGATATTCTTAAAGTAAAAAATCATGAAAATTAGAATTCCTGGAACTCCGAATTTGAATAGGATTGTTAGAAATCCATTATCTATGAAATACCCTTCTTGAACAGGAATGCCAACTGAGTTATACAGCCACATCCCTGAACCTACTCCATAACCTAATAGGTTTTCTTTGATTAACTCAAGTGTGTATTCGTTTGTCATGTTTCTTGTTTGATAAGAGTCAGCTGTACCTGTGGTTATGATTTCACTAAATCGTTCGAACGCAACGAGCAATTTATCTCCTAAAGAAACAAAATTAAGGGCGATGATCGCCAAAACGAAAACACAAGAAAATAATAGCGATACCTTAACCCAACTTCCTAATTGGCGTTTACTAATAACAAACGGTATTAATAAAAATACTAGTAACATATTAACTGCTATAGCCCCCATAAGGGTACGACTTTCTCCCATAATAGAGCTTACCGCCATAAGAGGAATAGTAATCAGTATAAACATATTCCAATAACTATTTAGTACTCGTAATACCAATGCGACCATGAAGATTGGCATACATATAATAAAAATTGAAAGATTACTTACCGCTACTCGTGTACCTTCCGTGTAAAAGCTACCATCGAAAAACTCGTAAAATATTGTCGACTTAAAAAAGTACATAAATACAACTAAACATGATAATAAGAAACAAGAAACAATTGATAATTTCAATAACAATTTCAGAGCGTCTTTTGACTTGTAAAACAAGCATAATGATAATGGATATACAATATAAAACAAATACACTTTAAATTCAGCTACGACAAATGTATTAGACTTGAAAAATCCGATAAGAGTATATATAAAAATAATACTTATAAGTAAACTGTAGTTTACATCGAATTTTATCCCCATACTTTGCTTATCTACAACATATTTCATTATAATCACAGAAAAAATGAAATATAACAACAAAGTAAAGACATCAACATTCACATAGGGAATTTTCAAATTAAAAAATTCATACTTTCCAAATGGAACGATCAATATCCCTGCTAATCCTATACATAAAATAGCTTTCCAATTAACTAAAGATAAAAATAATCCTATTATTACTACTATCCCTAGTAACAAAATTTTAGCGTATAAGGATCCTATTACGCCTAACGATATAATTAACAATGCTATAAATAAGGAAGCTTGCAAATTTATTTTTTTATTTTTTTCTATTAAGTACAATCAGTTTCCCTCCTCGACCTTATAACGTTATCATACAAATATTACAATTGACAATAACTGATTGTAATATTTTGTTTTATTGTAATGTTTTTTGTCAGAGAGGTCTATCAAAACAAGTATAAAATCCATCGTTCTAGGCTCTTTTACAAAATAAAAAGACCAACTTATTTCTGATCTAAAGGTTCAATTTTTGTTAACTCTATTTCAACTTCTGTTTCTCCTAGTTCTTCAGTTGTTGACGGTTCTGTTACTGATGGTTTTTCTGACTCTTTCGGCTCTTCTTTAATTAAACCAACTTGTGCAACTTCATATTTTTGATAAATATTACATCCAATCAAAACTGTGGTTACAGAAGAACTGTTTAATTGTGCATTTAAAAACTTAATATCAAAATCATTATCCACTGGGATTTCTACAGATTGTCCATTTCTTAATAATACTTTCACTTTTTTGGATGCATTATCTACATTTTCTATAGGGACAACAACTCTTTTAACATCAAGACGAGCACTAATAAAGTCACCAATCAATACTGTGTTAAGCTCCCCATTGTTCAGTTGTTCATTAAGTGATACTGGGTTGTAATCGTCTGTTTGAACTGATATTTTTTCACTACCTGTATAAATTTCAATTGTTTTCATTAGAATGTACCTCCTGTACGTGATTGTATAAATAAACGTGAAATAACGTTAGCATTCACTCTTCCGAGCTTGTCCGGTGTAATAGTGATTTCATGCCATTTCCCTCTCTCAATCTTTCCTCCACCATCCTTTGAAAGATAAGGAATAAGATTAACATTTTCTGCTGAAGTAGAATTAATAGGTACCTCATTTCCATCCACTTTAATTGATACTTTACTTGGTTTTTCTGAAAGTTTATAAATACCATGTTTAATCTCGTGTGTATGATCAGGTATTGTAATAGTATGAACATGATCTTTAATTTCCACTGTATGCGTATGATTCGGAATACTAATCTCATGTGTATGATTTGGTATATTAATTTCATGTGCATGATCAGGAATATTCACAGTATGCATATGATTTGGTATATCAAAATTATGTGTATGGGCTGGAATAGATACGCTATGAGAATGAGATGGTATTGTAACACTATGAGCATGTGAAAAATACTCACCAGGTATAACTGTTTCATGCAAATGGTTTCCCCAGTTCTCTGAACCAATACTATTCTCTGGAACACCAGACATAAGATGTAACTCAGCAAACGCTGATGTTGTCGTACTTTGTGTTGTACTACCACCTGCACTACTGGTTTGTGTTGAATTACCGCCACTAGCAGTTGACTTCGCAATACCACCGCCAGAACTAGATGTTTGTGTACTTCCACCACCAGAGCTTGTTGATTTAACCACAGCTCCACCAGCACTTGTAGAATTTACTACAGCACCGCCAGCACTTGTACTTGTCACGATTGCTCCACCAGAGCTTGTTGATTCCACAAGAGCACCACCGTCATGTGTTACCCCACTATATGCACGGAACTCCTCTGTTTCAAAAGTTAAATCTAATGTATTAATATTTACCAAGTCATCAGGTAGATAGAATTTAACAACGGCTGGATTAGCTGGATCACAGTTGTCATTATAAGAGTAATTAAGGATGTTAGAAGCCCCTTGTGAATAGAGTTCATTAATCTGCTGTCTTTTTTCAATATCAGCTTGGGTTGTCCCCAAATCAGCAACCTTATTTTCTAACTTTAATTTCACATCAAGTGGATTACCAGTAACATCACCTTTTGGACGGTCCATCACTCTTAGATCAAGCCATATATCTAAATCTTCATCGAAAAGTCGAACCAACTTTCCTGTCTCAAATTTTTCTATCTTGTATGGATCTATTAATTCATAATCTATAACATCAACTTCATAACTTATCTTCGGCGTACATCTTTTGATTAATAACGACCTAGCAGAATCATAAAGTGATTGTGCATCTTGGAATCGTTTATCGACCCAAATATAATCGAACCCGTCATACAAATCTCGAATAAACCCTGGAGCATCTATATAAGGCACTCCATTATTCACATCTTTTATTGTTAATTGATTAACCCCTTCCCCATAACCATATGGATAAATCCTTGTCATTACATTAGTTGGATCAGTATATCGTTTAATACCCTTCATATTCTTCCTGTACCGAAGTTCCGCAGTCACTTCATCGGTTATTTTCACTAGATTCAATGTCCAAGGATAAGAAGAATCATCCCATGTCCATTGATACCTTTCATCAAATGGTTTAGGAATACTTAATAAAGGTCCAAGTAATGTATTTTCATTTTCCCATGCATAATGAAAATATCGAGTGAATTCGCATTTCCCCATTTTCCAATGTTTAATACGTTGCTTACTTAATAAATATTCGAGAACATCTTTTGTCGTATAATTAGATAATTGATGATAACCAAAAAGCACGCCATCTAACAATGTAGATAAGACGTGCTCACATTCATACGTTATATTTTTTTCATCTGCATCTCGATTTTCCTTGCTATCCATGATACGGAACATCCCTATACGCTTTCCGTTATCAAATATCTCCACATAATCAAATGTTTCAATTTCTTCTCTCTTTGGATCATTGAATGGCAATGAAAAACCCGCCGTCCAAAGTTCATTGAGTGGCGGGTTGTACTTTATTTTATATGCATTTTCAAGATAAGCCTTGAGTTGCATTTTTTTGTTGTAGAGTTTTAACAATGTATCACCTCATTTTATTCATCGAAACTATCAATTAAGCAACTGACAAACTGTAATTTATGATCAAATCTCCTGTGGCTGCTGTTTTATCCCTAAGAATAAAACGAGGTAGGGATGAATCTTTAATTAAAGCTATTTTCCCATCAGTAATTGTTGTAGTGAATTTATCATCGCCGCTTTTCTTTTGTATGACAGATTTTGAAATGGTATACAAAGCATAATTTCCGATACTATCAAATACTTCTAATCTTCCAATCATTTCTGGTAATGTAAAAGCAGCATTATCGAACCCAACGATGTTGATTGCATCATTTCCCGTCGTTCTAATTGTGATTCTTCCACTCATATTGAATTTCTTAGTAACATCAGTTGTACTAGTTACTGAGCTGGCATTTGGCTGTGGTGTTACAACAATTTCCTCATCTAGTCCATACACTCTTTCTACGCTTTTGAAAATCAATTTACTCCCTGAACTTAAAAATAAACGTCCTAAATTATACTTATTTTTGCCTGTATTTCTAACGATTTCTGTATGATTAACAATCACGTCTAAAGAGTTAGCCCCAATTTGAATTGGTATCTGTACAGGAGATCCGTTGATTTGTGTACCTTTATATCCTTTCACTTCGCACGAATCGATACGCAAGTTCACGACATCATTGATGTTAGTTAGACCTGAACAGTTGGTTGTATTTGCTGTACCTGTCACTTCACCGACAACATCATAGTTACCTTTCGTATTATCAATCTTGATGTTGTTGTATTTTAAGTTCTTGAAGCAATATGAATCAGTCGGCATTGCTGAACCATAGTTTACAAATCGAATTGCTTCATAACCAACAATCCCTATATTGTAACCTTTTACGTTATTAAAACTTAAAGTGTTTATAAGTCTTAGATAGTCTTTTTCTAATAATGGAGGAACTCCGACTTCTGGAACTCCTGGGATATCTCCCCAATGAGCGTATTCAAAAATCGAACGTTTTAAATCGTATCCAGTTACGTTATTAAACTCAACATTCTCGACGTATCTTTGTGTTTTAATAACCGAATCTCCAATTCCGTTTCCAAAAAAGACTCCATTATCAACCTTAACATTTTTCGCATTGTAAATTTCAACTAAATACCCTTCTGGTCTAACCTTAGTGGTCATTGAAATATTGTTAAGCTGACATTGATCTGAAACGTTATTAATTTGCAAATCGTATCTTAGGATACCAGAGAACTTGATACCCCATGATTCATACATGCGAATGTTAGAACCAGTAACGTCATAGCAAACACTCATGTAAATTACCCGTTCGCTTGCATAAGTACTAACTATATTTTCGAATGTAATATGCTTACACTTTTCTAAAAGTATTGTATCCGCACCTTTATGAATAATGTAGTTTTCACTTTGTACTTTCGTATTGGTATGAGTAATATTACGGAACGTAATGTCTTCTACGTAAATCTTTTCAGTTGAATCTGGTTTAGAGCCAGTGCAATATAACATTTGTTCCGTATTCATGAAAGTAATATTATCATATAAAAGACCTTTAGACTTACCTTCCACAACAATCCCTCGAGCAAAGCAATCTCCACTAATATTCTTAAAGGACGCGTTTTCAACCGAATTTAATTTAATAGCGATTGTTGCTCGTTTACTACCGTCTTCCATGCCACCAATTGCTTTGAAATTTAAGTTATTAAAGAGAATGTTTTTCGCATTATCCCCTCTAAAAATTGGAGTCAGTGTAGATGAATTATTTGGATATACATTCTCGGTTTCTATATTCAAATCTGATGCTACAAAATTATCATATATACGTAATGCGAAGTTCCCTTTTAGCCGAATAGTAGCTCCATTTCCTTTTATAGTAGGGATGTAAACATCACTCGAACTTTGTAAAACATAAACACCTTTCGGATTCAATTCTAAAATTTTATTTCGCGCTCTAGACATTGTGAAAGCATTCAATATTTTATCTGATTCGTTCGTGCCATCGCCTAAAACCCCATAGTTACTTATGTTTACAGCAATATTCGTGAATTGGGTATCTAATCTATCTTTTAGTGATAAATGGCTATTTCCATTTTCATCTGGTCTTGCTTGCGCTGCTTCTACACTTGAATCTCCTTCAATAACAATTTGATCTAATTGATCTTGTACATTTTGTGCTTTTTGCTTTGCAACTTCAGCTGATTCAACTGCGCTGTTAGATGTATTTACAGCGCCATTCGCTATGTTTACAGCATTATTAGAAATCTTTCCAGCCTCATATGATTTTTTTAACGCTTCGTTTGCATTGCTAATACCCTTATTAATTTTCTCCGTACCTTCTGGTAAGTCATCTGATAATAAAACTAAAGGTGCATCTGCCAACAATCTCACCACCTGTCTATTTATATTTCCCTCTAAAATTAAATGTTATTTTTACGTTCAAATTTGTCCCACCTATTCTTGCTGTATTTTTACCAGGAAAAAGTTCCAGTTTCTCAAGATTTCCCACCGTATTAAATAGATGGTTTTTACCATTTTTTATAACAGTATAAGTTGCAGTATCAATTAATAATTTTTCATTATTTAAATCGCCAAAAGAAAAACTCTCACCATTTATCGTGAGAGTTAAATCTTTAGCAGTCCCTATAATTTCTACAGCAGGGCGAACAACTATTGTCCCTATATTATTAATGATTAAATTTTGCGATACAGTTACATCATATACAGATTGGCCTGATCTATATGAAAAAGGAATCTTGGTTGTAAACGGGATACGAGTCCCCCAAGTTATTTTATCTGTACTTTTTACAACAGAATAAGCGCGTGGATCGTATGCTACCAAAGGTAATACAAACTTCCCATCTTCAGGTAGCCTATCTGGAGTAATTTGTTGTGCTAATTCCACATAATAAAATTTACTTGGATCATAATCACGTATCATCTTAACTTTTCTTGGGTTTCCATATTGATCAAAGAAAAAGTCAGTGAACTTCTCAAACTTACGCTGCATTTCTATATGAAACCTTTCCATAATCATCAATGGATATGCGAAAGGTTTCTCCTTCACTTCAGTTCCAAATGGAATAACACCTTCTATACCAGGAATACTATAAGTCTTACGATCAAAAATAGGTGTAATTGAGTCATCGTATCCTGGCTCACAAATGAAACCAAAGTCTTCTAACCTATATTTATCATCTAATGTAATCATAAAATCACTCCTTGACCACGAGCACTAATTCTATTGTTCTGATTTAGCTGCTTACTCATACCAGGAGCAAGTCTTGTATTCACTTCATCCACATCTAAATAAACATGGACTACCACATCACCATTTGATTGCGGCATGGTATCAGCGATACCTTTACCAATTGCACCAAGTGTTTTCTCATTCAGCGGTAAAACACCCTCCGGTCCAGCTTCACCTGCACCTTGTAAGTTACCACCGTTCATCCCGAAAATAGTCGGACGAGTAAAGATACCACCTTTAGCACGCCACTCTACACCAATACCTGATGGGTATTCAATTTCTTTACCCAAAACATTTTTCGTACTAGTCTGCAGACTAAAGTGTGGCATTTTAGGCATTTCAGGTTTAGGAATTTTCAACTTCAAATCGTTAAAGAATCCCTTAATCTTCCCAATAAATTTTTCTACACTGTCAACTGCATCTTTAATTGGGTCAATAATGAATCGTTTTGCTGCTTCAAATTTTTCTTGTGCTGCATTCTTTACTGAATCAAATTTTTCTTTAGCTGAATTATATAAGTCAGTAAATTTTTGCTTAGCTGAATTGTAAGCCTCTGTTACTGGATCGATAACGTATTTTTTTACTGCATTCCAAGCCGTAAGTGTATAAGATTTTATAGTTTCCCAATTTGCTAATATCCAAGTTTTCAATTCACCAAGTTTTTCTTTTGTCGCATTCCACAATTCTTGAACTGGTTGAATGACATACTGTTTTACCAAATTCCATGCTGCGAGTGTATAAGATTTCACTGTTTCCCACTGTGAATTTAACCAGGAGACAAGATCACCAAGCTGTTCTTTACACCAATTATACGCTTCGGTAATCGGATCAATAATGTACTTACTTATGGCAGCCCAGGCAATTTGTGTACCAGCTTGAATAAGTAGCCAACCAGCTTCTAAAACTGTAGAAATCAATGAAATAATTGGATCTAAAACAGTAAGGATCGTATTCCAAGTATCTTGCCAAGCTTGTACTAATGTCCCCCATAATTCAGAAGCTGTTGTAACTAATGACGACCACCAAGAAGATGCTGTTTCAACAATTCCCGACCATAAATCACTAAAGAACTGACCTATAGGGTCAAAAAATTCATGCATCATTTCTACAAAAGAAGACCAGGCTTCTGAGAAATACTCAACTGTGGAAGACCAAGCATCTTCACAAGTTTGAACTATGCTATCCCACAATTCACCAAACCAATCTTTAAATTCAGACCACTTTTCAGAAAGCCAATCGGTTATGGTACCCCAATTTTTTATAGCCCAAATAACTCCTGCTATTACTGCAGATATCCCAGCGATAATAAGCATAACTGTTCCAATCGTCGTACCTAGTGCTAAACAAGATATAACTACAGCCGCAATAATAGGAGCTAAAAGACCAACTACAGCAGTTAACCCTAGAAAAATAAAAGTAAAATTTTGAATTGGTTCTGGCAATTTAGTAAACCCATCAACTAAGGTTTTAATCCCCTCTACTACCGGAGGTAAAACATCTTTAGCTAGTTCAGCAAGCTTTGCTCCAAGCGGTTCAATGGCTGCTTGCGTTTCACGTAAGGCACTTTGGAATTGTTGACCAAGGGATTCTTCTTGAAGCTTTTTCATTTCATCCATACGACCATTTACATCACCAAGACCACCGTTTACATCGGTAAGCCCTAATACAGCAGCAGCACCCATGTCTTCCCAACGAGTAGCAAACAAGCCAACTCCAATTTGATTTTGCTTAACTTTGTCGTCCATACTTCCCAAATCGCCTATTACAGCTTTGAAAACGTCGGCGGCTGTTGCTTTACCATCGTTAAAAGCTTGCCAAACGTCTTGAGTCTCTTTTGAAAGCCCAGCAAAAGCATCCGCGGTTCCTTTTGAGCCATCTTGTACTTTCTTTCCGAATTCGGCAACTGTGTCATTGATATAATCCAAATTATAAGCACCGTCACGAGTACCATTCGCAAGAATGGTAAACATTTCTTGAGCGCTAAAACCACCTTGTTTAAATAAAGGCGCATACTCTGAAAGATTGTCAAAAAGTTCATCTGAATAATTTAGACCTTCTTGAGCACCTGCAGCAAGTAAATCAAATGTTTCTTGTGTAGATAAACCAAACTGCGACATTAACTGTCCTGCGCCTCTCGTAGCCTCGTTTAAATCAACATCATAAACCTTCGCCAATGTTAAAACATCTTCTGATGCCATTTGCAACTCATCATACGGAACGTCCCTCATATTTTGATAGACTTTAATAAGTGCGGTATCTACCTCTTCAAGACTTTCACCAAACCCCTTTTTCCACACGTCTTTCGAAATCTTACCGAGATTTTCCGCTCCTTTTTGAGTCAATCCTAATGAAGATTGAATTTTACGTTGAGATCTATCAAAATCTATGGCTATATCCATAGCTGCCTTACCAAGTTCAATCAGTTTCTCTGACATCCCTTGCAATACTTCTGTAGCTTCCATCATGTTTTGCAAATCTAACTTCTTACCTAGTTGCTCCATACCATCTGCGGCTTGAGAACCACTTTGCCCAACACTATGCAATGAATTCTCAAACTGCTTCAATGTAGTTTTTGCTTGATTTAATTTCGTTTCAAGCTGTTGTACTTCTGTGGAATTCTCACCATACACACGCTTTGCTGCACTTAATTGTTGTTCTAAGTTGTGGACGACTCTATCAGTCATTTCCATTTGCTGACGTAACTGTTTCTGTGCTAATTCTAACTTATCAGCTTCACTAGCATTCGCTCCTAGTTCGGCATTTTGAAGCTTAAATGAGCTTGTCAGGCGTTTTTGCTCCGCTTCAAGTTGTTTAGTATTAGCTTCAAGTTTTTCCATATCTCCACGTACTTCTCGTGCTTCAATCGCTTGTTCTGAAAGACCTTCATTTACTCTTTTCATTGCATTATTTAAAGATGTCTCGGCACGTTCAGCATCTAGTAATTTACCGTACATTTTATTGAGCTGTTCGGCGGTTGTATTAGTATCCTTAGACATTGCTTCATATTCAGCACGTAACATTGATGTACGTTTCTTAGCTGCTTCCATTTGAATTTCTAATTTTTTCTTTTCAGCTGCTAATTTATCAGTCATTGTGGCATCTTGACCCATTGCCGCAATATGATTCTTGTATTCTTTTGCTGCATTATTCATAACCATGTTAATTTGCTTCAATGTCTGAGCATACTGGACTTGACCATCCATCTTGAAATTAAGAACAACGTTTCTTTCTTTATTCCCTGGCATATTTTCACCTCATTTCTTAATAGAATGGAGTCTGATCTAAATAAACTCTTTGTGGTTTTGCCGCTTTCTCTTCAAGTGCATCAGGATTGTTGTATCTAAGATGCATAATGTATTGCTTTAAAAAATGATTAGGAGTGATTTTCCAAAAGTCATTCATACTCAAACCAAGCAACGTATTACCGACATAAAAATAAAAATCCCAGTCCAACTCGGACTGAGATTCTTCATTTTCATTCAGTATGTTCTTTACTTTTTTTCTTTCTTCAACTTCTCCATATCAGAGTGTTGGAAGTTTTGCCCTTGAAAAATTTCGAATACCACTTCGAAAATACCAGGTACATCATAAAGTGGAATGGCATTTTTAATTTCAGTCGGTGTACACTCTGTTCCACCGCTACGTACCATTGCATAAATCAACGAGCGCATCAGTTTTGCTTCGTTTTCTCCTAAACTGAATTCTCCTTTTGCCATCATAGTATTCATTTCTTTTTCAAACTCATGATACGGCTTCCCGTAAGATTCTTCCACATGAGGAAATGATTCAAATGTAAAAATGACAGGGATATCAACGCCCTGTATTTTGATTTTATTTAAATTTATTTCAACGTTAACTAAATCACTTAAACGTGCCATAATATCCCTCCTATTGTCCTGTAGTTCCACCTAATTCTGCTAATTGCGATTTATCACAGATTACTTGTTTCATGAAATCTTCAACAGTAATACCTGTTGCTGAAGAACGAGCTTCTGAAAAGTCTACTTCTGTTACATCATTGAATAGCAAAGGAGTAGCTTCCATAGCTAACGCTTGATCTTGAATTTCTGCTTCTTCCGTTGTGGTAGTAAATTTCTCTTCACCTGGTGTAACTTGTACACGAGGATACCAACGGCCGATACGTGAACCGTCACTTAAAGGGGCTACAAAACCAACTGCAAACATTGGAAACTCTTTTAACGTTGCTTTATTGAATACAACACCTTTTTCAGCAAGATAACCGTAAATTGCATCTTTAACGATTTGTGGTAAAGCTACATGACTTAAAGATAATGTATACTTTGAGTTTTTACTTGCATTAACGAATAATTTATTAGATGCCCACTTTTGAGTTACTGTACTATTACCAGCAATACCAATCTCAACGATATTATCCATTTGATAGATTTCTTTATCATAAGTAGGAATCTGAGCTTTCGTATCTTTACCGCCTTCCATCATAGCAATATACAATGACTCAATACCTACTGGATACAATAGTTCTTTTTCTTTTGTTGCTGCCATTTCTATCATCCTCCCATTTTATCTACTATTTTTTGAGCTAAGATTTCTGCTATCTTGTCGCCTTCTGCATCAAAGGTATTCTGTACAAAGTGTTTTCCTTTCACACGACCTTTGCCATTTACTTTTTTATGACCATTTTCGTATAGATACCAATACCAAGCTTCATCTTCGAATTCCACAGATACACGATCATTTTTCACAACAACCTTCAAACTTTCTTTTAAATGCGTTTGCTTGTTCTTATTGGATAATTTAATTTTTGGTTTTAACTTGCTTATGAAATACTCTGCTGCTTCTTCTAAAAACTTCTTTTCTACTTGTTTATTAACTCTAAGCAACGTATTAATATCTTCCAAAGCATCAGCAAAACCATTGTTGTTAGCTGCCATTAATTCACACACCTCACATATGTTATAAACTGCGTTATGGTGTCGTCGTTCTCATCATAACCCATTCCATCAAATTGAGAGTAAGACACGCCTGCATCGTTAAAAACAACCTTTAATGGCTCATAGTCTTTTTCAGTACCATCTGTGATAACTGCAATCTGATAAAGCGGCATTGACTTTATAACTTTTGATGATGCACGTTTATGCTGCTCATTCACAAATTCATACACAATATAAGGATAGCTTGCTGTTGTGGGTGCACTATCACGATAAACTGGAATGCCTGACTTCTTCATGATATCTCGTAACTGCTCAAAATTAATTTGCATAAGACAGTGACACCTCCATCAACCGGTCTTCTTCTTTTACATAAATGCGTTCAATATTGTAAATACGGCCACCAACTTTTACACGGTAATCCTTTTGATTGTTTTCAATGTCACGATCAATACGAACTTCAATTTTCTTTACAATTTCATTCGTATCTTTTGTTGTGAATTTATCAGTGGCCGTAACTCCAATGTTGTTATATCGAATTTTCCGTTCTAATGGATATCCCATAACAACACGGTCTGTTACTGGATCAATCGTCTCTCCTAATTTGAGTAAATCACCCATCCATTTGAGTTTATTCGTCTTCCTCTTCGGCATCATAAACCTCCTGGACAAAGAATGGTGTCAAAGCATCCAAAGCTTGTTCTAATTCTTTTTCAGCTACACGATATTCATAAAAAATACCAGCACACATAATGACCAAGTATTCTACTTCTCTTCCACATGCTTTTTTTACATATCGTTGACCTTGCTTAATATAAAAAGAGAGCATAGAACCATCCATACCCTCTTCCCAATGAATATGAGATTTTAATCTCTCAATTAATTCATCCATATTAAGCTCCAGTTGTTTCTTTTAAAACATACTTGTAAACTGGATTTTCAAATGGTGAATGAATCAGTTGTGCATCTAATAGATTCCAAATACGGAAACCTACACGGTTTGTACGTGAGAATAACTCAACTAATTTTTGTACTTCTAATGAGCCAATAACATCTTGAATATAGAATTTAGAAAAGTCACCAAAGTAGAAAACTGGTGTATCTGGTTCACCTGCAATGTCAATTGCATCTTCTTCCTCAACAGGGAAGCCTAATAACGTATAACCAATTCCACCTTCCGCTTGATTAAACGGACGAAGTAATGGGAAACCGTCATCTGTTTTCATAGTTTCAATTTTTGTTAACGCTGCTGTATTTAATACCCATCGTGCTTTTTTACGTACTTCTTTAACAGGTGTATTTTTCATTTTTACTAATGCATCATAAAGATTTTTTTCATCTGTTTTAAACTCAACAGCTTTCTTTGCTAATGCACCATCATTGATGTTATTAGCTTCATCACCATTAACCATATATTGAGTTTCTTTACGAACATAGGCTTTTTTCAACTCGTCCATAACGATTTGTTCAATCGGTAAACCTGTACGTGCTAATAATTTTTTCGTTACAGTAGCAAGCGCATCAAATTCCGTTGGTGATAATTCAATTTCATCGAACTCAATATCTGTTTCTGGGATTTCATTATTTGTTCGCTCAGTTTTATGACCTTGAGCTTCTGCCTTTTTAACTAATACAGGATACTTAATATTTTCTTTTGTTTTTACTCCTGTTCCTAATCGGCGTAAGAAGTTTTCTTCCTGAGCATACGTAATAATTTCTTTACTTAAGAAATCTGGAATCGTAACAGAACCATTACCCGTAACTAAACCTAACGCACGCGCTTCCGTTTCATCAATGTTACCTACAATGTAGTTAGCAAAAGCTGAGCGAGTTTCCTTTTCTTTGTTTTTAGTAGATTTATGACCTTTAGTAGAAAGGGCGGTTGCGATAGATGCTGAAATAGCTGAACGTTGTTCTTCTGAAAGTTCCGTTTTAGTATCCGGATTTTCTTTTGCTGCCGGATCTTCTTTTTTCTCTGGATTATCATCTTTCTTTTTGTCTGGATCTTCTTCTTTTTCTTCCTCTTCTAATTTCGCAATTTCATCAGCAAGGGTTTTCGCTTCTTTCGTTAATGCTTCTACTTCAGCCTTAACTGCTGCTAATTCTTCTGAACGAACTTCATCCTTCTCTACTTTCCCTTGTAATTCTGCTAATAGAGCTTTATTTCGTGCTTGAGATGCTTTTAAGATTTCTTTTAAATTCATGTTAATTTTCCTCCAGGACTTTTTTTATTTGTTTAATAATGTTATTTCTTTCTTCTGTATCATCTTCCACAACCGTTTTTACAACTGCTGCTTCACTTCTCATTTCAATCATGGCTGTATTTTCACCCCTGGTTTCAATGGAAGTCGCAACGTAGGCTGGTGTCATATCCAAAATAGAAACTTCTAAGAGTTCTAATTCTTCAATAGATCGTTTTTGAACACCAGCTTCGCCCTCTTCCCAGGAATCCTTTTCGGCAACAAATCCAAATGACCAACCACGCAATTCTTTGTTTCTTGCCTTTTCAATCACTTGTTCATCTGTAACTGTAGCAATGGCTCTTAAACCAATATTGTCTTCATACAATTCCAGATTTCCATTTTCAATAGAGCCAAGATTTCTATTCTTATTGTGGTTAAACAGCAAGTCCACATTCTTTGCTTTCTTTAAGGCTTTTTCAAACGTCTTAGGCACAATTCTCTCTTTGAAATATCCCCTCGGAGAAGGCAACATTCGACTTTCTCTGTCCACAACATTCACATATCCATCAAGAATAACTTGATTCCCCCGGACCTCAATTTTCATTCTCTTCACCTCCTCTCAATGAACCATCTACCGCATCTTTCTTACCGATTTCAGTTACATCATTTGAAATGTATATAGCTTGTGACTCTGGTGTATTCTGTTTAGGGAATCCAAGCATATCAGCGACATTATCAGGTGAAGTAATAGCTGTACGCACAAGGTTATAACCGATATTTGTCTTGTTGCTATAAGTAACAAAATCAAGAATATTAATCTTGAATTTAATTCGTCTCCCCGAATTTTGACCATAAAAAAGAAGACTCAAATGGTCTTCGAAATTTTTCATTATTGGTCTAACTGCTTTGTTATGGATATACATCATTGCTTTCTCAATATCTTCTTTGATTAGCTCTGTGTATGTATCCACATTTATGCCTAAATACTTACCTAAATCCTTTTTATATACATTTAGGTATGCTAAGGTCTTTTCATCGTCTAGCGGGCTTTTAAGCGTATCAATTGAGTACCCTTTTCCAAGAGGAATCATTTTTACAGACCTAGATTCATCAATTGATTCTAATTGATCTAAAATTGCATTGATTAACTTTGACTGTGCACCATTCTGCGGATTGATATGAGCATCCAAATTTAACAGGAATGCTAATAGTCCACCCTTTTTATATTTGTCAGTTAAAGTTTTCTCAGCTGACATAACGCCCTCGAGTGTATCTCTTCCCAAATCAAGAAGACCTTTTCCTCTTAAATGATCTGCGCCAATATTTTTCACATGACGAATCATAAATGGAGGAATTTCGTGACCGCCAATATTAAAGTGCTCTATCAAATTATCATCTAACTCTGTGAAAACATTTGAAGCTAAATGAATTTGAGCACCATTTAATATTGGGAATGTTTCGCCTTCGAGTAAATAAGTATTCGTCATTAATTTAATGAATTCCGATTGTGTAAGATAATTGTTCGGATTCCTTAATATTTGAAGTGCAATATCATCTTTGATTTCATTTCCAAATTCATCTTCCACAACAATATCAGCCAGTACCATTTGATTACTGATGTCTTGCAACAACTCGTAAACATCACTAGATTGTAAGATGTTTGAATCCGTAACATATACGCCACCATAACGAATGCTCTTTCCTAAAACATCATCAAGGTAACCACGCTTTTCAGCCTTTTTAAATAAATAATTTGAAAACCTATCCCTTAAACCCAATTTCTCACCACCTCTCTAACGATAAATATCACCAATCAGTTCATCCATTCCTTCTTCAGTTATGCTATCCATAACCATCATTGTTTCTTTATGAGCACATAAAAAAGCAACAAAGCCATCAATCTTCTTTTTGGACTGTCGCTTACTTGGGGCTTTCATTCCATTGATATTTGTTACAACTACAACGTTAAGAGCGCAATAAACAAACAAAGGATTATCGGTCATTATACGTTTTTCATAAATGAGTATTTCTGAATCATCCATCATTGCATTCATAACGTTAGGAAACTGACTTACAGAAATACATTCAATACCAAGATTCTCAAGTTTTTCAATTAACTTTTGAGACATGGCTGGATCGTAGTTTATTTGTTGTACATCATACAAGTTTAAACATTCCACAATATAATCCATAACCTGGTCCTGATTTATCATCTTTCCATCACAAAAAGTAACAAAGCCACGCTCAGCCATATCAGTATATGGAACGTTATCTTCTTTTTCACGATGTTCAATATCTTCAGTTGGTACGAAATACATTTGTTTAACCTTTAAAATTGACTTTCCATCTTCGGTATAACCAGCATTAGGGAAATTTAAGCTTACACATGTTAAATCGGTTGTTTTCGATAAATCTAAACCGATATAGCACGTTTCACCTGTTAAATCCCCCAGGTCTTCCACAAGAACATGCTCAACTTGTCCTTGTTCAAAGAAGTTTTCTGCTCCATTTACGAATACATTCAAATGTTTAGAAAGAAATTCGGCTTTTTTATGCGCTGAACGTGATGCTGAGATAAATTCTGTTTCAAGCGCACTCATCGTAACAGACACACCGATATTTGGATTAACCATTGCCCAAACATTACGGTCTGTCCAGTCATAATTCTTGTTAGGTTCGTATATCATTACGAAACTTGAGTCATTATCATCACGTTTCAATACTTCTTTTGCTTCACGATAGACTCGCATACCAACCGATGAAGAACCTTTACCAGCCGTTGATATATTAAACATAATCGGCTCAGCACGAGAAACCTGTGCTGATTTAAAGTTATCGTATTGATCCATATTTTCTTGAGCATGAAGCTCATCGTTTAAGATAAAGTGTGGATTGGAACCCTCAATGGATTGAATGTTCTTACTCATAACAATGAATTGGTTCTGATAAGCTAAATCATCGCGAATATAATCATACGTCACACTGGAAATGGTACCTTTTGGCCCTTTATAAATGTGTGAGCAATCCATTAATACATCATGGTTCATAATTGTTGCTGCAAATGGCTTTGCTGCATATTGAGCCTGGTTAAAATCGCTCGCACAACAATAACAATCGGCACTGAGTACTCCTTCACCGTACATCGCATAACCAAGAGCACCAACACCGATTAAAGTTTTACCATTCTTCTTAGGAACCTGAATGTAAGCTTCCCGAGTAACGCGGACAATTTGCCCTTTTTCATTCTCATGAACCCATCCATAAATCCATGAATAAGCGAATTTTTCCCAATCCTCAAGAATAAAAGGTTTTCCTGCCATATCACCTTTAGTATGACGGACAAATGTTTCAACCCAATCCATCATTTCATTAGCACGGTCCACATCGAACCAAATATCTTTACGCTTTTTCCATTTATAATAACGATCTATCATTGCTTTGATAGTATCGGGATATTTTTTAGGATTCTTTCTTACTTGTTTTGCATAAATATCTGCATAGTTAACGCCACGTTCAATCATTTTGCACCACGCCATTTTGCACGATGTTTATCTAATTCACTAACCTTTGCTTTAGGCTTTTCAATCTCTTCATTTTTTCCAACAGTAGAACCACCAGTAACATATTTACCTGGTTTAGCCTTATTAGTAAGCCCTAACAAATCTAATGCTTTTGTTTTTTTATCAGCCCAAGTTTCTACTTGCTGCGCCAATGGATGCTTTGAATTATTTGTAGCTCCTGCCTTATTAGTGTGACGCTGAGTAGGTGGAAATCCTTTCTCTTTCCATTCGATAAACATCGTCATATAAACTTCGAAAATATCTAAATACGATTCAATTAATGGATCTAAAGTAAGGGTGTAAATATCTGCATCACGCATGATTTTTAATATCCGATTTTTTTCAGCTTCTGTTTTATCGGCAACAATTTTTTGACGCTCTTTTTTCGTAGACATTTCACACCCCCCTTTATTTTTTAAAAATCTTGTCTAACGATAGAAATGCCCCCTACGCTACCTATCCTTCCCAGAGGACAAATTTTAATTTTTGATAGGGGGGCTTCCGAAATAACTCGGAAAAACTTTTTTGGGTTTATCTTCATTTTCTTCGATTGTATGACAAACTGGACAAAGTAACCTTAAGTTATTCTCTTCTAATTTAAGTGTTTCATCTTCTTTAATTGGTATTACATGATGAACATGAGCACTTCGGCCAAAGACGAACCTTCCACATCGTTGACAGCAGCCATTCTCTCTTTCGTATACCTTTGACCTTACATACTTCCATGCATCAGTGCGATAGAATGGTTTGTTCTCATGATGGTAGATGTTCTTCTTATCTTTCTTCTTCCTTGGTTTGTTGCGCTTATGCTCTTCACAATAACGCCCTTTGCTTATCTTGTTACGGCAGCCGTTAAAGTCACAGTACTTCATGATAGTAATTCAATGATGTCCTCTTTCTTTTTAACATCGGCTGGAATCACGATGCCTAACTCATCAGCATACTCACGTAACTGTTTAACTGTCATATCATTAAAGGGTACTGTCACTACTGTAGTATCTGGTTCACTTGATAAGTCCATGCCCAAGATCATACTCTCAGGATTAACAGTTACTTCGAATCCTGGTTCTTCACCAGTTGGTACAAATAGGCTTCGCTTTTCTTTGTTATCCCAATACTCTGTGCCTGATATTGTTTTTCTAATTTCAGTAATCATTTACTCAACACCACCTATGTAATTTTTGCATAATAAAAAGCACTCCATAAGGAATGCTTCTAGTAACTGCTTATTAACCTAGTATTTCTACAAAGACTTCTTTTAAAAACTCATTGAATACATCTTCTGTGAAATTTACTCCACGTCCTACGCAAAACAATTCGTTTTCTTTTAAGACAATTTCATCTAATTTAGTAGAACCCGATTCGTCTTTCTTACTAACCTCAATTACATTTGTTTCTTTATTAAGATGCAATTCCAGCTTAACACCTTCAACTTCTACAAACTTCGTATCCAGTATCCAACTAGCGTTAAAAGAGCTTTTCTCTGCCGTATTTAACTCTTTATGCATTTTATGGAAAACAGATTGGAATTTGTTAAACTTTTCTCGTAACATTTTTTCCTCAGCATCTTCACCCAAATATGCTTTGAATTTGTTAATAGTTTGATCTAAATTACTCACCTATGCAACAACCCTTTCTACAATTAATATTGGAATTATAAACCAATATAATTGTAACATAGGCAGAACGTATATTCCTACAATAAACTATTAAAAAGAGCAACCGTGCACCAGTTGCCCTTTCGTCAATTTCTTATGTTATTACTATAATCGATATTTTCAATGGTTTGTATAATGATACCTTACCTTAAGTAAATGTTAAGTTCTATTTGAATACTCAACCTTCTCTCGCATGGCAGCATGCTTGTTATAAATATACTGTGGACTGTAGTTAAGTTCTTCAGCAACCTTTTCCAATGTCATGCCTTCCACATACTTGAAATATGCAATTCTATGTTCCAATCCTTTGAACGTATTAATTAATTTTTTCAGTTTATACATATCATTCATTTTATGCGCTAATTCATATTCAATTGCTTCAATACGTTCTTCTACTTTTGCACCTTCCGATTCAGCAGTTAAACGTACTTCTCGCAAATCACCACTGACCCAGCGTTTTAATTCAGCTTTTGTTTTGTCTAAGTTGTAATCTAGATACGCAATATCCTGTTCTAATTCTTGATATACCTTCAGCCAGTTAAACAAATGACGATTCACCTACTTTCTACTAAGAAACTCTAAATCTCATAAAACATGTCCCTTTCCCTTTCTAAGACGTTTTAACACTTGTACATCTATTTGTATTAAGAAAGAAATATAACTTTAAATTACTATAATTCTGATGTTCATTTCTATGTCGAAACGTGTCGACTGTATTCAATTAACGATTTTATACAAAACTGCACATATATTAGAAACGTACATAGAATAATCATGATCCGCTCAGAATTAGTCGTTGAGCACCTTTTATGGTGCTCTTTATTTGTTACTAAATAAGGACTTTGTTAAAAAAATTAATAAAATTTAATATTTCGCTAATACTAAATACATTACAATCTGCTTTTTACCCAGGTTGTATCACAAAAAGCAGTTAATACATCAAACTGTTCTTTGTTGTTCTTATTTTTTACATACAACATACATTGTTAGTAAGTTCGTTATGTTCACAGAATTAGTTACCTTCTATCTTTAGAGCACCGTAAACGAGTGCTCTTTTTTATATCGGCTTCACCAACGAATCAGTTTTGTCATACCTTAATATTGAAAAGGTATTCAAAATTCATTTCATTTCATAATTAGTTTTGGTCAGAGAGCGCCTTGAAAAGCGCTCTTTTTATTTATCATCAAAAATTTATTCAGCAATCGTTTCTTCATCAACAATTTTCAACTGACCAGGAGCAACTTCCGTTGTTCCATCCTGTTTAACGTTGTATTCCATACCTTCATGCGGCTCTTCAAAACTCATTTGTCCTTCTGGAACATCATCATTTTGTGGACGACTCTCCATTACTTCTTTAGGAGTTTGATAAGCGAAAGTTAAATCAATCAAGAAATACTGACCGTATTTGTTATATTTTTCTGCGATTTTGTGCATTTGAAGGTTGTCATTTTCTTTAGCAGCTGAAATAATTTCCTCCGCTTCTTCACGTGTATCTGCATAATGTTGTTCCTTTTGATTAAGTTGTACTTTTGCCATTGATAAATCCCCCTAATTAATAATCGTTTCTTGTTCTTCACGAGAATAAATCATTATTTATATGACGCCCTTCTTCAGATATTCACGAGCCATATATAAGAAATGATGATATATGTAATTACCGGTTGTAGCAGGCTCAATAAATACTGTTGAAAAGCCATATCTCACTTCAAATGTTTTTAAACTACCAAGTAACGCTTCTGGTTTGTATTGACTTATATACTCACCTTTTAATATTTTTTGATAGCCTTTTAAATCTTCCACAAGTAAAACAAATGGATGTTTAGCAGCGCGAATCAATTCATTTTCAAATCGCGTACGGTCTTTAATCGATTGAACCAATTCATCTACACCATTTTTCCGTTCTACTCCGGCGCAAAGATAAATATCTCGTGTAATGCCCATCTCAGGATTCTTAGGAATTACTGCTGAATAATCGGCCGTATCAATTTTTCTAAGTCTGAATTTAACATCCTTTTTACGGAAATAATCAAGTACGTGTTGGTTTTTCTGTTCCCTTGTATCCACCATGATTTCTAATGTATCTAGGATTTCTTTCAACTCTTTTTCTGAGTATCGATAATGAATTGCTGGCATTTATTTCCCCTTCCTAAAGTGCGACATTGCACGATTGAATATTTCTTGTGAAAGCTCGTCCGTTAATTTATTTTCATAATTGGCCACAGATTCTTTTACATATAACCAGCCATTAAGTGAGAAATTTAATGTTAATTCCATGATCAACCTCGCAGCAGCTTCATCATGATTGAACCAATCATTTATTTTTGGATTCATGTCTTGCTCAACACCGATAAAAAAATTAATAATTTTATCTATCGTTTGTTTTACCGCATGATCTTGTTCTGAATAATTACCTTGCAAATATTTAATAATCCGTAGCTTGTATTCTTTAATAACCGTTTCAACTTCAGGAGCAATCTTTTCATGGTTCTCAATGTATAAATCATTTCCATCAAGTACAAGCTTCGCTCCCATCGATTGAACATCAGTACATATCTGTTTTGGATGCATATTACACCTCTTTTTCTAAAAGGGTTATCAAGGGTTACTAAGTTTTTTATTCAGTAACCCACTACAAAACCAGTCATAACAAGGGTTCAGGACTATTTTTGATCATAAAGGTTATTAAGATTACCTGAGTTTCTATTAAAGCCCTATATATATATTATTTTTTTATTTATTTATTTTCTTATAGGCTGTTATAGAAAATTCAGTAACCCTCAGTAACCCATAAGCTATAAACATTGATATAACAACATTTATAAGGGTTATTAAAAAAATAGTTCAGTAACCCTCAGTAACCCAAAATCAAACTTTTTTCCTATTTATAGAAGTTACATTGCCTTTTTCCTCTTTTTCATCATTGGAAAATAAATTAGCTCCTGCAAATTCATTTAATGTCATTCCATGAATATACGTTTTGTTTTTTGAACCCTTTTCTTTTTTAAAACCACGTATTTCTAACTGACGATAAAAAGCACGATTCTTTAAATCCATTTCGTTATTTTGATAACACCATTTTGTATAATTTTCATACAGCAACTTCGCTTCAATTCTTGCTGTAGAATAAACCGAACAATTTTCATCAATAAATGGCCCAAGTATATCCATATCTTCACGATATTCAGCTGTCGCTGCTTTCACGGCTTCAGGAGCACGCAACCCTTCGGTCTGCCACTTCATGCAGCCTTCCACTGCCCAACGCAAAACACCTGGCATTTCTTTTGCTAATTTATCTGGTAGATCATAATCAATCTTGTCTTTTGGTATCGTTACGGTAAATGGAATAAGCATAATCCTTCTCCAAATACCTTCATCCGAACCTTTAACAATTGGCTTATGATTGGTAGTGAAAAACACCTTAAACTCTGGTGTAAATTCAAAGTATTCCTGGCGTAAGAAACGAGCTGACATTTTCTCACCACCGGTGATTTGTTTCACCAGGGCTTCGGATAATTGTTGTCCTTCTTCACTCTCAACAGCCGATACAAAACGAGCTCCATCTAATCTAGCCACATCGTTATTGATTCCTGAATCATTTCTCTTTTTTAAGAAGGTGTCACTGTTTGTCTGTCTTCCATAATCACCGAGTAGATCCTGGATGATATTAATAAAAGTAGACTTACCATTACGGCCATTACCAAATAAGAAAAACATTACTTGCTCTTTTGTTACACCGGTTAATGAATAACCAATAGCTTTCTGCAGATAGTTAATTAATTCATGATCCGCTTCACCTGTAGGTGTTTTAAAAATACTTTCCAAGAAAGCTTTCCAGTTTGGACACTCAGCATTTTTGTCATACTTGATTGGAGAAATCTTTGTTAATAACAAGTTACGGTCATGTGGTAATAATTCACCAGTCTTTAAATCAATAACTCCGTTATCACAGTTAAATAAAAAGTTATGAGCATCTAATTCTTTCTTTTTCACTGATACCATCGGTCTTACATCCAATATGCTATTTATCCTAATTGACCGTCTTTCACACTTCTTAGCCCAATCATGCAGTAACTTTGATTGATATTTATCTTCTGTAGCCTTTGCTTCTCCATATATAGCTCTCAACGTTTTTGCCGTGATAGCTTCAATTTGTCTCTTACTATCCTCATGCCAATGCTTACCATTCCATATAAGCCATTCCAACTCGTTACAGTACCGAACATTTTCGCCATGATAATATGCGATACGTTCAGCATTTCCTAACTCAGTTAAATGAAACTTTGGCGCTTCATCGATAATTTCCTCAGTATCTTCAATTGAGTTATCAGAAATGTAAACTTCATACTTTTTCTCTTCAGGCGGTTCATAATCAGCTATTGTGGAAGGAGTTGAAAGAATTGCTGTATCAATTGTCATTTGGCCATATGTACGGCCATCACTTGAATGTGGTTTATCCCACTTCTCCCGAAGTAAGGAAGACTCTCTAAACATTGAATCCATCTTTGCAGCATCTTTATCTGTCCAAAACGCTAAATGATTGCATAAAGCCATATCAGTTGAAGAATGATCTCCGTTAATCAACATGCCCTGGAATAAATCTTTAATGGCTGCACCGCTTTTACTATCAAACATTCGCTCCCATAATTCTGCATTCGATAAACTAGTAATATCTTCTCGTTCAAATGAAGTAGTACTTTGTTTCTTTTCAGGCTTTGGCTTTTCTTTCAAATACTTCTCAAATAAAACTTTTAATTCATCCGTTCTATCCTCCACAGGAACTTGATCCAGACAATCACCAGTGAAAGTAAAATACCTTCCATGCCTGTATACTTCTAATCCGATATCAACATTTTTCCGTCCTGTACCTGGTCCTTTTAATGGCAGCTTACCTTTTGCGATAATGTGGATGCCATCACCACTTGGTGAATATTCAGTGTAACTATTTACGATTTCAATAACATCCTCAGCTAAACTTGTAAGAGCACCTTCCTGAATACAATGGTCAATATCTATTCCAATGAATGGATCATCCTTTGAAAACATGAATCCAATTCCGTCATAATCTCCTTGTTCAAAGAATTTTATGATCGTTGGGAACGTTGACCAGCTCCGTTTATTATTCGATTGAGCCATTTCCCCATTGATTTGATAAGGAACTTTTGTTTTCTTACCATTTCTTACTTCTGACCGCCATAAGATCCAATGAGGAGTGTTTTTAAGCTCTGCCGGTATTTGATTAAATTTATATCTCATTTGATTTTCTCCCTTTGGAAAAGGGAGCCGTTAGTAGCTCCCTCCTATTTGAATCTTGTTAATTAATTTTTAGAATGGTACATCATCATCTGAAATTTCAACGTTAGTACTTGGAGCTGCTACTTCAGAAACCTTAAATCCTTTTACCTCCGGATATTTTTTACCGTTATATTCACGCTCACCTACTACTAATCGCAATGGTTTATTCAGGAATGTATCAGCCCATTCCTTATAGCTGCTAAATTGCATTCCATCCGGGAATTGTGCTGCCTTTGATGCTGCTTGGAATCTCCACATTGCTTTTTCTGTAACCGTAAAATTATCAAACAGAATCTTTTGACCTTGGAATGGTTGGTCCACATCGCTGCGAATCTCGTAATCAACGATTACTCGGTTATTGCCTGACTCTGCTTGCTTTAATTCATAATTAACAACCATTACTTCATATTCACCTGGCTTAATTACCTCAAATTCTACCGCTTGACTGTGATCTACTTTAAACATTATTTTTCCTCCTTGTTGTTAAAAGCTTGTAATCTTTCTAATGCAACTTTTAAATATTTCATATTGAAATCTTCTAATTTTTGATTAGTCTTAAATTCAATTTCAGAAAGCATCTTCGCTGCATCATCACTTGTACTAGCAATTTCTTTAATTTGATCAATAAGTGTATTTCTTTCATTTTCTTCCTCGGTTTTTACATCAACACCCAACTCAAGCCATTTGTATAATTTGCGACCTACTTCAGCAGTAATCTTCTGTGGATGTCCTTCGAACATTTGCGTATTATCCTTTGAAGTATCCGCTATATGGTCAATATCGATTACAAAATTAAGCATGAATTCATATTCCATTTCATCCTTCTGCACTGGCTTAGTACCAACTTTACGTGGGGCCATTTTTCCTTTTGCATCAGGCTCTACTACATACTCAGTTTTAGTTCGTAAAGTTGCTAATATATGAACATTGTTCTGAGTTAACGTTTTTATTAATTTAGTAGTTTCAGATGAAAGCTTGCCCCAGTTTTGAAATGAGTTACCAGACATTTCACCATGTGTTTCTATAATGCCGCCTTCTCCTTGCCAGTTATGTGACAAGGAATCGATGATAAGTACTTCAGCACCAGCCTTCTTCATAACTTGAACCGCTTCGTTATATCTTTCAGTTGTGTACGGCGGAGTGAAATTGATATGAAGGAAGTTCCCTATTTTCGTTTCTCCATACACAAGACCTACATGAAGTTTTGAGCGTTCATGTTCTGTATCAATAACACCAATCTTCTTCCACAATTCTTCCTCTGATAAATTAGGGTATGCTTCTTGCATCATCCCAAAAGCTACAAGTAAAGAACTACCTGTTTTACCTGAACCACTACAGCCGATAAAACCAATTACAGCTTTCATCTTTTCACGTTTTGCTTCCGTTACTTGGAACATTTAATCACCCCTATTCTTTAATATCTAATTCTGTAGCTTTATTTTGCAGACTCTCCAACATTTGCGGGATATTAAGTCTTTGAATAATGTCTACGGATAATTGTTCTTTTAGATTGTTTTCAAGCGCCTTGACTATCGTTTCTTCTGCATCTTTTCTTGCAGTTTGAATCATCGTGCTAACTTTAGACGTAAGTTCCTTAGCAAGATAATTTTTAATGAAATACTCGCTTATGGATAATTTTCTATCACCTGAATACTTAGCTTCCCGTCCATTTTCATCAAGTGTTTTTTCTGTTAGATATCGTTCATACCTCATACCAATAAACTCGCTAATCGGTATTAATTCCACTTCCGAACCCCAACCACTTTTCTTATGTGGTATTTTTAATTCATCGATTTTCTTTTCTAATGCTCCATGAATAAAACTATCTACAACTTCCTTTGCTTTTTCCTCAACTTCACGTTCAATTTTCGCTAAGACCTTTTGTTCTGCTTTTTGAATCAATCTATCCTGTAAGCCGCTGATAACTTGACTTTTGATTAAATCATCAAGGTTTTCACCTTCTTCTAACCAATCTACATCTACTTCAATTTTTACTTTAGCCATTTTTATTAAACCTCCACAATCGAACGTCTTTTTATGCCAATGATTGGCTCCGTATACCCAGCAAGCTCTAGCTGCCTTTTAGCTTTTCGAAATACATAATCGATATTTTCGTTTTCTTTTATAGATCCGTCAGGATTTAAATGTTTATTAGGAATCCATACATTTTGATTTGTTCCACCTAATGTAAATCGCTTTGCTGAATAATTTTTGTAATTACGATTAATAAGCTTTAACCTTATTCCTTTGTAAAACTGAATCATTTCTAGACTTCCACACTATAAGAAATAGATTCAGGCTTAACAGTAACCCCTGGAACAATTTGCCCATCCTCATCCACAACTACTTTTTCACCGCTGATTTCCGCAATCTTGAATTTCTTCTTCAAGTCACCCCATTTAACTTCCGTCTTTAGACAATCATCAAGATGATTTTCAATAGCATATTGAAGTACCTGGGCTTTATCTTTTTGTTCCGGCGCTTCACTACTCTTACGAGTTTTCGATTTACCGTAAGGCGTACTAATTGTTTTCTGTTTTGGATCCGCTGCAAGTTGTTCCGCATGGTAACGATGGATATGACTTTCAAAGAAACTAATACTATCGTGGATAGGTTTTAATTCTTTTTGCTCCCATTGTGCAATACGATCACGTTCAACATTTGCCAACGTTGTAATTTTCTTTTCTTCCGCTTTAAGTGCAGTCAATTTACGAAATGCCCAATTAAGGCCTTCCAAATCACTAATTTCAAATTGCTTCTCCGCATCCTGTAATTCATCAACTTCCGCTAATTCAATTTCTTGTAATGAGTTCATCGATATTACCTCCAAAGATATTTTTTATTTGTTCTTCCGTGTGGATAGAATAAAAGGTTATGCCGTTTCGCTTGAAGTTAGCTCGAAAAGGATAATCAGAACACTCACGTGTTACTACTTCCAAATCTCCTTTTTCGTTCAAAAGTTCTTCAAACAATTCATCAGTTACTTGCACTTCATTTCCAAAGGTATTCAAGACCCCAATATCTCTTGCTGTATTAATAGCCTGTACATGTTCTTCAATCGCTTTAATATCCATTAGGATTCCACCACCCTGGCATATTCCACTGTTTTACGGATAACTTCTCCCCCAACATTGTTGGCTACTTGTTTTGATATTTCATATTCGAATTCCATTGCATCTTTTGGTAACTTCGTTACTACCAATGGACCTGGATTGCTAATAAATAAATTACCTACCCTTACTAGATATGCAGTTTTAGGCATTAATTGCTTATCCATCCTTTTACACTCCTTTACACGAAATCAATTCATGCTATAATGACCTCAACATGTGTTTTTATTAGACCGTCAGCCCCAACTGGCGGTTTCTACTTTTATACAGCTCGAAAGCATTCAACATTTTGTTCCGCAATTAAGTAATTCGTTAGATTTCCTTCAAGTACAGCATCCTGGCCGAACATAAAATACTTATCATCTTGCTTAATTTCACAACCATAGAAATCTTCAATTGGATGATCAGGTTCTTTAGTAGATTCCTTTCCACCAATGTCTTTCACAAATATTGCATCGATATTACTCACACTAATGTGAAATGGTACTGTCGGAGTTGCACCTGTATATTCTATTTTCGTTAAAGAACCAAATCCATTTGTAATTGTTTTAAATTGTTCAGCTGTAAAACTAACCTTTGCACCTGATTTAAAAACCAATGTTACTTCCTTCAATTAACTCACCTCAAAATTTCAGATTATAACTTAACGCCTACTGTACATTTATCCGGATTCTTTCGTTTGGCCAATCTACGTTTTGCAGTTGGAGTAGTAAGCCATTTAATATAATCCGGCTGCACTTTTAACACTTGAGCACACTCAAATGCTGTACCCATACACAAAAGATTTTCTCCTTTGTAAACTGCGTATTCTTGATTGGCCAATTAACTCACCTCATTCATTTTCTGTTCCATTACAACCCACTCTTGTGGAAATACAATCTTTCCATCGAGTGCATGAACTACAGTAAAATCATCTTCATCACAAATTCGAACTTCAGGGAAAATATGCTTTTGTAAATTTACGTAGTTCCAAGTTTCTTGTGCATTCGCAAGGTTAACCGCTGGACAAAACTGTCCGTCTTTTTCAATAAAGCAATAACCTTTGAACAATTAACTCACCTCCCTTCAAGATGAAACCTTACGGTTCATTTCACTTAATTCACGCCTTCTTTTCATCTCTTCCACGAACATTTGCGCAGGGCTGTTCTTCGCTTCAGCACATCTTTTTACAACCTCTGACGCTTTCATTAATCTACTTGCGGATAATACTCCGTTCATTTCTCTTCACTCTCCTCTTTGGATTTGTAGAACAAAAATTTATCGTCAAATTTCGCAACCATTTCAAAAAAATTATTTACTTTCGTTTTGTTTATTCCTTTGTTCCAATTTCCTTTGTAAAATGAGCTCCCGTGCAGCTGGTATTAACGGTGTTAAAAACTTTTTCCATTGCTCTTTTGTAGGTATTATTTTCACAACATTTCCTTTTTCATCACGAATGATTTGTCCCCCACTCATGCTCTATCACCTCAATGCATTTATATGTATGTGGGACAGTTGGACTATCCATTTAAAATACAACTTCATGAAACGATTTTTTTTAAAACGCTCGCTCTTTCTCTAACGCGTTCTTTTACTTGTACGAATTTTTCGTACTTAGGTCCAAAAAATATATCCTCGTAAGGAATGTCAAATAAGTACATATACTTTTTGATTAATTCATCTGGCATGTTAGTTGAATCCTGTTCATATAACCATAACGTTTTTGGGGATACTTCTAATATATCCGCAAGTTCTGTTTGATTGAACCCTGCACTTTCACGTAGTTCGTTTAATGTTCTTTTGAAATAATCCATTGTGTGACCCCCTTCCTTCGAGATTTATTGTATTACTAAATTTATGTAATTTCAACACAAAAGTACGAAAAAACCATACAAAACGTACACTTTACGAATAATTCGTAATATGATATATTAAACACGTAGTCAATATAGGAGGTGACGTTATGACTGATTTACAAAAACAAACTATAGTAAGAAACATAAAAAAGTTTTTAAAAGAAAAAGATATGACTCAATCTGACTTAGCTAATCAAATCGGCATCGCAAGAAGTACATTAAGTGATTATATGAATTACAGGGCTAAACCAAGCTCAGGTGTTTTAGAGAAAATGGCTGCTGTCTTCGGTGTAACAAAAGCTGATATTGATACAACTTATAGAAACGTTAAAGTTGAGGTTGTGAACGGAGAACTTCAATTTGTTAGCGATAAAGCACCTACCACGAAAAATAGACCAAGAAAAAAACGTGAAATACCTGTAATCGGTAAAATAGCGGCTGGTACACCAATAGAAGCTGTACAAGATATAGTTGATAGAATTACCCCTCCATATCAAATAGGTAACATTGATGAAATGTTTGGACTCGTTGTACATGGTGAATCCATGAACAAAATTGTTCCTGATGGTCATTACGCAGTATTAAAAAAACAACCTGATGTGGAAAATGGAGAAATAGCGGCTGTAATTGTAAATGGACATTATGCAACTTTAAAAAAAGTTTATAAATTTACGGATTTAATTGTTTTAGAACCTTGTTCACATGATGAAAGCTTTAAAGACCAACAATACTCACGAGATAACTGTGAAGATATAAAGATTATAGGAAAGTTTTTATATAGCGTAAGCCCTATAATTCAATAATTAGGCGGTGAAAAGGTGTATGTAGTCGGCAAATGCCGGCTGAATGAAATATTAAAAGAGAAGAGATTAACTCAAGTAGATCTAGCACTGAAACTTGGTATGGCTAAACAACAAATACATTCTTACGCGAACAACGATAGAGTTATGTCGTATCAAACCGCTAAAAATATCGCTTCTCAACTTAATGTAAGTATGGAAGAACTATATGATTTCATTCAGTTGGATGAACAGTGAGATTTTCTCACTGGGCCCGAAAGTCAATCAAGTAGTTGACCCATTCATACATTAAACCTCAAATACTTTTTATAAAACATTTGTCTAATCGCTTTTAAAAAAACATATGCTATAGAAATTTAGTAAGAAAGGAGTTATATACAATGAAGTGTGTCATTTATAGACGTGTATCCACCGACATGCAAGTTGAAGAAGGTATTTCATTAGATATGCAAAAACTTCGTCTTGAACAATATGCTAAATCACAAGATTGGGTAGTTGTAGATGATTACTGTGACGAAGGATACAGTGCAAAAAATACCGAACGACCTGCTTTTCAGCAAATGATAAAAGATATAAAGAAAAAACAATTTGATATTATTCTCGTTTACAGATTAGACCGATTCACTCGTTCCGTTTCAGATTTACATTCCATTCTAAAAACAATGGATGAATATAATGTTAAATTTAAGAGTAGTACAGAAATATTTGATACAACAACCGCTACTGGAAGAATGTTTATCACATTAGTTGCGACACTTGCACAATGGGAGCGTGAAACAACAGCAGAACGTGTAAGAGACTCCATGCAAAAAAAGGCTGAATTAGGTCTTAGAAATGGAGCTAAATCACCTATGGGATATGACCAAAAGAAAGGTAACTTGTATATAAATCATGCCGAATCTGAAATTGTAAAATACATATTCGAGATGTATAAAACTAAGGGTGTAACAAGTATTGTCAAGTCATTGAACAGTCGTGGTGTTAAAACCAAACAAGGAAAAATATTTAATTATGATGCGGTTCGTTATATTATAAACAACCCTATTTACATCGGTAAAATCCGCTGGGGAGATGACATCCTAACGGATATAGCTCAGAAAGATTTTGAAACATTTATTGATAAAAACACATGGTATACCATTCAACAAATCCAAAATAGTAGAAAGATAGGAAAAGTTAGATTGCAAAATTTTTTCGTATTCTCCAATGTTTTAAGATGCGCAAGATGTGGGAAACACTTTTTAGGACATAAACAGGTAAGGGCTCAAAATAGAATTGTAATGTCTTATCGATGTAGTTCACGACAGCATAAAGGAATGTGTGACATGCCTCAAATTTCAGAGGATGTAATTGAAAAAGAGTTTTTAAATTTATTAGAAGATGTAATTATTGACCTTGATGACACTGTAGATCAACCTGTAGAACTAAGTAATTTACAAGAACAATATAATAGAATTCAAGAGAAAAAATCACGTTTAAAGTTTTTATTCATAGAAGGTGACATTTCCCAAAATGAATATAAAAAAGAAATGGCTGTAATTATACAAGAAGAAACCACAATCCAAAAGCAACTTGCTAATACAGAAGACACCGTTTCTTCTGTTGAAATAAAAGATTTATTAAGTCGATTGAAGGATGAATGGTTTCATTTAAACAATGAATCTAAGAAAGCAGCGGTAAATTCATTTGTATCTTCTATATCTGTCGAGGTAATAAAACCAGCGAGAACAGGAAAAAATCCTATTGCACCAGTAATAGAGATTAAGGACTTACAATGGAAATATTAAACTCAAGTCAACTATACTTTTTTAATGTAGTTACATTGGGTTTAATTGACCGAACCAAGGTGTTTGGAATGCACTTCCGCCTGAGTGGATTAATCCATTCAATTGCTCTTTATCAAACAGTTCATGCAAAATTGAGCCTTTATCCGTTAATAAATCTTGTAGCCATACTGTTACCGCTTTTGTATAATGCGGGTTATGCGTTTTCGGATAAGGACTCTTCTTTCTATATAAAATGTCATGTGGAAGTATCCCTTCTAAAGCTTTACGCAATAGACCTTTTTCGCGGTTTTCATACATTTTCATTTCCCAAGGAATATTCCACGCATATTCGACTAGTCGGTGGTCCGCAAATGGAACGCGCACTTCTAAGCTCGCTCCCATACTCATGCGGTCTTTTCTGTCTAATAATGTTGTCATAAACCATACCATGTTTAAATAAAATAATTGTCGTCTCTTCGCTTCTAGTGGGCTTTCTCCCTCTAAAATAGGAACTTCTTGAATGGATTCTTCATAGCGCCTTTGTACATATTGTTGTAAATTTAATTTACTTCTCCATTCTTTCTTCAGAAGTTGTTCACGTGCTTCTGTAGAGCGCATCCATGGGAATGCACTTGATTGTAAATCATCTTCTCTATAAAACCATGGATACCCACCGAAGATTTCATCTGCACATTCTCCAGATAAACCGACGACAAAGTCTTGTTTAATTTCGCGGCAAAACCATAATAATGAGGAATCGATATCTGCCATACCAGGCAAATCACGAACGAGCACCGCTTCTGTTAAACACTCTGCTAGCAGTTCATTTGAAATGACGCAACGATGGTGAGTCGTTTGAAACGTTTCAGTCATTAAGTTAATAAACGGCGCATCTGAATTGGGTTGGAATGCATTTGCTTTAAAATATTTTTCATTATCTTCATAGTCAATAGAATACGTGTGTAATGGCCCTTTCCCTGATCTTTCATATTCTTTTGCGGCAATTGCTGTTATAGCACTTGAATCTACACCACCTGATAAAAAAGTGCATAACGGTACATCAGAAACGAGTTGCCTTGTAATAGCATCTTGTAATAAAAAGCGTGTTTTCTCTACTGTTTCTTCAAAGGAATCTTCATGTTTTTTGCTCTCTACATTCCAATATCTCCATATACATAAACCATTTTTTGAAAATGTCATTGCGTGGCCCGGTCGTAATTCTTTTATACCAGCATAAATACCGTGACCAGGCGTTCTAGATGGTCCGAGGCCGAATATTTCTGATAACCCTTCTAACGTTACTTCAGCCTTCACATCAGGATGCGCTAGTATCGCTTTTAACTCTGAGCCAAATAGTAATCGTCCACTATCATATTTATAAAATAGCGGTTTTACACCTAATCGATCTCTTGCAATAAATACTTGTTCTTTCCGTTCGTCCCATACAGCAAACGCATATATACCGTTTAAATGATCGACACATTCTTCTTTCCATTCAATATACGATGCTAATAATACTTCCGTATCAGAATGACCTTTGAACGTATACCCTCTTCTTAAAAGTTCCTTTCGAATGTCTTCCGTGTTATAAAGTTCGCCGTTATAGCAAATTGCATAATTCGCTTCATCCTTTAAACAAGTCATCGGCTGTTTACCACCCTCAGGGTCAACAACGATTAACCGTTTATGCCCAAACGCGACATTACCCTTAATCCAAACTTTATTATCATCTGGGCCACGCTTCGCTAACGTCTCAGCCATCTTCATAACGACGGCCCTTTCTCCTTCTAATGAGCGTTTATAATCTACCCATCCTGTAATCCCGCACATATAAATCATCCTTCCATCTTATTACTTTTCCTGAACGTGCAGTAATCCCCACTCTAAAAGTGCGGATACAAAAAAATGACAAACTTGACGATAACCTACCATCCGTATACGGAATAGTAATTTCACTCAGTAAAACGTGTTTTATTGTATGCCCACCTATGTCCGGATGTGTCTAGTTATAAAGAACGCGCGAACTGTCTATAACAAGAATAACTACTTTTCATAAAGGAGAAATCGTGTATGATACAACGTAAACATATTTTATATAACCAGCCTCGTGCTCATTCAGTCGGTAATGTAGAATATATAAACAATGAATGGGTATTCTTTGATGATGAAAATGACGAAGCATTTTTATTAGAAGATATTGCCGAAGATGGCTTTGAGGTTTTATATAACAACAACTGGCTACCAGCTCGTTTTTATGAACAAAACATATTGCAAATCGCAAATGAACAACACCCCCTCCAAAACGGGGAAATGATACGCATTCGTAAAAAATTACTCCTTAGCTATCATGAATGGCTTGAGGAATTACCCGATTCTGTTTTTGCGTTATTAACAGAATCATTGCAATCACTTCATTACTCTCTATATGATTGCATGTATTGCCATAATTATTTATCCTTCTTACCGAAAGAGGAAGCATGCGAGGGAGTAAATATTCTTTTATTTGATAATGAAGAGATGATCTGTACACTGCAGCACCATTTCGTTCGTCACTCTTCTTCAAATAAAAATATTTTCCGTTTTACGAAAGTAAATGGAGAAGAGTTGCATATCGATGCGACATAAAAATAAAACCACCGTATCCCCCAAACATTTGAGAGATACGGTGGTTTTATTTTTTATTAGAATACTTGCCAACCAATCGGTAATTTCAGTCCAAGGTAAAATACCGCTACTAGTGCGACAATAAATAATCCCCAAACTGCCCCTGTTGCCTTATTCTTGCTCATTTTCACAAGAACCATTTCCATTCCACCGATAACTAAAATACCAGCTATCATTTTTAAACCGTACCACATGTGCATGTTACTTGTTGCAGTCTTCATAATACCCATGTACAACATGAAACCTGTCACAATAATGATAATGTACATAAGACGAAGCCCCATATGTACACCTTTCCCTTTTCTTCCTGCTGAATAAAGTGAATACGCAACGAAGAATAAAATTAAACCTAACGCCCATGCTGTAATATGCATATGTACCATCGTATCCCCTACCTCCTCTTTTCACACTTTTTCACTCTATATGATAACATGTTCATTTATTTTCAGGAAATGTTTCGCTTTTTTACATTTAAATGCTATAATATTTAGAGTATTTACAAACTTCTTGTAATAACAAAAGGGGGAACAATCATGATTCAAACTAAGGATATTATCGAACTTACAGACACATACGGAGCAAATAACTATCACCCACTTCCAATCGTTATTTCTAAAGCAGAAGGCGTTTGGGTAGAAGATCCTGAAGGAAATCGCTATATGGACTTATTAAGTGCATATTCTGCAGTTAACCAAGGTCATCGTCACCCCAAAATTATTAACGCTTTAATTGACCAAGCTAATCGTGTTACGTTAACTTCTCGTGCTTTCCATAGTGATCAATTAGGCCCTTGGTACGAAAAAGTTGCGAAACTAACTAATAAAGAAATGGTACTTCCAATGAATACAGGTGCAGAAGCTGTTGAAACTGCAATTAAAACAGCTCGCCGCTGGGCTTATGATGTGAAAAAAGTAGAAGCAAACCGCGCTGAAATCATCGTTTGTGAAGATAACTTCCACGGACGTACGATGGGTGCTGTTTCTATGTCATCAAACGAAGAGTACAAGCGTGGCTTCGGTCCAATGCTTCCTGGCATTATTGTAATTCCTTACGGTGATTTAGAAGCGTTAAAAGCTGCAATTACACCAAATACAGCAGCATTCATTTTAGAGCCAATTCAAGGTGAAGCAGGAATTAACATTCCACCAGCTGGTTTCTTAAAAGAAGCTCTTGAAGTATGTAAAAAAGAAAACGTTTTATTTGTAGCAGATGAAATCCAAACAGGCTTAGGCCGTACTGGTAAAGTATTTGCTTGCGACTGGGACGATGTAACTCCTGACATGTACATACTTGGTAAAGCACTTGGTGGCGGCGTATTCCCAATCTCTTGCGTTGCAGCAAACCGCGACATTTTAGGTGTATTCGAGCCAGGTTCTCACGGTTCTACATTCGGTGGTAACCCACTTGCATGTGCTGTTTCTATCGCAGCTCTTGAAGTGTTAGAAGAAGAAAAATTAACAGAGCGTTCTCTTCAATTAGGAGAAAAATTAGTTGGGCAATTAAAAGAAATTGATAACCCAATGATTACTGACGTTCGCGGTAAAGGTTTATTCATCGGTATCGAATTAAACGAGCCAGCTCGTCCTTACTGTGAACAACTAAAAGCAGCTGGTCTATTATGTAAAGAAACACACGAAAATGTAATTCGTATCGCACCACCTCTAGTAATCTCTGAAGAAGATTTAGAGTGGGCATTCCAAAAAATTAAAGCTGTATTATCGTAATGATAGAGAGGTTGTCCTACACGTTAGGACAACCTCTTTCCTTTTATAGTGATTTATATTAAAGTTTAATTGTAATTTTCTGTATTTCCATTCATAGAAGGAGGTGCGACATGCTATTAAGATATGGTAAACATATTAACTATTTAGCTACAGCTTTTATTTTAGTTACATTCTTTGGTTTCATCCTTTCCACAACATGGCTTCATTACTCAACTCCTACTACACTCACACTACTGAAAGCATCATTTTGGACTGCTGTTATTCTTACTATTATTGGATTTGGACGAGAAAAAAGCGCACTTGCGGTTATATTATTTGGCATTTGTACACTTGCATTAATTAGTCTTTACACTTTTGCCGTTATCGATTACCTCTATAACCCAAGACCATAGAAAAAAGCTATCTTTATACAAGATAGCTTTTTTCTTCATTTCACTACATTTCGCAAAGTACCAATTCCCTCTACTGTAATGACCACTTCATCACCAGCGTGTAAAAACTTCGGTGGTGTAAAGCCCTTTCCGACACCAGACGGCGTTCCTGTTGCGATAATATCGCCTGGTTCTAATGTCATCCCTTTACTTATCGTTGAAATAATTTCTTCAATTGAAAAAATCATTTTATTTGTGTTTGAAGTTTGTCTTACTTCTCCATTTACTACTGTTTCGATGTGTAATGCGTTCGGCGTTTCAACCATTGATTTATGCATTAAATACGGTCCCATCGGACAAAACGTATCAAAGCTTTTCCCAAGGAAAAACTGTTTATGTTTCCTTTGAATGTCACGAGCGGTTACATCATTTATAACTGTATATCCGAAAACATGGTCAAGCGCTTTTTCTTTTTTTATTTGCTTCCCTCGCTTACCAATAACAATAGCTAGTTCCCCTTCATAATCTAGTTCATTCGTTGCGTGGGAATGCCCATTGATTTTCTCATCAATTCCAATAACTGTTGTTGGTGCTTTCGTAAAAATCATTATATTTTCCGGAATAGACTCTACTCCGCCCATCTCGATTGCATGTTCACGATAGTTTTTCCCAACACAAAGTATATTCTTTCTTGGCCTTGGAATTGGTGCTAATATTTTCACCTCTGTTAACGGATAATACGCTACCCCTTCATTTTCCTTTGCCCAATTTACAATTTCACATATTTTCTCAAGACATTCAGTCCCTCTTTCAATACACTCTAACATTGTAATCGGAATCGTAACCTTTTCCCCTTTTTGTCTTTGCGCTTCTCTTAAGTGCAGTACTTTTTCTTCCTCTTCGTCTACAATACCTACAAATACCTTTTCCTCTTTCTTCGCCGTTACAAAACGCAATATTTCCACTCTCCATCCTAAAACTCATACCATTTAATTGTATTCGCATCTATAAGAAAAAAACCTTCTCATGCACGCTAATTTTTACAATATTCTTCCCACGCCTTATTCGTTACTCATTCATTATTTGACATAAAATGTAGAATTTTTACTTTTTTTAGCGAAGTTGTTTCTTTTTTATGCGATTTTTGTATAATATGTACTACATATATACTAAAAATTTCATTTAGAGATGGAGCCGATTTCAATGTTTGAGCAAGCTATTGAAAAAAAACGTGAAAAAATGATCTATTTTGCTGAACGCTACGGAATGACTTCTCAAAAAACAGTGGATTGTAGCCAAGAACTGGACAGGCTCTTAAATGTAATTTGGCATGTACATACGAATTTTCACCATAATCAAACACTCGATACACACACGCAATAACGTGTGTGTTTCTTTTATTTCAAAAAAACACACATTTTATTGAAAACGCCCATACAATAGTAGAAAAGAAAATTTTAAAAACGAAAGGTGTTTTATATGCCAGCTATGGTCGGACATATTCGTATCGTCAATATTGGGTCAAGTGGTATTTTTCACATTGGAGATGTATTTGCGATTAGGCCTATTAGTTATTCACGTGCTTTCGCTGGGGCCGGCTCTTTTAACGTTGGAGATAATGTTTCTGTCTACAATTATCAAAGCGCAACGACTGTCAATGATTCAGATGTAATCGATCAAGCGATAATTGGTTCAACTTAAAGGAGGCAATTGCATTGAATTTTTACGTGAACCAAAGTATTATCATTAACAGTATTAGAATCGATAGCATTACGACTTCTTCTGTATTCCAAATTGGTACAGCCGGAAGTATTAAAGCTCTATCTAAATTTTCAAATACGGGTGGATTTACAGAGCCTCTTCGTCCATTACAGGCGAAAGGACAAATTATTTCTATCAAACCATCAAATAGTTCTTCTTAAGGCATCCTTGTCATAAATATATATCAGAAATATATTTACCCTCCCTATTGAAAAGGAGGTTTCACAAAATGAATCAAGATATATATACTTACTTACACCAACTTCAGCAAGCTCTCCAAATACAACAAGCAACCATCCTTAGCCTAGAAGATCAAGTCCGCCAATTACAAGAAGAGCTTAATGAATTAAAAAGTCGCCCCTCCTCTTCTATAGGAAAAGTGGAATACAAATTCGATCAATTAAAAGTAGAAAATTTAAATGGCACTTTAAATATTGGTTTAAATCCATTTTCAACAAAAGGACAACAAATTGAAGATTTTCAAGTTGATACAGAAACATTGAAGGTCAATCCTGAAACTGACACCAACCCTGACTTTTATCAAGGTATCCTTCAAGAAATGCATCGCTACTTAGATGAAGAAGCATATAATCGAATTCTCCATTTTGAACAAGAAGAGAGAACACCGCTTGATGAAATGTATCGACAAATGATGGTTGATGACATAAAAAAACAGATGGAGCATAGACTTCCTTATTATTTATCACAAGCTCAATCATATGAAGGTATTTCAACAGATCCAGATTATTTACGGGACCTCATTATTCAAGCAATGAAACAAGATATCGACAAAGCCTTTCTATCCTTTATTCAGCACATACCGGGAAATTTCCGAAAGGAGTAAGTATGTATGAATCTTAACGTTGTAAATCGTGAGTTAAAAGTCGGACAGATTAAAATGAACGGTGTATCTTCGTCCGCTCTCTTTTTAATTGGGGATGCAAATTTCCTCATTTTATCTTCTATTCTTGATACACCGTTTGAAACTGTTACAGAGGGTCCATTTGTACCATTAGTAACAGATGTCCCTCCTACTCCAGGTTAAGGAGACTGAGAAATTATGTTACATCATGTGTCTATTGTCCAAAATGTTTCTATTATTTCTTTAGGGATTACTGCTGTATTTCAAGTTGGAGATGCAAATCAAATGGAATTAAAAAGTAGAGCTCTTGCCGTCCACAGGGAATTCCCTTGTTATATAAAAGGTGAAGGGCGCTTAGATGCATTTGAAATCTTTACAGATGAACACATTACAATCCCAAAGCGAACGACAGATGTCAAATTAAATATTATAAATGAATGCCCTTTTATTGAAGTAAATAACGTTGAATTGCGCACACTTTTAAATTCTGGTTGCTTTCAAATTGGAAATGTTGATTATGTTTTTAATAACTCTCGGATTATGCAAATCCGCCAATATATTACGGATGAACCTTCCGCACAATAATTCATATAGTAATTAAAAAGCTTAGTAAAGTAGGTGGATGATATGCCTTCTGTTGTTGGAAATCTCGTCGTTCAAAACAGTAACGGTTCTTTCAATTTAGGAGATTTTTATAACGTGTCTCCGAAAGAAAACACGAAAGCGTATAATGGATCCGGAGCTTCTAATGTCGGATTTGTCGTCAACACTTTTAACGGCGTTAGTGCAACAAATACGTTTGATTCTGATGTGGCAGATCAAGACCAGATTGGAACGGCATAAAAAAGAGGTGTCTCCTATAGGTGACACCTCTTTTTTATATGAAATAGTAACGGATCTTTTCTTTGAAAATTATTCATCACATCACCATTTATTTAAATGATAATCCGCACTCCTCCAAAGCCTTTCTAAGCTTTGGTAAAGATGCTGGGCCCATACCATGCAGTTTTAAAATTTCTTTTTCACTATATTTTGAGAGCTCTTCTACAGTGTGAATACCATGGTGCTCTAATGCCCTTCTTGCTGGTGCTGAAAGAAGAGAGAGAAAACCTTCTTTTGGCTTTCTCTCTTTCTCACAGGTTGGGCAAGTTGGACAATCGCTACTTTTATAGTACTCGTGTCCCTGTTCACAAGTTCTTAACGTTGCCATTTTTTATAGCCCCTTTCTGTTGTCTATTCCTCAATTTTCACAACATGATTCCCATCAAAGAAGTATAAGCATTTCTCTTTCACAGGATGTTGTAAGCTTTTTTCGAGTGCTTTTGCATATAACGAAAGCTGCACTTTATATCGATCCTCTAAAATTGGTTTCGCTTGATCGAATCCCCCTGGGAACTTTCCTTCAATCGTATCCGTTTTAAAGTCGATTAACGTAATGCCGTCTTCCTCTTCAATCATGCAGTCAATAACCCCTTGGACAAGAATCGATTCGCCGTTCTTCCCTTGCCAATCTTGATACGCTTCTTCAGCTGCAAGCATCATCGTAAATGGTACTTCGCGCTCTACACTTTTTGCCGCTAATACCCTTTTACCTAAGTCACTGTCAAAGAATGAAATTACTTTTTCAATGGCTATTTCTTCCGCCTGCTCGAATGTTAATAATTCCTTATTTACCATTCCTGCGATTTGTTCTTGTAGCGTTTCGGCCGTAATCGGTTTCTTCAAATCTACATGCTGCATAACGGCATGGACTGCTGTTCCGCGCTCTGCGTACGTTAACCCTTTTTTCTCCATGAAACGAGGACGCGTTTTAATTGGTGCACGTAGTTTTTTAATAAAGGCGTTATCACTACCATCTTCTGATTGATAGTTTCTCTTTATTTCTGTAACAGATTGCTTCGCACGGTGAGAGGTTGCTTCCTCATATCCGTACTTCCACAGTAATCTGTCGTACACTTCTTCTTTTCGTTCACTTTCTAACGGAACAGCCTTTTTCTCACGAAGTGCTTCTAACAATTCTTGTTTCTCTTCTTGAACTGGCTCTGGTGCAAGTAGCGTGTTACCGTCCACAACTTCTACTTTCCAGCTAGTGTCATACCCGTAAATTTCATCTGGAATACTTCCTTGTCCTAATTCAAGAAGCATTTCACTATCACGGTGTCTATATAATGAAGGTGCAATCCAGTCTAAATAACAAGACGCTCCAGCACGTATGTGATCTGGTAATAACCATTCACTATGTTCCCTCGCATCGAGCCATTTTTCCATTTCCTTATTTGCATCCTTAACTGTTCCGATTAAAATTAACTTCTCTTTTGCACGCGTTAAAGCTACGTATAATACGCGCATTTCTTCCGCAATTAATTCCATTTTCATTTTACGTTTAATTGCAAGCTGTGATAATGTCGTATATTTAATTCGTTTACGCGGATCAATGAACTGTGAACCGAAACCGAAGTCTTTATGCAGTAAGAAACGTTTCATTAAATCTTGTGTATTAAAACGACGACCGAGTCCAGCTACAAATACGACCGGGAACTCAAGTCCCTTACTTTTATGAATCGTCATAATGCGAACAACATCTTCTTGTTCACCAAGAGCTCTCGCCGTCCCCATATCGTCACCGCGTTCTAAAATACGTTCAATAAAACGTAAGAAGCGGAATAATCCTCTAAATGATGTTGCTTCATATTGCCTTGCGCGGTCATATAATACGCGCAAGTTTGCCTGCCTTTGCTTTCCAGCTGGTAAACCGCCGACAAAGTCATAATACCCTGTCTCACCATACACTTTCCAAATTAAATCAGAAAGTGATTGTTGGCGCGCGAATTCACGCCATCCTTGCAGTAAGTTATAAAACCATTCTAGTTTTTCATGAAGTTCTTGTTCTTCTTCAAGCGGTGCATCTTTTAAGAATGAGCTCATTACTTCATAAAATGACCCTTTCTTTCCGTGAGCACGAAGCGTCGCAAGTTCTTCATCATTTAATCCAACGATCGGTGAACGAAGTACTGCTGCAAGTGGAATATCTTGCATCGGATTATCAATAACGCGGAATACGTTCATCATAATATTTACTTCTGTCGCTTCAAAGTAACCAGTCGCAAGGTCTGCATATACTGGAATTCCTTGTAGTTTTAACTCTTCCATAATTTGCGGTGCCCACGGCATAGAGCGAAGTAAAATAACGAAATCACGATATTGCACTGGTCGCATACTATCCGTTTTTCGGTCATACACTTCATAACCTGAATCGACCATCGCTTTAATGCGCTGCGCCATAAGACGAGCTTCCAGTTGCGCCTTTTCGACTTCCGTACCTTCTTCACCCTCTAGCACTTCTTCTTCCGTTTGCTGAATGCATAATAATTCAGCCGCTACATCTTCACCTTCTGGATAACTAGCGCCTAGTTTTAATTCAGCGTCAGCGTCGTAGTCAATCTCTCCAACTTCTTCGCCCATAATTTGTTTAAAAATAAAGTTCGTACCTGCTAGTACTTCATGACGACTACGGAAGTTTTTCGCTAAATCAATCTTCATTCCGCCGCCCGATCCTTCTTGCGTGAAGCGTTTATACTTTCCTAAGAATAAGCCTGGTTCTGCTAGTCGGAAGCGGTAGATTGACTGTTTTACGTCACCAACCATGAACAAGTTCCCTTCACTCTCAGAATCTTTCGTTACAAATTTAATAATCGATTCCTGTACGAAGTTCGTATCTTGATATTCATCGACTAATACCTCAGCAAATTTATTACGATATTGAAGCGCTACTGCGGACGGCTTCATTTCACCGTCTTCACTTTGCTCGCTTAAAATTTGTAAACAGAAATGCTCTAAATCTGTGAAATCGACCATTCCTTTATCTCGCTTCATCGCTTGGAAACGCTCTGTAAATACTTTTACGAGCTGTACGAGTTTTTCTAATACAGGATGCATATCTTGAAAATCTCGTAAGAAGCTTTCTGGTCTGCGGCTAAATAGCTCTTCTTGTAATTTCTTCACTTCATCTTTCGCTTTATTACGAAGAGAGTCGACTTGTTTTACAATATCTTCATTATAATCACTTTTCTTAATGCGCTTTAACGTTTGCCACGATACGTTTTGCATCGCTTCATACACGCTTGTCCACGATTCACGAGCTGCTGATAATAACATTCCAAGTAAAGCTGCATCCGCTTGCAGGGTTTCAACGCGAGGCGCCGGGCCGTCAGGAAGCATTGCGAGTTCGGTTGCTTTACGAATATGTTGTTCCGCTGTTTCAAGCTGGAATCTCACATCTTCTAATAAGTAAGAAGCATACACTAAATCTTCAATTGTCTTTCCTTCCACGTCGTATGCTTCTACTAATTTATCAAGCCATTTTTCCGGATTTGGATGCGCTCTTGATTCTGTATGAAGCGCTAAAATCATTCTTTGTAAGTCATCATCACTACGGTCACTCGTATAGCGATCAACTAATTCAAAGAAAATACTATTATCTTCGATTCCATACTCTTCTTCTAATATGTCATCTAGCACTTCTTCTTTTAACAACTCATTTTCTGTTTGATTTGCAATACGAAAACGAGGATCAACATCAAGCATGTAGTAATACCCTCTAATTACTTGTAAACAAAATGAATGGATCGTTGAAATAGATGCTTTATTTAATAGGCTCAGCTGTTTTCTTACATGCTGAGATCCTGGCTCATCAATTAGTACTTTTTCTAACGCTTCTCCAATTCGATTTTTCATCTCTTGCGCCGCTGCATTCGTAAATGTTACAACGAGCAGGCGGTCGACATCGACTGGATTTTCCTCGTTAATAATCTTTTTAATCATACGTTCAACTAATACTGCTGTTTTTCCCGATCCAGCTGCTGCTGCGACTAAAATGTCACGTCCATTCGCTACAACGGCTTTCCACTGGTCATCTGTCCATTGACTACCTTCTGGTTTTTTAGGCCAATTTTCTATCATTCTCCGTCAACCTCCTCTCTAATTTTCTCCATCGCTTCACTATCTTTCATATCTTTTAACGTACGGAATTGATTATCTTCAAGTGATTCATCAAACTGACAGACAGATTTGAAGTTACAGAACGTACATGCCGCTTTATTCCCCTTTTTGTAAGGAGCAATATCAATAACACCTTCTGTAATGTCTTTTCCGATATTTTCAAACGTATGGTGTACATATTTTTGCAGTACGTTAAACTCTTGCTCACTTGCAATGCTAGAACGCGCACCAAAACTACCGTCTTTTTTCAGACCAGCAGAAATAATATCTGAACTTCCTGTTGAAAGTTTGTTATCCATTAAACGAACAACGTCAGCATCTCCTAGTACGAGGCCTTTCATTTTAAATTTCTTTAAAATTTCTTTTTCAATTTCAGCTTCAGATGCGTCACCTTTCATTTCAACAATCGGATTATGAATATGAAAGTACAGTACACCAGCAGGTAATGCTGCGTGGCCTTTTTTCATCCACGTTTGTGCATTTGTAGTAACGACATCTAAATACGTTAACATTTGAAGTGCCAATCCGTAATACACTTCCGTTAAGTCTAACGCTTTTGAACTTGATTTATAATCAATAATACGAAGGAATGTTCCGTTTTCATCTTCAGCCTTATCCACACGGTCAATACGGCCGATAACTTCCATCTTTACACCATTTGGTAATGAGAATTCCATCGGCGGAAGCGATCCCGTACCGCCCATACCGAATGGCACTTCTAAATCAACTGGTACGAAACCGCTCGACTTCGCGTGTTCACGAAGAATGATTGACGTACGGAAAATGATTTGTTGTAGTTTTTGTTTTAAATAGAAATGACGATTTGAGCTTAATAAAATTTGTCTTTGTAATAACGGTGCGATTTCTTCTATTACTAAAACAGAAAGATGCTCACACTCTTTTATTGATAAATCCGCCCAAGTACGGTTTTCGCGTAATAGCCTGTCTGCAATTCTCTTCAGTGCTGCATGGAATAGTTCACCGATATCTGGTGCATCTAGTTTAAAAATATCACGCTCTCTTAACGATAAACCGTGCTGCGCGAAATGAGCGTACGCACAACGGTTGAAGAGTTCCATACGAGAAACGCTTCCTTTTATTTTATCTCCGTATAAATCTCTACTTACTACCGTACTTAGTTTCTGCGCACGATTTCGATAGAATAAACTTGATAACACGCGACTACTTTTTTGTTTCCATTCATCCGAAGTGACGTAGAAGTTATAGACGTCCCACCAAAAATCTAGATTTCCTTCAAATCCGTATCGCTTCCACGTTTGTAGTTGCTGCATGACATAAGATAACGTCACTTCTGGCGTTGCTACGTATGAAATTTGTTCCGAACGCGATAAGTCGTTTACGTCATTCGTAATAAACGAGTCTTTCACATTAGGGAACATTCTTTTTATTTTCTTAATAAAGCTAGATGCAAGTAATGTCTTTCCTTCTTCATCTGCAAGTGGGCATGAAATATATAATTTCTCAGACGCTCTCGTTACCATCTGATACATAACGAACTGCTCTTCTAATAAAGTTTGTCTCGTCGTTGGCGCGAGTTCAATTCCTGCCGCACCAAGAACTTCTCTTTCCTCATCAGAAAGCATCCCTTCATCCATCGGTGCTGCTGGAATAACTCCTTCATTTACGCCGATAATAAACGTAGCTTTCACATCTGATAACCTGGAGTGATCAATATTGGCAACTAATACTTGATCTAATGATGGCGGAATGTTAGCGAATTGAAGTGCCTCAAGTCCTGTCGACATAACGTCCGTGAACATAGATAGTGACATTTTCTCCTCACCAAGCATTTCTACAAACGTATCAAGAAGGCTCATTACTTCTTCCCATACTTGTTCATGGTCTGTTGCAAATAAGAAATCTCCGCTCTCTTCTGCACGTATACGTAATTCTTCTAACTTCTTTGGAACGTCAAGTTCTTCTAAAAATAAGTAAACCGCTTCGCACATTTGCATCACTGTTCCCGCACGCTTTAACCTTTTTTGCATGCGAATAACTGGCGTTCTTACAACGTCACGCAGTCGATTTATTTTCTCTTCCATTTCACGTTCAATATCTGTTATCATTCCGTTTGTATCGTCAAGTGAACGGTAACGGCGATACATCCACGGATCCTCAGAAGTCCATCTCTTCCCTTGTACACCGTACGCTAAACAATAGTTTTCGAACTCATCCATCTCTTCACGCATCATTTCTTTCCTTACGTCTAATGGATATAAAAGCTCTGTTTTCACGCAGCGAAACACCGCGTCATAACGCCAATTTCCGCTAATAATTTCTAAGGCAGAACGAATACACTCTACTAATGGATGATGTGACATCGGGCGTTTTTCATCGATGAAGTGTGGAATATTATAATCTGTAAATAACGTTCGCATCACATCGTAATAACTTTCCCCGTTACGAAGAAGTACTGCAATATCTCGGTAACGATACGTTTCATCCGCGACAAGTCTACGAATTTCACGAGCAACCCCTTCTACTTCAGCTCGTAAATTCGCCGCTGTACTAATTGTTACACTTGCTTCATCATAATACTTTTCATTCGGACGCGCTTCATAATGCGTTTCTAAATGAGCTAATGCCGGAGAATGAAAACGCGGTTGTTCCATAAGTGGAATTGTTTTTTCAATTTCTATTTTCTCTTCCCGCGCTACTTGTTTTATTTTTTCATATGTTAACATCGTTTCATAAAATAAATCCAGTTCATTCACTGGCTGCGCTAATGTTTTTTCATCTATCGTTAACGTAATTGTGACTCTCGCTCCACAAATCATGAGCTGTCTTACAATTTCAAGTTCTTGCGGAGAAAATGAATGAAACCCATCTATATAAATTTCAGCACCATTTACATACTCAGACTGCGGAAGCTTTTCCACTAGCAATTGTAAATAGTCTTCTGAATCTAAATATTTCCCGATTAAAGCACGTTCAAAATCATCATATAATAGCTGTAAATCATATACTTTATTCGCTAATAACTTTTGCTCAGCACTGCTACTATGCGCATCTAATTGTTGCCACATTTCATATACGTTAGATGGCGTCACATTGTAACGTTTAAACTCCGCAATCATACTGCCAAGATGTTCAAAGAAACCGTTTTGCTCCGCTGCTTTTTGGAACACCGATAATCCATCTTTACGAGATTCTACAATTTTACGAAGTAACATATGCACACCCGCTTCATCAATATGAAGACGACTCGCTCCGCCAACTTCTTGCAACACCTTCCAAGCTAATCGTGAAAAACTAAAAACTTGTGCCCGAATAGAACCTCTTACATCCTCCCTTTCAATTAACGCCTGCTGCGTCTGGAATGTCATCTGTTCTGGCACAAGATATAATATTGTTTTGCCTCTCGGGCGCTGTTTTAACTCTTCTTGCACTTCTCGTAAACAAAGTGTACTCTTTCCACTTCCCGCTCTACCAATCACCAATCGAAGTGACATGTAACCCCACCTTTCACTTACACAACGAACATTAGTTTGCTACTATAATTGTATTATAGTACACGAAAAAAGACAAACGGAGTTGTTTGTCTTTTCTATACTTCTACTTCATTATATCAACCTTTTGAAAAATTCGTTTGCACCTCTTGAATTGGCCAATATCGTAAATCGACTTTACCGACAACTGTATCAGCCTTCACAAAGCCAAAGTGTCTACTATCCCAGCTCCCAAGGCGGTTATCGCCTATTACAAAAATATGACCAGCTGGCACCACCTTTTCTTTCGTTAACTCTTCTAATGTAAAATCACCTGTTAGTTGCCTTCCATTTATCTCTTTCTTGTACTTCTCTAAATAAGGCTCATCAATAAATTGACCGTTTATATACAACTTATCATGCTTATATTCAACATGGTCTCCAGGTAAACCGATAATTCGCTTTACATAGTCTTCTTTTTTATTCGCATGAAAAACGACGACATCGAACCTGTTCAAGTCCCCCACTTGATAACTCACCTTATTTACAACGAGCATATTGCCATCTTGCAATGTCGGCATCATTGACTTCCCCTCTACAACGTACGTTGAAAAGAAAAACGTTCGAAAAAATACAGCTAATAGTACACCAATTAAAATTGTTCGTATCCACTCTAGGCCTTCTTTTTTCAAAGTTTTCTTCATCCGCTTCTCCCCTTACCCTTTAATAATGAAGCTTGCATTTATAAAGTGAAACTTAATCGGTGGGGGTTTTGTTCATCCCGCACCAATCGGGCAGTTTGATCCCCACCTAACTTCTCTGCTTCAGCCGAATTTTTTGGAGGGAGTTTTACTGCCCTCAAATAGTGGGACAAAGAAGACTATTCTTAATGTAGTTCTAACTTTACTTCAATTCTTTTACCGACATACCATAAAATAAAAATAACAATCGCTACAATAACTGATTTCACCGGCTTATGAATAAACGACATTAAATCATGACCGATGTACGTTAAAATAAAAATCATCACAAGCTTTCCGAATGCGAGCGCAAGTCCGAACTGTTTTACGCTAATGCGAGATAAACCAGCTACAACGTTTATAAGCGCAGACGGTGTAAACGGAAAACAAAATATAACAAACACTGGCGCGAATCCTTTCCTTTCAATCCACCCCATTGCCTTGCGCACTTTCTCATGCTTATTTACAAAAGAAAAGAAACGGCTTCGTCCAAAATGGCGGATAATGAAAAAAACAAGCATAGCACCGATTACTGATCCGAGCCATGAATAAAGGAAACCCAGCCAAAACCCAAATGCAACAGCATTCGCTAGTACAAACACAATAAGTGGTAATGCTGGAATAAGCGCCTCTATCATCGGCAAACCGATGCCAAGAAGCGGTCCGAACGCCTTATAGCTTTCAACAATATGATCCATATTTTCTGGTGAAAAATACTCTTTGATTGACTGAAAATCCATTCTACACTTTACCCCTTTACTCTAATTACTACCTCTACTGTATCATTGCTTTTCTGAAAGAGGAAATGGTAGATACGACATATGGAGATGTAATTATTAAGTTTCCATGTCCTTCATTAGAATTCCTTCATTATTTAGCTATGATAATCTTTCAATATTCGACAGGATATGAAGATAATTTAGACACTATATACAAATTGTAACTTATCGGTTACGTTTGATGAAAAAGCAGAAACTACAGAAAGTAATAATTCGTCTTTTTCAAAAAAATACCCTTACTGCACGTAAGGGTATTTCTACCTATATAGAAAGAAGTATCATGTATGCCACAAATATAAAATGATATATATTTACACTACATTAAATATATATAAGGAAATTACCATTATATTGTTCCATTAAAGAACAATATATTTGTACATCTCGCTCGTTTTATTTATGAATCTTACAGCGTAAACTGTATATATAATGAAATAAAAAAAGGATGAGTCTCCTCATCCTTTTCCTCTCACACATCTTCTTCCCTAACAAAATACACTTTCTCATAAGCTGGTCTTAATGTTGATTCATCTCTTTTATCAATTTCTTTAAAACAAGGATTTCCTTGTTTCTTCTTTCGATCTTCATATTCTGTACGCAGTTTCGCTGTACGATTTTGTTGATTTTCAAAACTATTTTTTGATATTTCTAATTTCACAGCAAGGCCATTTATAAATCGAATAATAAGATTTCCATCTTTTAATTCTCGATTACTTTCGATATAAAAATGCGACAGCCACGCGCACTCTTTTCTAGAATAAGAATAAGTAGGGAAAAAATAAAGTTGATCTGTCGGACTGATTGCAATCGGTGCTTTATGTGTAATGTGCGTTAACTCTTTCGTTCCTTCTTTTCTGCCCAAAAAACTAGATCCATGCTTACGACAACTTCTCTCTATAATATCTAGAGGCTTTTGAAATACGAAAAAAGAATCTTCCATTTCAACAACTCGCGTAACAATTTTCTTTTCACTTAGAATAACAGGAAGTAAGGCCATTGTATTTTTAGTTACAACATAATTTTCGACATAGCGTTCTACTTTACTTTCCATATCCTATTATCTCCTTTTTTCATTTTCTATTTATATTAGCAGCTGCATATATAATTTTAGCACCTATGAAAAGGAAATAGGTAACAGGTTCCGCTTTTTTACAATTTTTTATCATTTATCAAACATTTGTCAAACAATAAAATCACAATATATAAATTAAGTAGTTTTATAACCATAAAAACAGCATTTATACTACCTATAAATATTTATTATCCCTTCCTCTTTTTACATCATTACAACAATTAACTTTGCTATAATTAAAATATAAATCCAATATATGGAGGGCCCTTATGGAAGAAAAAGAGATCCAACCATCGATTCAAATGAAAAATAGTAGCGTCATTATCGTGAAAAACTCAGCTAGTATTATATTCGGTTTATTTTTCATTCTGCTATTCTTCGCTAAACCATTTCGTAAATCGAAATGTCCTGAATGTAAAAAACGCGAGAAGAAAAAAGCAGGGAAAGAAGAGTAAAAGGCCTTCCTTTTTGGAAAGCCTTTTACTCTTCTTCATTGCCTCTATAAACGTCGAGTACAACTTCATTTACATATATCTCAACAACAAAAAAAGGATGGCATGAGCCATCCTTTTTTCCATCATCAACTATAAAATTATAGTTTGATTACGTTTTTAGCTTGAGGTCCACGGTTGCCTTCTTCGATTTCGAAGCTAACTTTTTGACCTTCTTCTAAAGATTTGAAACCTTCAGTTTCGATTGCAGAGAAATGTACGAATACATCGTTTTCGCCTGGAACTTCGATGAAACCGAAGCCTTTTTCGTTGTTAAACCATTTTACTTGTCCTGTTACTGCCATGATTATTTCCTCCTAAGAAAATACAAATTATTTTAGTCTTCCTGTATAAAAAAAGAATCCACACATTATCAAACACGAAACATAAACTAGTTCTCACATACTTTTTCTCGTTCGTTTTCGGCACTTGATAATATATGGATTGCTTAATTTAACTATTCAACTGACATCATCATAGCATACTTAAAATAAAATGTACAATCTTTTTTGAAAATAGAATTTCTAATTTTTAGTATTTCTTATAAAATAAAATTATCTCTATTCTATATAAGGAGGAATTCATGACAACCAAAATTCCTAAAAAAACATTAAAGAGAATTGAAGAGGATATTGAAAATAATAATCTTGGAAAGGCAAGAGAAAGATTACACGGTCTCATCTTTACATACCCAAATGAATTACATCTTCGAAAACAACTCGGAGACATTTATTATAAATTACAATATCCAGAAATGGCTGGACGTTATTGGTATCTAGAGGAGCATAAAACAGATATTATGCATGAATCATGTTTATTATTTGAAAAATCAATGGGAAATGATCCTTATCATATTGCGCGTGCTTTAAAATTCAAAGGCGATTCTAGCAAGATAAAGAAATTATATAAAGAGCAGCCTTTATCTCCAGTGCAAAAAAAAGTAGCAGAGGAATTAGTATATGAGTATAAAGAAACATGGGAAGATAAGTTAATGCCTCTTGGGTGTCTAGTATTCCTTACTTTCCTTCTTTTCTCTGCTATTGTCGGTATATTCACTATTTGGAATTGGATTTTTTAATTATAGGGGGAATTTTCACATGTCAAACTACGAACAAGAAGAAAAGCTAACAGGAGGAAACGTCTCAAACGTATATCGTTCTGAAAATACTGTTCGGCGGGAATTAAAGCCAGACAGTACAAAAATTCATAAGCTATTACGTCATCTAGAAAACAAAGGATTTCATTATGCCCCAAAGTTTTTGGGCATAGATGAAAAAGATAGAGAGATTTTATCATTTATAGAAGGCGACGCAGGCAATTATCCTTTAAAAGAATACATGTGGTCTAATGATGTGCTGAAAGAAATCGCAAAGATGCTCCGTCTGTACCATGATGCTGTAAGTGACTTTCCGTTATTAGATGATTGGAAACCGATGGATCATACCCCACATAACATTGAGGTTTTATGCCACAATGATTTTGCTATATATAACATTATTTTCAATAATGAAAAGCCAGTCGGTATTATTGATTTTGACGTCGCTGCTCCTGGTCCAAGAATGTGGGATATCGCTTATACGCTTTATACTTGTGTACCTTTAAGTCGAGTGTATTATACAGAATCAGGAGAAGCCGTTCATTACGACTCATCGCAACACGCAGGTCGTATTAAAGAAAGAGTAAAGTTGTTTGCTCAGTCCTACGATAAAGATATGGACGAAAATTACTTCGAAATGGTGTTACTACGTTTAGAAGGGTTATGTACATATGTGAAAAGACAAGCACAAGAAGGAGACGGAAATTTCCAAAGAATGATTGATGAAGGACATCTAGATCATTATGAAAAAGATATGACGTTTATTCGTAAGCATGGGAAAGAATGGATCTAATATTATTTCTATTTTTGTTAGTAAATATATTTTAAGTTATGTTACATATATCCGAATAATTGTTCATATCGTTTCTTTTCCTACCGGAACTATCAAGCTAAAATCTCGAGATACCCCCTAACGAAATTTTAGCTTTCTATAGTTATGTAAGAGAATTCAGCCCATTTTTTCGTTTCACAAAAATTTTATAATAATTAAAATCACATTATAAAAATATTATATTATAATACAACTAGTTAAAGGGAAACTTTAATCAGTGGGGTTTTGTGCATCTCCCACGTAACTTCTTTGCTCCAGCCAACTTTTGAGACGGGAGTCTTACTGCCGCAAATAGCGGGATAAAATTACAAGGCCGTTTGCCATGGGGGATTTACATACATGAAAAAGATTTTATTTTTGTTATTGGCTACTATTATTACGTTAACATACCTTCTAGTTTTTAATAAGACTATTGATTCTGAAATTAAAGGATTCCCTATACCTTATGAAGCTAAATTAATTCATACTACTGAGGAGATAGGTGAGTATGTATATAAAGGCAATTGTTTTGAATCAGGTTTATCTATATGGTATCAAATACATATAAAATTAAAGGGATGGGATAAAACTTTTGCAGAGGGTGGAATGAAAGTTTATGAGAAGGATAATAAAAAAGTAACCGTAATATATTTAACGGGAGAAGATGTTATCAGTTTATATAAAGAGTAATAAAAAAGGTGATCACTTAATTGTGATCACCTTCCTTTTATTTCGTAAACTGAGCTTCTTCTGTAGAACCTTTTAACGCTGTCGTTGATGAAGTACCGCCTGTAATGACTTGTGCTACTTCATCAAAATAACCTGTTCCTACTTCGCGTTGATGGCGAGTTGCAGAGTAACCGTGTTTCTCTGCTGCGAATTCCGCTTGTTGTAATTCAGAATATGCTGCCATACCACGGTCTTTATAGCCACGTGCTAATTCAAACATGCCGTAGTTTAATGAGTGGAATCCAGCAAGTGTTACGAACTGGAACTTGTAACCGTAAGATGCGATTTCTTTTTGGAAGCTCGCAATCGTTTTTTCATCTAATTTTTGTTTCCAGTTAAATGACGGTGAACAGTTATAAGCGAGTAATTTCCCTGGATATTTTTTATGGATTGCGTCTGCAAATCGTTTTGCATCTTCTAAATTTGGTTCAGACGTTTCACACCAAACGAGGTCTGCATACGGTGCATACGCTAAACCACGTGCAATTGCTTGATCCAGTCCTGCTTTCGTACGATAAAATCCTTCTGGTGTTCTTTCTCCTGTAATAAACGCTTTATCAACCGGATCGATATCACTCGTAATTAAATCGGCTGCATCTGCATCTGTTCTTGCAACGATAATTGTCGGCACTCCCATTACGTCCGCAGCAAGGCGTGCGGAAATTAAATTACGTACCGCTGTTTGTGTCGGCAGTAATACTTTTCCACCTAAATGTCCGCATTTTTTCTCTGAAGATAATTGATCTTCAAAGTGTACACCTGATGCACCCGCTTCAATCATACCTTTCATAAGCTCGAATACGTTTAATTGTCCGCCAAATCCAGCCTCTGCATCTGCTACAATCGGTACGAAATAATCTGTATCATCGCTTCCTTCCATATGCTGAATTTGATCCGCACGTTGAAGTGTTTGATTAATTCGTTTTACTACAGCTGGTACGCTGTTCGCTGGATATAAGCTTTGGTCTGGATACATATGTCCAGAAAGGTTTGCATCAGCCGCTACTTGCCAACCACTTAAGTAAATTGCTTTTAATCCCGCTTTCACTTGTTGCATCGCTTGGTTTCCTGTTAATGCACCAAGTGCGTTAATATAATCTTCCGTATGAAGCGATGTCCAAAGCTTCTCAGCCCCGCGGCGTGCTAGTGTATGTTCAATATCAATCGAACCGCGCAAACGAATTACATCTTCAGCTGAATACGGACGTGTTATTCCTTTCCATCTCGTATCTAATTCCCAGTTCTCTTGTAATTTATCGATTCTTTCGTTTTTCATTTATTCCATCCCCTTTTCACTTTATAAAATTTCATAACCCGGTAATGTTAAAAATGGTACGAACTCATCATTCCGAACGAGGTTTGTAAACAATGTTGTCGCCTCTTGGAATCTCCCTTTCTTAAAGGCTTCTTTACCAATCTCTCTTTCTATCTTTACTAATTCTTCTTCTTTCCATTCTTCCATTAATTCGAGCGTAATATTGCGGCCATCATTTAGCTTTCCGCCTTCATGACGAATCCATTGCCATATTTGTGCTCTGGAGATTTCCGCAGTTGCTGCATCTTCCATTAAGTTATAAATTGGCGCTGCTCCCCGTCCACTTAACCAAGATGCAATATATTGAATACCTACACTAATATTCGTGCGAAGACCTTCTTCTGTAATCGTTCCCACTGGTACTTCTAATAAATCTTTTTCTGTAACACGTATTTCTTCACGTTTCCTAAAAATTTGATTCGGCGTTTTCATAATGTGATTAAATACTTCCATTGCAACCGGTACAAGTCCCGGGTGGGCAACCCAAGTCCCATCATGACCGTCTAAAGCTTCACGCTCCTTATCAGCACGCACCTTTTCGAAAGCCGCTTCATTCGCTTCTGGATTATTTTTAATCGGAATTTGTGCTGCCATTCCTCCGATTGCTGGTGCATTACGGCGATGACATGTTTGAATTACTTTTAAAGAATACGCGCGCATAAACGGCGCCGTCATCGTGACTTGCGCTCTATCTGGCAGTAAAAATTCATTATGATTACGGAAACCCTTTAAGAAGCTGAAAATGTAATCCCATCTTCCGCAGTTTAAGCCAGCAGAATGATCTTTTAGCTCATACAAAATTTCATCCATTTCAAACGAAGCGTGAATCGTCTCCAATAGCACAGTCGCTTTAATTGTTCCGTTTGGAATACCGATGTATTTTTGAGCAAATACGAATACATCGTTCCATAATCTCGCTTCTAAATAACTTTCCATTTTCGGTAAGTAAAAGTACGGGCCACTTCCTTTTTCTAAAAGCGCCTTCGCATTATGGAAAAAATACAGACCAAAATCCACTAAGCTGCCGGACATATTTTTCCCATCAACTTGCATATGCTTTTCCTCTAAATGCCATCCTCTTGGACGCACAATGAGTACAGCTGTTTTATCATTTAATCTATATTCTTTTCCTTTATCATTTTTGTGTGAGATCGTTCCCTTTACTGCATCTCGTAAGTTAATTTGGCCTTCAATCGCATTTTCCCAAGTTGGTGAATTCGAATCTTCAAAATCCGCCATAAAAAGATGAGCTCCTGAATTTAAAGCGTTAATGACCATCTTTCTATCTACCGGTCCAGTAATCTCTACGCGGCGATCCTCTAAATCTTTCGGAAGATTGGCGATTGTCCAATCCGCTTCACGTATGTGCTTTGTTTCTTCTAAAAACTTCGGAAACTCCCCTGCATCAATTCTTTTTTGTTTCTCTACACGTTTTTGTAATAGTTCTGTGCGGCGCTCATTGAAATTTTCATGTAGTTCCTTTAAAAAACTAAGCACCTCAGGTGTCAATATTTCGTTGTACGCTGGTAACATTTCTCCGAGCAATGTAACCCGTGAAGTTCGCGTCGACATATTAGCATCCCCTTCTTAAACTGTTTTATAACAGATTTGATTTTATGTTTTATATTATATAACAAATCTTCAGAAAAGGAAGTTTTTTTTGAAAATTCATTTCAGTTTTTTTTGAAAACACCGTTCTTTCGTGCTCTATTCCATACAAAAAAGGCTACTGTTATACAACAACGGCCTTTTCGTAACATCTTCCAAAATTAAAAATGAAATTATATCAAATACAACTTTACATTTCAGAGGTAGCACTTCCCTTCACCGATAGCTCCTTTTCTCTTCCTTTACGAAAAGTGAGTGCCATTCCTACAAAAATAAGGACAATCCCTACAACTTGCATACTAGTCGGTCTAAATCCGGTAAAGACCGTATCTAACAAAATTGCTACAGCAGGATCTAAAAACACTAATACAGAAATAAGTCTCGTCGATAAATCTCTTAAACTGTCAAAAAACAAGTAATATACAAACCCAGTATGTATAAGTCCTGTTGCCGTTATCATCATCCAGTTCGTCTCTGTTAAACCTTGAAACTGTCCGAAATCCACAAATGGTAACAATAAAAATATACCTAAAAACGTTTGTACAAATGTCATCGCATATGCACTCGTATGCTTGATTCCTTTTCCTAATAAAGTCGTAAAAGCATAAAATAACGCTGCAAGTAGTGCCCATACCATTCCAGATGACATGAGTTTCTCGAGTGACACACTTCCATCTACTCCAGCTACTAAAACCGTGCCGAGGAAACAAATGACAATGGACATAACGGCAAACGCTGTTAGCCTCTCTTTAAATACGATACTCCCAATCATTAATACGATAATTGGAGCGAGATGATAGACAGAAATTGCAATTGTAATTGACATAACTTCAAACGCTTTAAATAGAAATACCCAGTTAAAAACGAGAAATACGCCGCACGCTAATATTTGCACAATCTCTTTTTTATTCCACTTTTCATTTTTATATTGTCCTGTCACTAACCAACATAACGCTAAAAATATAGTTGCACAAATACAACGAACAAATACTAATTCAAAAGACGGTAAACCTGTTTGGACAGAAAAAAATCCAATTGATCCGAAAATAGACATCGAAAGGATCATTTTTATAGCCGGCATTGATTTTTTATTGTACACCCTTTCTCTCCTCCTACAATCACTCTCTTATAAAACTAAAAATTCTAAAAACATTACTTATTATTATATATTACAATCAAAAAATTGTAAAAAACTAGAATATAACGAGTGACATCCACACAAAATTTTCATAATAAAAAATCATCCTTTTGTATTCCACAGGATGATTTTTTATACGTATTGAGAGGTCTATATATTTATAAAGACTTACATATACTCTACTATTTTTGAAGAGTAAATTGGGAAACTATTTGTTTTAGTCCTCCTGCTACGTTGTGCAGATGTTCAATTGAAGTCGAAATCTCTTGAACAGATTTTTCTTGCTGTTGAATAGACTCTTTTACCCTATCAGTTCGATCAGATGATCTTTGAGAAATTTGCGCCATATCTTCTGTAGAAGCAGAAATCTCCTCACTACTCGCTGCAATTTCATCTGTAGACATAGATACCGTTTGAATTTGCTCAGATACTTGCTGCACTTTTTCTGTAATAGTTCCAAATACTTTTTCTGTATGCATTACTACTTGTGTACCTGCCTGTACCTCATTATCTACTTTCCCCATCATATGTACCGTATGATTCGTTGTTCCCATAACTTGAGTAATAAGCTTCTCAATTTGTTTAGCAGAATCACTAGATTGTTCTGCTAATTTTCGTACTTCATCTGCCACAATTGCAAATCCTCTACCACTTTCTCCAGCACGTGCAGCCTCAATTGCGGCGTTTAATGCTAATAAGTTAATCTGAGAGGTAATACCTTGCATAACATCAATGATTTTAACAATTTCTTCTGATTGTTCTTTCATAGTCTCTACTTGTTTCACACCGCTATGTACTGAATTTTGGATTGTATCCATCTGTTGAATCATTTGTTTCATTAATTTGTTACCACTCTCTGCATCTAGTGCTGATTGAGCAGACAATTCATTTACAGAGGATGATGTATTCACTATACTCTGCATTCCTTGTGTCAACTCTTCCATCGCACCCGCAGTTTGTTCCATTGCTTGCATTTGGCTCTCTGCGCCATTGGCAACTTCTTCAATATCCATAGTAATTTTCTTTGCTGCACCGCTAGATACTTCTGATGCAGATACTACTCCGTCTGCATGTTGGAATAAAAGCTGAATATTATTCTCTACTTCTTGCATATTTGTTCTTAGCCCTGCAATCATCTCGTTAAAATCACTTACTAATATACCTAATTCATCTTTAGCATTATAATCACCATGTACAGTTAAATCTCCCTCTTTTGCTCTTTCCATCATACGACTAACCGTTTGTAAAGGAGCAACTATAAGCTTGCTAATAATATAACTTACTATACATATAATGATTGTAGTAACTACTGCAAGAATGATAAAGGTAATAACGGACCGATCTATCATTTTTTGAGAATCTTTAAATACTTGGTCAGCTAAGTTTGAAACATAAGTTTCTAAATCTACAGCATAACCAGCTAACTCTACTCCCTTCGGTTTTAAGTCCTTTTGAAATTCGTTTACCATTTGAGATTCATTTGTTCCCTTCGCTTTGTCAAACAACTTCTTATATGTCTCCATATAACTTGGCAAAGATTTCTTCATCTTCTGAAACAGCTCATCCTCTTGCTTACTTAAATTAACGCCATCATCATATTCTTTTAATAAAGAATCATATTTTTTAAGATCCTTTTCAACATTACTAATAATCCCTTCTTTATTTGTCCCCTCATTTTGTGACGTTGTAATTAATTCTAGTAAGTTATATTCTAGTGAATTTTGTGTACGAAGCATTCCTTCTAATATAACTGCAGAATTTTGATAATCATCTACTACAATCTCTGTATCGCGCTTAATCTTATTAATAGAATTAATTGCTACACAGCTCATAATTGTCATGCCCAAAACTGCTAATGAGATAAGTAAGAATAATTTATGTTTCACTTTTAAATTTTGTAAAAAATACATATTTCCACCTTTATTCCTTTATATATAGATTTTTAGAATTTTATAGCTTATTATTTACAAAATCTCAATAAAAAGCAATGATAAATATTCCCAATACCAAACTTATATTTCTATAAAAAAGAAGTAGCATAATCGCTACTTCTTGTTTTTTTGTTCCTCATATTGTTCAAACGTATGAATTCTTTCGAAAATTGGTGGATGTGTGTATAAGAAAAATTTGACTAACACAGGTGGATTCACTTGGCTTAAGCTTGTTTTTGATAAATATTGAAAAGTTCTCACACCAGATTTCCCATCTTTCGTCATATTTAAAGCATATTGATCTGCCGCTCGTTCTTCTATTCGTGAAACGTAGTTTGTTGCTGGTTGTGATGCAAAAGATAATAAAGAGGAAATTAAGAAAAACAAAGGTAAAATTGAAAAACATGCCATTTTGGAAATTTGCAGCGTATCTCCCCATTTTCGAATACACATATTTAAAATACGACTAATTACATACATACCTATAAACGATATGAAAATATAACTCGCAACGCCCCAATATATATGTTTCATTACGTAATGTCCCATTTCATGGGCCATAATAAATAAAATCTCTTTATCTTTTAATTGCTTAAGCGTTGTATCCCACATTACAATACGCGAGTTAAGGCCAATTCCTGTTACATATGCATTTAACGAATTCGTTTTTTCCGACATATTTACTTCATATACGTGTTTAGCAGGAATGTCAGCTTTGTCTGCCATCGCTAAAATTTTCGTTTCTAACTCTTTATTTTTCAACGTCGAGAAGTCATTGTAAAGTGGATCAATAATAACAGGCTGTACGAACGTTAAAAAGATTGTAAATGGTACAGAGAGTGCCCATCCTGCTAGCCACCATCTCTTCGGGAATTTACGGATAAGCCATAAAAGAACTGTAACAATGAGTAACATCGTCGCATAATTAACCCAAAAATCGATAACGTGATCTTTTATCCAGCTTTGTGTACTTTGCGTGGAAATACCGTAATCAACCGACACTTTACGCCCAATCCATTGCATTGGTAATGCCAGTACCGTTGTGAGTAATGATAAATAAAAGAAATAAATCGCAACTTGTAAGACACTTATTTTAGTCGTTTCCGTTGACCATTTCTCAAACTTTTTTGAAATACCGAGCACGAGTACAAATAATAAAATAATCCATTCAAGAGGCGTCGCTAAAAAGAACAGTAAATTTTTCACGCGCGAATAATCTTGGCTTAGCGTAAGCTCTTTCGCATTCATAAAGGTTTCTGGATCTGCACTCGTTCCTTTATACATGTCCGGAATGAGTTCATGATTCCATCCAAATAAATACCAATATATAAATAACGCAAATCCAACGTACAAAAAAAGCGACCACCCAATAACTTTCCTCACGTTATTCCCTCCTCTATGCTGCCTGTCTATTATTATTGTAAGTTCGTACATGCTAAATTAGAACAAGCTAATTACGAGAATTGCTCGAGAGCCTTCTATTTACATAAAGTGAAACTTTAATCAGTGGGGGTTTTCTTCATCCCCCCACTGATTATTAGCCTTCACCAATCGGGCTTTTACGGGCAGTTGATCCCTCGCCTAACTTCTTTGCTGTCACTGAATTTTGAGGTGGGAGTCTTACTGCCCGTTAATGCGGGATAAAAAAAACTCTTCTACATAAGAAGAGTTTTACCTATTTTTAGACACTTTCCTCGGTTCATAATTCGGAATAAGAAAAGCACTTACAAACCAGCACATTAAACCAGCGCCTTTTACATATTTTACATATTCATAGTCTTGAAAAAATAGCGTCGTTATAATAATCGTAAAAAAACCTACTAAAACAAATATATACCCTATTTGTTTCTTCGATAACATAAATACTTATCCCCCTTAAGGCAGTACATCTATTAACAAACTGAAATCTTGTACAGAAAAAGAACTATATTTCATAATACCTTGTACAGCTAAAAGTAAAACAAGACCGATCACACACATATAGTTAACACTTTCGTCACCCTTTTTTTCAGTAACCATGCCACCACTTATACATAAGACCCCTAATAAATGGAGCGCTAAATACATGAAAAAGTAGGCTTCCTCCCAGCGGAGAATAACATTTACTGTCGTTATTAGCACTATGCTAAGTAAAATCAAATAAAAAAACTTATTTGATGATATTGTTTCATTCATATAATTTTATACATTCCTTTCAAATTTAGAATTAATGATGTCTCAAAGCTATAAAGTAAATGATTGTTTTCATACCATAAAACAAAAGGAAAGCTCCCATTACTTTCACGAATACTTTATGAACCCGCACATACTTCTCTTCATTTTTTCTGAAGATACGCTTCATCATTACTTCTAACATTAGACCGAATATTATTAAAATCCCTAATACAATAAGAAGAGAAATAATATTTTCTTTTAAATGAGTACTAGAAAATAAGTAATACTCCGGAAACACAATTGTATCTACTACAGGTTAAAAAGCCAATGACAACAGCCTTTATCACACATATCTGTAATAGACGTAGCATCTATAATGTCTTTCAATATTTTTTCAATCGTTTTCTTCGTCTCATTTATCTCCCACTACATCTGCAAAACTCTCTACCTGCTCTGCGTATATAACTGGCACTTCTTTACTCCAGTATTTGCGGTTAACAAATAAAAAGATGAGTACTAAATTTAATCCTGTTATAAAAATAATCAGTCCTGGAAAGAACGTCGTATAGTTTGAGAAATCTGCAAAACTCATGATCTTTTCTCTACTTACTAGGAACGATGCACAAAGTACAAATGTATTATTTAACATATGTATCGCAATTGGCATGAGTAAGCTTTTCGTACGAATATATACGATTGATAATACGATACTAAATACGGCGGCACCGAGAAAATCGACATGTAATATCGCAAATAAAAGTGCCACTGCAATCATCGCTATACTCGTTCCCCATTTCGCAGCAAAGCGCTGAAGTAAAAATCCACGAAAAACAAATTCTCCAATAATAGGTGCGATAAATACAACCATAATAAATTGATATATATATCCCCCGGCACTATCTACAATCGGTTTGTGTAAAGCATTCATAATAAAATCTGGTGTAATCCATGCAAAGCTGTACATGTATAAAATCAGATACCCGTAACTGAACATGCACAACATAATCGTAATGTATATAACTTGCACCAAGTTAAATGTTTCATTTTTATTAAGAAATAATGAAAATGAAACACGGTGCTTTCTATACTCATAAAAAATCCATGCAATCGGAAGGATATAAAATATAAGTATATTTATAAAAGATGAATTTTGTATATGAAATGTACTTTCTAGCAATTTTTCACTACTTCTCGCTACTAAAATTAATAGTGCAAATACAATTAAAAAATATCTAGCTCGCATCATTTGAAACGGATTCACACTCATCTCCTCCCCTATGTTACTTTTATCATATCATTTGATTCTTAATTTTTTATAAAAGAAAACCTTAAATTTTCCTTAAAAATTCCATATGTTACAAAAAGATGATATGATATTCGAGGAAATTAAGGGGGATTCTTATGTATCAAGCAAATATATTACTCGTCGATGATGAAACAGCAATTTTACAACTACTAACTACCATTCTTGAAAAAGAAGGTTTTTCTCATATTACAACTGCAACATCAGCTGAATTAGCTTTATCTCTCACCGAACAAAACAATTACGATTTAATTATTTTAGATGTCATGCTTCCTGGACAATCTGGTTTTGATATTTGTCCAATTATTCGCCAACAAACAGATTGTCCAATTTTCTTCCTATCAGCGAAGGCATCTGATTTAGATAAAATATCTGGATTTTCATACGGTGCAGATGATTATATTACGAAGCCATTTAATCCATTAGAAGTCGTAGCTCGTATGAAAGCACAACTTCGAAGACATATGAAACAAACCGTACCACACGAACAAAAAGCACACTCCATTTCATTTGGGAGATTTGAAATTGATCAACATTCCGCAGAACTTACAGTAAATGGACACGTTGTCGAATGTTCCGCTCAACTGTTTCAACTACTACTCTTCTTTTGTGAGAATCCGAACTACGTATTTTCGAAAGAAGAAATATACGAAAAAGTTTGGGGAGCACCCGCCTATAATGGCGATGACAATACTGTTATGGTCCACATTCGAAAGCTACGCGAAAAAATTGAACAAGACCCAAGTAAACCAGAATACATAAAAACTGTTCGCGGACTTGGCTATAAGTTCGTTACAAAGTAGGGTGACAATATGAATCTTAATAAACGACTTATCATCCAATTTATACTGCAACACGTTTTTGTTTTAGTTACATTACTTATTGCTGTAGTCGCTGCTTTCACTTATTTAATTTTTCTTGTTACTAGTATTTCATACGAACCTAATATTCCGGATTCTGATAGTTTTACAATTTCAAGATATATCTCTTCAGAAGATGGCGATATTACGTTAAAAAAGGAAGTAAAAGATTTAATTAAAGAGAAAAATGATTGGATTCAGATTGTAAAAGAAAACGGCAAAGTCCTCTATCAATTTAATACACCAAGTGATGTCCCAACTTCTTATACGAAAACATCTTTACTCGCACATATACAGAATCATATAGAAAGCCCTTATACATTTACATATTGGGAAATTGAAGTAGAAGAAAAGAACGTACTTGTTATTTATGGCGGTATGTTAAAAAGTAATGCATTACTAAAAACAATTCAGAAAGAACACCCTTCTGTTTCTACAGATTCGTTCACATTAACGGAACAAGAAAAACAGTTACTCTCTAAAGAAAAAGCAACAATGCAAATATTTAATCATAATGGCGAAGAGGTTTTTTCCTATCCGACTGGAAAGAAAAAAACACTTTCAACAATACAGACTGCTCTTAACGAAAAAGAACCGTGGAATCATAAAGAAAACACGTCTAGCTTTTACGATGCAAATAGCGGTCAGCTTCTCGTCATTACCGCAAAAAATGAACGCTACTATCCAGATGATGAAATTGAGGATATATTTACTAAGAAGTTTCTAATCGGATGTGGATTAATCCTTCTTATCGTCTTTGTTTATTTAGTCATTCTATCTATTTGGTACGGAAATAAGTTTGGGAAACCGTTACTACACGCAATGCGTTGGCTTAAAAATATCGCTGGTGGAAAATATGAAGAGCCTGTTAGTAAAAAAGGAAAACCAGTTCGATTCAGGCGATCTGGTAAAGAAAAATGGTCATTTCGCTTATTTAGAGATGTTACTAGCTCACTAGAGCACCTTTCAATTACACTCAAAAAAAATGATGCGATGAGGCAAGTACTGCAGCAAACACGTGAAGAATGGATTACCGGTCTCACACACGATTTAAAAACACCACTTAGCTCTATATATGGCTACGCATTATTACTAGAATCAAAGCAGTATAACTGGACTGATCGTGACATTCAGCAATTCGGCAGCGTTATGAAAGAGAAATCTCAATATATGACTACACTAATTGACGATTTAAGCTTAACGTATCAATTAAAAAATAATAGCCTTCCTGCCCAGCACGTAAACATTGAAATGAATCAATTCGTCCAAAAAGTATTATTACAATTTATTAATAATCCGACACTGCAAAATCAAAATATTGAATTTGTACCGAGCTCAAATAAAATTCAATATTTCATTGAAGAAAAATGGTTCCAGCGTATTATCGAAAACTTACTAGCAAACGCTGTGAAACATAATAATGAAACGACAAACGTAATCGTAAAGCTTTCGCAGGATGTAAATTCATTTACACTATCTATTTCAGATAACGGAAAAGGAATGGACGATAAAACGAAAGAACTTTTATTCGAGCGATATTACAGAGGGACTAATACAGAAGAAAGCAACATCGGAACTGGACTTGGTCTCGCCATTACGAAACAGCTCGTTCATGCCCATAACGGGACAATTTCTATTGATAGTGAACTCGGGAAAGGAACGACGATTGTTCTTGTATTTCCGTTTCGTTCATAAAAAAGGTGCTTTACAAAAGCACCTTTTCTTTAATACTCTTCTATGATAACAATTAATAACTTCCGGGTTTGTTCATATATGCTTAGTTGGCGATTCAATTCCACATATTGTTCCATATACCTATACATAAATATTCTGGATACGCTTGTAAAAAGCTTTTATACAACAACTCTCATTGTAATTCCAGAATTTTTTTAGAAAAAAGAACATAACTCAAATTCCCATCTATTAATGACGTATAACTGTAAAAATCATCCACAAAAGAATCTGTCTTATATTCCTCTTCAATTCTTTCTATATCTTCCGATGGGTATGGTATTTCTAACTCTTCTTTTAAATATTCAAGCTTTTGACGAAGTCCATGTTAATTTTTACTATGTCTTCTCTCCTATTTCCCTACTAACACAAACACATTCTCATCAGGCGCTTCCATTACCGCAACATGTCCTGATTCTGTTGGAAATGGTTCACGAATCCATTTTACATCTTTATTATCTTTTAAACTTTCATACGTTTGTTGTACATCTTCTACTAATACTTCGACTTCCATAAAATTAATATCCGGATGATTACTTATTACTAACTCCGAACTTTTTTCATCTAGAAACTTCAATCCTATTAACATCCAAATAACCCCTTCTTCTAGTTCTCTTTCTATAATCCAGTTTTGCTTCATTCCCATTTCTTTATAAAAAGAAACCGACTTCTCTATATCCTTCGTATGTATAGATACACATTCTAGTTTTTTGAACATCTTCCCATTTCCCCCTTTATTAAAAAGCGAACCATCTCCCAATGATTCGCTTTTACCCTATTATTATTTTTTCTTCACCGGTATCCAAAGCTCTACTTGAGCGAACTCACTCTTATCTTCGTGGCAACGCTCATCATATAGTTCAAACTCTGTAACGCCGCAATGTTCATATCCTGAATGCGGGAACCATTCTGAGAATACTGCATTCCACGTTTGATGAATAGACGACACCATTTCTGCATGAGGAACTTTCGGTGTTGTAAATACGGCATATGTTGCTGCCGGGAAAGTACGCTTTGCAACCTCATTTGGTACGTTTTCAAAGTCTGTAACTTCCATTCCGATAATATAAGTGAAGTCCCCTGTTTCTAAATTAAAATCTGTACATAATCCAAGTTCTACCCATTGGCTCGTATCTTTACGATTCGGAATCGTTGTTCCAAGATCTTTTTGTAAATATTCTTGCCAAAATGCTGGGATGTCTTGATGGTTTTTCCCTTCTTTACTTGTCGTCTTCAGTTCATAACCTGCCATTAAAAATTCTGGTTTATTTACAATACGATATTCCATTTGTATGCCCCCTAAATACGGATTTAATTTTCTTTGTTTTACATTCACACTGTAATACATCGGTGTTTCAATTTCTTGTTTTCGATATTCACTCGGTGTCATTTGAAATAATTTTTTAAAGGCCCTCGTGAACGTTTCATGAGATTGAAAGCCATGCTCAAACGCGATATCAATAACTTTTTCATCCGTATGAGAAAGTTGATAAGCTGCCCGGGCTAACCTCCTCTTTCGAACATACTCCATTACTGTATCACCTACTAACGCCTGAAATACACGATGAAAATGCGACTCAGAAAAACCTGCAATGCGAGCTAAATTACGCAGCGTCTGTTTTTCCATTACATCTTCCTCAATATAATCAATGGACCTTTGGATTTGTGTTTCATAGCTTTCCATCTCTGTTCACCCGCCTTATATGTATTATGATAAAAGAGAATCCTATCCAATTCTTGACGTTTTTTACTATAATTTTAAAAACAAATGTAACTTTTTTATATGTATTTCGTTGTTATGTATGAAGGGAGGGAAATTAGTGAAACGCAAACAGTCATTAGAAGAAATTTACTCAGAGCATATGCAAGATTTATTTCGCTATCTTCTCTCCCTAACCGGAGATTCTCACTACGCGGAAGATCTCATGCAAGAAACGTTTTACCGAATGCTCGTCCATATTGACTACTATAAAGGAGAAGAAATTAGGCCGTGGTTATTTACAATTGCCTACAACGCCTTTATCGATTGGTATCGGAAAGAAAATAAATATAAAACAACTGAAGTTGCAGAATTCCATTTACCAAACGTGCCAAGTACAGAACATGCATATTTCGTAAAACATGAGATTACTAGTTGGTTAGACCGTTTATCCTCACTTCCGCTCGAAAGACGAAACGTGCTACTACTACGAGATTACTACGGATTCTCTTATAAGGAAATAGCAGAAATGACCGTTCTCTCATTAGCGAAAGTGAAAATTGAATTACACCGCGGACGAAAAGAAGCAAAAAGCATAAAGGAGTGATACAGATGGGTTGTGCAGAGTTTAAAAAACTTTGGGAGAAATATGAAAAAGGAACGCTCACACGTGATGAGCAAGAACAGTTAGAAAGTCATATAGAAACTTGTGCAGAATGTGAAGCTCATTTAGATGAATTGCTTACGAAGAGTGAACCCGTAAAGAAAAAATTACCGCCAAAAGATCTTAAAGTTCCTTTTTGGAGAATTAAGTGGAAACATCGGTTACAAACGTTTGGTTTTATATTATCCATTTGCATCGTTATATATATAATCGGCGGGGTATTATCAGCCTTTTATTTTCAAGCTAATAATAATAAAAGGCTAGAAGAAATTAGAGAGGTTCCTTCACTTGCACTTGAAGCAACGATCCCAAATAGCCGCGTTATGGGGGGCGGAACAAGTGTAGAAGCTTTTTTCCGTACGAACAGCAGCTTTGATTTAGTAAGAACCGTCGGTAAAAAAGAAATGCCACTCGGTACAGTAAAAACAAAAAGCTTCTTATCATCTGTAGATGTCACGAAACAAACTTGGATGAATCCGTTCTATCAACCAAAGTTTTTCTTTGTTCATCCTAAAACAAAGCAGGGTGATTATTTAAAGGATTCCTCAAAAAAAGTATGGGATACACTTGCAAAAGTACATGATGGAACCGTTGCAGAAGTAGCAATTTCTTTTGATAAATCTTACACTTTAAAAGAATTAGAACCGCTTTTATATAGCATATTTGAAGCACAAGAACTCCCTCCAACTCCTGTATGGTACGCTTTAGATACAGGGCAAGAAAGAATAAATGAAGAAAATTTCATCCTATCTGGGAGCGACTTTATTGGATTTCCAGAACACATAAGATTCCTTGATGATGAAACAGAAAATCAGAAAACGCAAGAGGGTAAAGTAATTGAAATGATGCGTATTCTTTCGACACATAAAAAAACTGTAAGTAAAGTTGCTATGCTTCCTGAAAGCGAACTAAACTTAGATAAACGTTATAAATATGTAAAAGATAACGGCGTAAAAGTATATGGCATTGTCATTACCGGCCCGTCGAAAGAATTATTAAAATTACAAAACTCCCCGCACGTACGTTATGCGACTCTTGGAGATATTGAGATGTGGAATTGGTTTGATAATTAACAGGAAAGAAGTAGAGCATCCAAAAGTGATGCTCTACTTCTTTTTAATTAGAAATCACTTTCACATACATCCCTCTCACCGATTTTTCATAAGCGATATCGCTCATCTCTCTTATTTTTTCTGATACGACAGATGACTGAACGATTTTCCCTTCACGAAGTAATGGCGGATCAATAAGACGGACTTTATTTTTCTGATGTAAATCATACTCACTTCTATCTTCTCTTACTTTTACATTTGGATGGACTTTTCTTAATAAAGCATGTACTTCTGAATCGTTACATAGCTGCAATTTTACTATAAGCTCATGATCTTCAAGAAGAAAATCATCTGCATGAATAACTTGTTTATGAAGAGCTAACTTTAACGTCTTAGCTAACATATCATTTCCGTAAATATTAGTTGGTTGCATAAAGAAATCGATTACTTCTTTGTAATACGTTTCTGTAAACCATTTTGATATTTTGAAGAACCATTTTCCCATCTACTTCGATGACATCCGATAAAAAATTGTGAACTTCTTCTAAAGAAACATATCCGTATGTATACATATCTCGTAATGTGTAATCCACCCGGTCTGCACATAATTCCGGCGCGGATCTTTCCAGTAACGTCCACTTCGAATCATCTAACAAAATATCTTCATAGTTATAACCATACTTTGAAAGAATTGCTGGAATTTCTGAGTTTTTCACAACAGAACTAAATATTTCTTCATGATAACTTTCATTCATATTATCAAAAACGTAATCCATTACATGAGAAAAAGTAGTATGTGATACGTCATGCAGTAAACCAGCAATCTGCTCTTCTACCGAACCACCTAGTTTTTTTATTAACAACATAACACCAACTGAATGATTAAATCGCGTTACATTCCATTTCTCATTCATTAAGTAACTTGCTCCAGCTTGATGAATCCCCTTCAACCTTTGCACTGATTTACTTAAAATTAATTCTTCTAACACTTTATCTACTTTAAACTCACCGTATATGACCTCTGATATGATCACTTACAGTCCCCCTTTTCAAGCAGAGTCTTTTTATAGTATCTCTTTTTTGAAGAAGAGTAAATATACTATTCTGTCATTCCAATATGAACGTTCTGTTTTCAAAAAAGCGGTCCTCTATTCTCATCAAGTTAAATCATAAAAATTAAAATATTTCCACAGTTCTTCTTTTTTGTTTTAATAGATTTATAAATGCATACTCATTTAAAAACAGAAATCATTGGAAATCGCTTCACCATTATAGTATGAAAGGTCGGATAACTATGGATAGTTATTTTCCAAAAGCGGGGAAGCTCATTGGTGGAATCATTATACTTCTTATTTTACTTTCATCTCTTTGGCTTATATGGATCGGAGAAACAAACATTCGTTACAGTGGGGATCATACGGGCACACTGCCTTTTTGGAACAAATGGATTCCTGTTATTGTCGGTATACTCCTTGTTCGTTTCTTACCCTCTCATCATAAAAACTATAATCCCCTTCAACAATTTGAACTAAGGCGCATCATAATTCAAACTGTTATTTTATTCTCGAGTGGTTTCCTCTTCACGATTTGTCTCCTCACCACGAACTTTGAAGGAATGACATTACAATTGTGGTTTATGATATTTAAAATTATTTTATTATTATTCACTCCATTCATGCTTCTTTTGTTTTATAAAAATAACCCCGAAAAAGAACGACAAAAGCCTGTAAAATCAACGGGAGGTAATAGATGGTATCGGTTTACACCACTTATTGTCATTATAGTCTGGGGTTACTTCAACTTCTTTTCTACATTCTCTACACCATTTGTTTCAGCGAGAATGGAACCCACGATTTTAATCTTAATTTTACTTGTAGGATTTCTTATAAATAGTGTACTGGAAGAGCTTTTTTATAGAGTTTGGTTGCAAACACGTTTGGAACTATTACTAGGCACTTGGCCGGCTATACTTCTTACATCATTATTATGGGCAAGCTGGCATATTGCATTACACGGCTCTGGTCATTGGGATATTGATACAGCTACGGTTATTGTGAACCATGGTATCGTAGGTCTATTCCTTGGATATTTGTGGGCGCGTTATCGCAAGGTATGGGTAATTATTATTGTTCATGGATTAATTAATGCACATCCACAACAACTAATTGAGATTATATTCAAGTAAAGGTCGCGATTACGAAATAAAAAATAAAAGGGATTATACATATTAATCATGTATAATCCCTTTTATTTAACCTTATTCAAACGTAACTTCTACCTGCACAATCTCCGACCTACTACCAAGTCTAAGCGGCGGTCCCCAAAATCCAAATCCAGAAGAAACAATTGCGTGGAATGCGCCTTTTTGTGCGTATCCCCAGTCTAGCTCGTACATTCTTCTCGTTACAATATGATTTGGTGCCATTTGTCCGCGGTGCGTGTGACCGGATAATAATAAGTCTACACCTGCCGCTGCTGCTTGTTTTAACTCAAATGGCTGGTGATCCATTGCTATAACAGGCATCGATTTATCCACTGTATTCATAAGTTGTTCAAAGCTTTGGCGATCTCGCTCTGTTTTATCTCTTCTTCCAACGAGATAAAAGTCATCTTCAATTGTGATCCCTTCATCTAAAAGAATACGAATATCAATCTTATCCATCTCTTGTAAAAACTCCGGAACCGCTCTGCCGTAGTATTCATGGTTTCCTAAAACGCCATATACGCCTAATGGAGCTTTCATTTGTTTCATAATATGACCCATGTTTTTTTGAATAAATACCCCTGGATGATCATCGATAATATCCCCTGGCAATAAAATAATATCAGGCTCCATTTCATTTACGTGACGGACAAGTCTTTTTAAATGCGAAACACCAGACAATTTACCGAAATGCATATCAGAAGCCATCGCAATACGTAAACTTTTGCGGCCCTTCACCTTTTTCGGTATGTGCACTTCATATTTTCTTACTACCGGACTATACGCATTAAATACTCCATATGCAAAGATAAAGATAAACGCAGCTAACACAGCCGCCCCTGTCCAAATAATTGCTGTTTCTTTCTCAACCGAAAACTGGAAAACAAAGACTGTTATATCAGCTAACGGCAATAACATAAGGGCGTATTGTATGACTGCAAACCAAATTGAACCAATCGTTCGAAGGAATGGGAGAAACTTAAACACTTGCACGAGAATATACGCATAAGAAATAAATCCGACTACGAAAGCATAATACCCCCAGGACTCCCAGCCAAATACTGCATGAAGCCAAACCCATCCGTTCCAGCCGATATAAAACATAAGTAGCGTGTATATAATTAACATAGTAAATATATTGAAATAACGAAGATTCTTCACAGCTAGCCTCCTTATTGATTTCTTCTATTATAACTTGTTATGCACGTTTAACGTAAATATTAAGCACAGCAATCTTCACAATAAAAACATTGATAAGCACATCGTTTTAAAATTTTTAGGAACTGCTGTAATGGGCATTTTAGAATCTTACGTGTTAGGTGAAATTGATAATGATATTGAATATGTTGCGATGCAGGTTGGGTTGGAAACAACGTAAAAGATGTTGATCAAAAAACATTTAATAAATCATTTACACTAGATTGGAAGAATAAAAAGTTAGTAGAAAAAAATAAAGAAAACCGAACTGCCACTTAGATGACGGTTCGGTTTTTAAAGTTCGTTACCTTACTTTCAACAATTGAGCTAGCTCTTTAAGACTCCCTCTCAAAGAAAGTTCGTTATTTATGTTAAAATATTGCGAGTAAGTTTCTGTCCTTAACGATTTTATCACGTATTAAACAAAATCATTTAAAAACGAAGAAAGGATGGTACTAACATGGAAAACGTATCAGATGTACATAAAGAGGAATCAATAAAATCCTTACAGTCAACAATCCGTAAACTCGAAAGTGCCTTGTCACAAATGACTCAGAAAGGCTCAAATACTACGTTAGTAAAGAAACGCCTCCAGGCAGCTTGTATCGGCTTAGCAATGCTAGATAGTGTTTGGAATCAAAAACCTCATCATTACAACCAGGAAGATTTAGCAGAAGCTCGCAATGTTCTTATCGGTTTGCTTCCATCAATTGAAAAAATTTACGTTAAGTCAAAGGTTGGTAGTCCTCAAAGAACTCTTTTAGAAAGAAGGATTAAATCTTTGGAACTTGCTATTCAAGCGATTAATAACACTTCTAATGAGTAACTTTTCCAACTAAAAAGTGGCAGGTGCTTTCATTCATTAAGAACAAAACAACTGTAAAGAGCCTTACTACAAACGTGTAGCAAGGCTTTTATTTCGAGCTTTATTATTTATAAGTACAATTATAAGCAGATTAATTTATCGTCTTAAACCCATTGTACTCATCCTTTTATTGATAATAATTATCAATAAATATCAAAAATAATAAACACCCCATCAAATGATGAATGTTTATTTATTACACAAATATGCTTTACGATCATTTTTAAATAATAAATAGTGCGCTGTATGAACTTTCCTCTCCAAATAATCAATTGAATACGTACCAGATGGATCTACTAAATCACCAATTGCTCCTGAAAGCTGGTCAATTACTTTTTGCAGTGTTTCTAAGTTTTTCTTCTCATTTTCAGCGTTCATTTCATCCATAATATCACAAATAAGATATTGCACTCGCCGCAAACGTAATTCCTTCTGCTCCATGTATATCTCCTCCCTACTAGTCATATTACGGTTTAAATATATGGCGTCATAGCTTAACCAATGCAAAAAAATAGAGGCAACCAACTTCATAAAGCTGGTTGCCCCCATTCTTACACTTGCATCGCTTTTTCTCTCAAAGCTCTTCTTAACAACTTACCCGTCGTATTCTTCGGCAATTCTGTTAAAAACTCTATGCTCATTGGCACTTTATATTTTGCTAAATGTAACGTGCAATACTGCATCAGCTCTTCTTCTGTTACGTTCGTTTGTTTCAGAACGACGAAAGCACGCACTGCTTCTCCTAAGTTTTCGTCTGGTACACCAATTACGACAACTTCAGCTACTGATTCGTGCGTATATAGTACCTCCTCTACTTCACGAGGGTAGACGTTATAACCACCAACTAGGACGATATCTTTTTTACGATCAACGATATAGAAGTAACCTTCTTCATCCATTTTCGCTAAGTCTCCTGTATATAGCCAACCATCTTTTAATGTCGCAGCTGTATCTTCTGGTGCATTATAGTAACCCTTCATAACGTTAGGTCCACGAACAATTAATTCACCGACTGCGCCGACTGGTACGTCTTCCCCAAGTTCATTCACAATTTTATTTTCTACATGCCAAATATTTGTGCCGATTGACCCTGGTTTACGCGGGCGATCTAACGGATTGAAACAAGTAACTGGTGATGCTTCTGATAAACCGTATCCTTCTGAAACAATTACGTCAAAACGTTTTTCAAAGTTTTGCAGAAGAGCAACAGGCATTGACGCACCACCTGAAATACAAAGACGAAGTGTCTTCACGTCTTCTGCGCTTGCTTCTTCAAATAAATATAAGTAATTGTACATCGTCGGTACACCAGCAAAAATCGTTGGTTCATACGTACGACAAATACGGAACACTTCTTTCGGACTAAACTTCGGTAACATTAAAATCGTTGCCCCGTTCACAATCGGTGCATTTACCGCAACTGTTAAACAGAATACATGGAACATCGGCAGTGCCGCAACGACGCGATCATCGGCCGTATATTGTAAATACGACGCCACATCGCTTGCGTTACTATATAAATTTTTATGTGTTAACATAGCACCTTTGGGTTTTCCAGTTGTGCCTGAAGTGTAGAGGATAACCGCTACATCTTCTTCATCTAGTTCCGGACCTTCGTAAGTCGCATCTCCAGTTCCTATAAAACTAGTAAACGTTTTCATTTTTTCGGTTTCTATATGATTAAAATCTGATGAGGTTTCGCATATGATGATGTTCTCTAGTGAAGGAAGTCTTGTTGTAAGAGATTGTATAACAGGTAGAAGGACGTCGAGTACGATGATTGTTTTTACATCTCCATTTTGTAAAATATAATGCATTTCGTCTGCTGTATAAATTGGATTAACTGGTATAACAGTTGCCCCAGCTTTCATTGTTCCGTATAAACCGACTAAAAAATGTGGTGAATTCCCAACAACTAATGCGACATTGTCCCCTTTTCCAATGCCCATTTCTGCTAAATTGCTAGAAAACCTTGTGACCATTTTGTTTAATTGGTCATATGAGACCGACTGATCCATAAAAACATAAGCCGGTTTATCCCCCTTCTTTTTTGCCGTTTCAGCCAAAGATTGAACGAGATTCACACAAACCCCACCTTTATAAAATTTAGAATATTTAAAAATTCTAAATTAATTATATTAAAAGAAAATTAAAGTAGCAAGTAATATCCTATTAACTGCATATACAACGATCACCTCCTGTTGACCCTCTTTGGAAGGATAAGGTAATTTCATTTGTTAGCACACTATGAAACGAGTGCTAAAATCATTTCAGGATAATATGCATTCATTTTTTCTCTCAGCATTGCAAGTTCTTCTTTATTTAAGCTCGTATACTCCCCGTACAAGTTAAGAACGTCCGCTCCATCTTCATGAAAAAACAATGTAACATATAATATCGGTAATCCTTTATTTTCATCTATCGAAAAGACAAGATCTGGCGTTTTATTCACCGTACTAAAAGTTTCATTTCTTTTCCATTTCTTATTTTGAAACATAGTTTGTATATCAGCGATCTTTCGTTTGTTATCCGTATGCGTATAATATATAACATTATCCTTCGCTGGTTTTCCAATAGATAAAGTTGTACGACTTGAGGAGGTTTCATCGTTACACCCCGTCATCCCGATGAGGAAGCTAAGCAATAATACAACACACATTATTCTTTTCATTTTGATCCACCTCCTTTTATTATGTATATTCCTTTATAAGAGGCAGATGACTTGTGAGTGGTGTTTTGAGGAAGATATTTGTGATAAGTGAAATTATATTAGCCGCAACTCAAAACCAAAAGTGACAATCCACACAAAAAGAAAGAGGCTGCCCTTTATGACAGCCTCCCCCATTTTTAGAAGAATAAATGTAAGAAATCTTCTGTTGTAATATTACCGAAGTAGCGTGCGATATCTACGCCTTCTAAAGCTGCAGTGAATGCATCTTTATCGAACTGTACGCCTGTTAAGCGTTCTTCAATGTCATGAACATCTAGTGATCCGAAGAAGTCACCGTAAATTTTACATTCTGTTACTGTTCCTTTTTTCACTTCAAGACGAACGTCAACTTGTCCAACTGGGAAGCGGTGTGAATGTTGTAAGTTGAACTTCGGAGATTTTCCGTAGTTCCAATCCCAATTTTGGTAACGTTCTTCAGAAAGTTTATGGATCTCTTTCCAATCATTTTCTGTTAATTCGTACGTTGGAATTTCTGTTTCACCTTCGAAAATGGTTTCTAGAAGAAGTTGTCTAAACTCTTCTGTCGTCATTTTTTCGTTTAAGAATTCTGTAATGTTCGCAACGCGGCTACGGATTGATTTAATTCCTTTTGATTGAATCTTATCCATTTTTACTTTTAACGCTGATACGACGTGATCGATTTCAGAGTCAAATAGTAACGTACCGTGACTGAACATACGACCTTTCGTTGAGAACTGCGCGTTACCTGAAATTTTTCTACCTTCAGCTAAAATGTCGTTACGACCACTTAGCTCTGCATTTACGCCTAATTTACCAAGCGCTTTCGTTACAGGCTCTGTGAATTTTTTGAAGTTGCTGAAACTATCTCCATCATCCTTCGTAATAAAGCTGAAGTTTAAGTTTCCTAAATCATGATATACTGCACCTCCGCCTGATAGACGACGAACGACATGAATACCTTTTTCTTTTACGTAATCTGCATTAATTTCTTCTACTGTGTTTTGGTTTTTACCAATGATAATCGAAGGCTCATTAATGTAGAACAGTAAATAAGTTTCGTTAATATCTAAATTCTTCACACAATATTCTTCAATTGCTAAGTTTATTCTAGGATCTGTAATCCCTTTATTATCAATAAATAACATCATATCACCTCATGAGTTCCATACGTAGCCACTATGTGATAGCGTAATATGGCCACTGAAAATTTGTTTTGCTTCTGTTACTAAATCAGATGGGTTGCCTGTATGTGGTAAGTGCGTTAATAAAAGTTCTTTTACATTCGCATCTTTCGCAATACTTGCTACTTCTGTACTATTCATATGCCCTGCTTTTGCAGCCTCTTGATGTGCATACATATTACACTCACAAATGAAAAGATCCGCATCTTTTGTGAATGGAATAAATTCAGGAATATAACTGGAATCTGCGCTATATACTACAGCGTTACTACCAGCTGTAATACGCATCGCAAAGCATGTAACAGGATGAACAGTTTTTAAGAATGAAATAGAAAACGGTCCAACTTGAAGTGTTTCTTCTGGGTTGTACGCGATTCCTTTCGTATGCGGTGCATGCGTTAAAGAATGGAATCCATTCTCGTCAAACGTATGACCGTATATTGGCAATTCCGGTAGTTGTCCCTTTGTCGCACTTGTAATTAATCTCGCATATTGCAATACCCCAATGTCTGCAACATGATCGTGATGATAGTGCGACAGTACAACTGCATCTATATGAGATGGTGTTATATATTTTTGAAGCTGTGCTAGTACACCACTGCCACAGTCTACAAGTAAACGAAAACCATCGTGTTCAAACAAATACCCCGACGTTGCTTCTCCCGCTTCTGGAAAGCCGCCCCAAAAGCCGACAACAGTCATTTTCATATGTATCCATCCTTTCTAAAACCGAGTAGGAATGCATGTTTTACTTACATCCTACATTGTTAACTATAATCCATTTCCTAAACTTTTTCATTAATTTTCAATTTTGTTATAAAACAGTTGTTGACTTTTGTTTTTTGTACTAATACAATGATAGTAAGAAATGGAAATGGAGGGATTGACATGATCGATCAACCAATGGAGTTTTTCAGAAATTTACCGACGAAAACTTGTGCGCACTGCGGGAAAGAAATTGATGAGCAACACGAAGCGTACCATAATAAATGTGACGATTGCGTTCACGAAGAATAGTAGTTTGTGAACAGAAAAAAACCTAGCAGACATAGTCTACTAGGCTAATAACATCGTATCCTTCATCGTTGAACCTTTCACCAAGAGCTCCAGTTCAAACTCATACAATTCTTTTTTACGATAATTTTTCGTATGGATTTTATCCATCATCAGGTCGACAACTTTTCGAGCCATTTCATCAATTGGCTGTTCAATTGTCGTAATACCTGGTTCTGTAATCTGCGATAAAATTTGATTATCAAAACCGATAACAGCGAGATCCTCTGGAATACTCCAGTTATGGCGCTTCGCCTCTGAGATAATTCCAGCTGCAACCTCGTCGCCTCCTGCCAAAATCGCGGTAGGATTTTTTTTGTCCTTTAATACTTCATGGAATATTCGCTTCCCATCATCCCAAGAGAAAGCGTTTTCAAGAAAATCAATCGCTTCTACTTGGCGGCTCTTCTCAGTTATTGCACGTAAAAAGCCCATTTTCCGCTGTTGGCTAACAACTTTGGTTTCGTTACCACGGCAAAAAATAAGATTACGATATCCTTGTTCTAATACATGATTGGCAGCTATGTATGCTCCTTGTGCATGATCAAATTTCACTGTTGGAACATTTGCTTCCTCAATATATTCATTACATAACACGATTGGACCGTGCTGTAAGTACGGCTCTACATCTTCCCACGGATTTTCTAGTGAACATAGAATAATCCCATCTACTTGTTTCGTAGATAATAATTGTAAATACTCCATCTCTTTTTCTGGTAAATATCTTGTTTGACAAATAATCAGTTTATATTTATGCTCAGAAGCAGCAATCTCGATTGCTTCAATAAATCTACTAAAAAAAGGATTTGTAATCCTTGGAACAAGCACCGCAATTGTTTCTGTTTTTTGTTTACGAAGCCTTCTCGCCGCAGAATTAGGAACGAAGCCTAAATGCTTCATTGCTAATTGAACCCTTTTTTTCTTCTCATCTGAAACATATGGATGATTATTGATCACCCTAGAAACCGTTGTCCTTGATAACCCCGCTAATTTCGCCACGTCCTCGATAGTCGACACGAAATTCTCCCCCTTTGCATGAAAACGTTTTCTTATCCTGATTATATAGTATATTATTGGAAACTGCAATATAGGTTGTTATGATTTTACTATATTAATATTATACATAGGGAAAAGTCTGTTAATAGTAGGGGGAAATGTATTACTTTTAGAAATTTACAGTGATCATATTTATAAAAATAAAGGATGATATTTCATGAATCGAACGGATCGTTTATTAGCGATATTAATTGAATTACAAAGAAAACAAACTGTTACAGCACAAAGTTTAGCTGGAAAATTTGAGACAAGTATAAGAACTATTTATCGAGATATGGATGCACTTAGTGAATCTGGTGTCCCAATTTTTGCAATGCCCGGCCACGGCTACTCATTAATGGATGGATATTTCTTACCACCCATTCAGCTTACCCCTGAAGAGGCTGTTACCCTTTTATTAGGCGGTGATTATATCGAGAAAACTTTCACTTCTTCTTTTTCTGCACATGCACAATCGGCAAAAGAGAAACTTGAGGTTATCCTCCCTACTGATCAAAAAAAGAAAGTTGAGGGGTTACGAGGTACTTTCCGTTTCCTTTCTCCTATATTTTCAAACCAGCAAGCCGAGCAAGAAAAACTAGAGAACCAACTTTTCTTGCTACAAGAAGCAATTCAAAACGAGCAAGCTATCTCTTTTTCTTATCGTAAGCCAAGAGAAACCACAAAAATAGAGCGGACTGTTCATCCTTACGGTTTAGTCAATATTTCAGGAATTTGGTACATCGTTGCTCATTGCTTACTTCGGAAACAAATACGTAATTTTCGTTTAGACCGTATGGATACATTACAGCAAAAACAAGAATTTTTTACAAAACCGAAAGACTTTTCTTTACAAGACTATCAACCTGAAAACAATCGTATTGTTACGATTCATTTATTGTTTCCATCTCATATTGCACATAAAATTATTGAATCCCGATACTTTTTTATAGATTCATACGAGCATAAAGATAATGGTTTCCATGTCTTTTTGAAGTCAAGAAGCATAGACGAAGTATTTCAGTGGGTATTAAGCTTTGGGAGCCAAGTGCAAGTACTTGAGCCAAAAATTCTTTCTGAGAGAATCCGTGATGAAGCAAAAAAAATGTTAAAACTTTAATTTTTATATTTCACTACTGACATAATGTTGTCAGCATTACTTCTTTATAGTAGGTAGTAACAAATACATTTTCATAAAAAGGAGTTAGTGATATGAAGAATTTTGAAGAGTTAGCAACGTACTACATAGGGGAATTAGAAAAGTACTCTATAGAACAATTTAGGATGAAGCCTTCTAGTGAGGAATGGTCTCTCGGTCAAATGTATAATCATCTAATTGCTTCCACATACATGCAATTAGATGCAATCACAAAATGTAAAGGCGAAACACCATCAGTAACTAACAAAAAAACGGATATGGGTGAAAAAGTATATAAACTTGGTGCTTTCCCAGACATACAAATCAAAGTACCAAATCATCCTGGATATACGCCAGAAAATCCAATTAACAAAGAAGAAGTACAAGAGCGTTTTCTGAAATTAATTACAGTTGTTAAAGACATTGAACCAACAATTACTTCTATTCGAAGTGCTTGTAAAGTCGAACACCCTGGGCTTGGTTACTTAAATGCGGCAGAATGGTTTCAGCTCATTTCTATGCATTTTGCACATCATCTTCGTCAGAAAGAAAGATTGGAAACAAAAGTTTTATAATTCTACTTCCCACATATCCTTACAGTTTAGATATTTCCTGCATAAATCCAGCCATGCTCGCTAATAAACTAGTGAAAACGAAAAGTGCAAGAATAAGAGGAATAAGTAATAACTAACTGTAAAGATGAAAAAAACACCTTCACAGGTGTTTTTTTCATTATAGAAATATCTTAAAATAGATATCTATTGTCATTTATTCAATTAAAAATCTTTGTTACATCATAACGCCATCATTTTTGAATGAATACCATTTTCCATTAATGAAATGTTTGCCCACTGCCATTGCACCATTGGATTGTAAATAGTACCATTTTCCATCTTTTTGTAACCAATTTGTTTTCATCGTTCCATCTTCATTCAAGTAGTACCATGTGCCATTCACTTGTACCCAACCAGTTGTCATTGGGCCATCATAAAAGTAATACCACTTGCCATTGTAGTTTAACCAACCTTCATGATTCGCTCCACTTTTCTCATCAAAGTAATACCAGTCACCATCCACTATTTCCCATCCAGTCACCATAGATCCATCTGGATTAAAATACCATGAAGTGCCACCTTCAGCTAGTTTCCCTGTACGCATAGCACCACTGTCATCAAAAAAGTAGCGCTTTCCTCCTTCATCTAACCAACAGTCATTCCCACCATTTAATGAACTTTTCATCGTGCCATTTGAGTTCAGATAGTACCATTTCCCATTATCTTTTACCCAGCCTGTTTGCATTGTGCCGTTTGTATTCATGTAGTACCATTTTCCATTATCTTGTACCCAACCTGTTTGCATCTTAGCACCCGCTAAATAATACCAACTTCCTTGATAGTTTAGCCAACCATTATAAGCAGCTCCATCACCAAAGTAATGCCACTGATTATTAATTAAATTCCACCCTGTTGCCATCGACCCATCTGCAAGGAAATAGTTTCCATTAGGATATCCACCTATCCAATTGTTTTTCCACATTTTCCCGTCATCTGGGGTCAAATGATAGGTTTTACCGTTATCTTTAAGAGTACCATAATGTAGACTTCCACCTTGTTGAACGTAATACCAATCTCCTTCGTACTGAACCCAACCTTTATTTGAATACATGGCACCATCTGTTCCTAATAAATAGCCTGTACCTGTACCTTCATCTCGAATATATCCTTTTTTCATTTTTCCATTACCATCAAAATAGTACCATTTTCCACCATCTTGTAACCAGCCTGTTTTCTTCATACCTTTTTGGTCATAGAAATACCATGTATCCCCTACTTTTACCCAACCACTTTGCTGAATTGTCTGCTCTGCTTTTGCAGTAGTCTGTTTCACATTATCTTGTTTTTCAGCATGTGATACTGCCGGAACTATAACCATAGCAGACATTAAAACTGGTAAAATAACTTTCTTCATTTTCCATATCCCCCAAATAATGAATAATTTTTGTTTTTATTTCCACAAACAGTATTATATTATGCTATTTAGATATAATCAATAGTTTTTGTAATATAATCGTAATGTTTTTAAATAAAACGACACAAAAGTATAGTTAACGTCATTAAATTTACTTATACGTTACAATATAGGTAATATTACACATCTATCAACTTAAAATATTACTTTTTCTAAAACGAAAAGGATGAGCCGAATTTTCAGTACTAACTGTAAAAACGTGAATTTTTCATTATGGGGTGATCTATTTTCTTAGGTTGATGAGTATTTGGCAAGCCCCCATAAATAAATGTTTTTGTGGGATTACATCTTCATAAAGAAAAGACACTCTTATAAGAGTGTCTTTTCCATAGTTTTTTAGCAAAAGCAAGCAGCTCCAACGATGATTAATAAAATAAACAATATAACTAATAAAGCAAATTCACCGCAACTACCACCAAAGCCCATAATAGTTCCTTCTTTAGATAAGAGAGGCAAACTAAGAATTACTCATTACATTTATAACTCCTCCCACTTCGTCCAAACTTCTCTCCCATTTATATGGTACATATTATCCTCTCGATCCATAAACCCATGCACGATAAATTCTCTTCTAATCGTACAAAAATCATCATGATATTGTTTTATGAACACATTTATTTCTTTCTCTGTATATTGATTTTCAACGTTTAACTTGCTAATCAAATGTTCTAATAACACTAACTTTTTCTTTTTTTGACCTGGAATCGATTTTAAACGATTCTCTTTATCGAAAAAGTTACGAATGTTCGTATCCCCAAATTTCATTTCGCTTTCGGTCATTTTGTTATCCTCCATCAGCTTTTAAATAGTGAAACTTTACTGTTTTTCTTTATTCTTTCACTTAAAAAATCAATAAAGTAATATCCACTAATTAAAATGTAATACGTTACAATCATTCCCAGTATATCCTTCATGCTCGTATGTTCTTTTTTGTGAAATAAAATCGGATATAGTGTATAAACCAAGAAGGTGATTAGTGGATATATTATAAAATAGAAGCGAGATTTTTGTTTCATCATATCAACTCCCCTATTCTAGTTTTCTCTGTAAATTGCTGTAAGTCCTTTTCTTTCGTTTAGACTGCAATTAGAAGTTAAAGATTATCCTTGTTCCAAAGAAAATACGGATGAACTGCAACTACAGCAAGATGTACAAGCCATTTAAGAATTGAAAAATCTTCTTAAAAAACCTGAATTAACGGAAGAAAAAAGAGCTCAATATTAATTTTCAATTATCGCTTTAACTCCTTATACACAATTGCATGAAACACTTCCCCTCTTGGACGAATCGGATATGTGGATACAAGAGAGAGCGGCTGAAATTCTAGGTTTCCATAGATACGTGCCAGCTAGCGAAAAACTAAATTGGGTTAAAGAGCACGGACAACATAACGGGAAAATGGCAGCTGAATTAGCATTAAAAAGAATAAAAATGGAATGAAAGAACGAAAAGAAAAATGCTCTAATAACAACAATCTTTATGAACAGATCCAATAAAAAGAGCCTGTATCGATAATCACTGAGTAATTATTGATACAGGCTTTTCATTCCAATGTTTCGTTATTATAAATATTTACCTACAAGGTGCTTTTTTTAAACTTCAATCGATTGATTTTCAACAACATTTTTAAATTGTCGTTTGTGCATCCAAGTTAAGGAAGCGATTGTTCCAAGTGATAATACGACGATAAAGATCATGAGTATTCCTATGTTTTGCCACATGAAGTTAAAGTCTCCGCTTGATACGACTGCTTTCAATCCTGATACAGAGTATGTCATCGGTAACCACGTATTAAATGGTTGTAAAAACTTCGGAATCAATTCTAGTGGGAATGTTCCAGCACTTGTTGTAAGCTGAATAATTAATGTGATGATGGCAATAAATCGCCCTGCATCACCGAATGCTGTTACTAAACATTGAATTAATGCGATAAACGCTAAACTTGTAACGATGCTAAAGAGTATGAAGTATGGAATGCTTTGCACTTCTACACCTAATCCGAACAGTAATATGACATCTGCTACTATCGCTTGAATAATACCGACTGATAGTAGTACGCCGAACTTACTAATAAACCAGCTAAATCCTGATTTGGGAACTCCTACTGTATCGCGTAATGGATATACGATAGATAATAGTAATGCCCCAACGAATAAACCAAGTGATAAGAAATACGGTGTAAATCCAGTTCCGTAGTTTGGAACTTCCGCTAGTTTCTCTGTCTTTACTTTTACAGGGTTTGCAAACATATCATACGTTTTATCCGTCCCTTTCACTTCACCAGTTTTCTCTGCCCCTTCGCCAAGTTTCTCAGCAAGTTCACCTGAACCATCGTTTACTTTGACGAGGCCATCTGTTACTTTTCCTGATCCATCTGCTAGTTTATTTACGCCGTCGATTAGCTGGGTTGAGCCGGTTGATAATGTACTTAATCCTGTTGTCACTTGACCGGAACCATTTGCTAATTGCGTTATTCCGCCTGACATTTGGCCCGCTCCTACAGATAATGTATCTAAACCGCCTGTTACTTGGCTTGAGCCGTCTGCTAATTTCGTTACGCCTACAGATAATGTACCTAAACCGCCTGTTACTTGGCTTGAGCCATCCGCTAATTTCGTTACGCCTACAGATAATGTACCTAAACCGCCTGTTACTTGGCTTGAGCCATCTGCTAATTGATTTACTCCTGCAGATAATTGACCTAATCCTGCTGTCACTTTTCCTGATCCGCTTTGTAATTGCGTTACGCCATCAATTAATTGAACCGATCCATCTTTTAATTTATCAGCACCTATTTTTGCATTATCTAATCCCTCACCAAATCCATGAAACTTACTAACAAATTCATTTTGTGCGTTCGTTAGTTTCTCAACACCACCCGCCAGAGTTTTCACCCCTGCTGGATTTGGTAATGTGTTTTGCAATCCACTTGTTTTTTGATCTATTTCGCCTGTTAATTGTTTTACTTCTTCATTTAATTTATTTGTTCCACCTGCTACTACGGCAGCTTTTTGCTGAACTGTCGCTGTACTTTTTACAGCACTTGTTATGAATGGTTGTAACTGCTCTTGATATTCTTTTGGTAAACTTTCAATTTGCTTTTGTAAATTCGCTACCTCTTGCGCTGCGTTTTTGGCATCTCCTGCTGTTGATTGTGTAAGTTCATTTAACTGATTTACATTCGCCCCAGCTCCATCTATTTTCTCATTTACTGTATTCAATATAGAAGGAACTTTCGACTGCATTTCCTCTAAGCCTGCAGCAGACTTTTGTATGTTACTATTTAAATCTTGCAATCCCTTTTGAATTTCTTGAGACCCTTTTTCTAATTGACTTTTCCTTTCAGCAAGTTTTCCCATACCATTTGATAGATCAGTTGTTCCTGTTTTTAATTCACCGGATTTACTTACTAATTTGTTCAAGCCACCGGTCACTTTCTCAGATCCATCACGCAATTCACTTGTTTTGCTATTTAATAGATGTAAACCATCTGTTATTTTTCCGGAGCCGTCTACTAATTTCCCGATACCCGCATTACTATTTAGTGCATGTAAACCATCTGTTACTATTCCAGAGCCATCTACTAATTTTCCGATACCTGCATTGCTATTTAATACATGTAAACCATCTGTTACTTTTCCGGAGCCATCTACTAATTTTCCGATACCTATTTGCATCTCACCTGTTTTGCCGTTTAACGTATTTAAACCTACTGTCACTCTTCCAGATCCATCAAATAGTTTCCCTACACCATCCTTCATCTCCCCAGACTTCCCTTGAAGTGTATGAAGGCCATCCGTCACTTTACTTGAACCATCATGCAGCTCACTTGATCCGTCGTGCAGTTTATTTGCACCTTCCGCTCCATCTGCTAATCCTTTTGAGACGTCTTGAATGGAATCAAACATTTTCTCTGCATATGTTTTCGTTAACGTACTTGCTACTTCACCTTTAATTTTTTCAATGGCTGTTCCACCAATTTGTGAAGATAAGAAGTTTAAGCTTTCGTTTGGAATGTATTCTAAGTTTAATGGTTTCGGATCATCTTTTAATAACGTTGTAGCGTTATTTGAGAAGTCATCAGGAATGCGTACTAACATGTAATATTTTCTGCCTTCCATTCCTTTTTCCGCTTCTTTTTCACTTACAAATTCCCATTTAAAACTTGTGTTATCTTTTAAATTATCAACGAGCCCTTTTCCGACCTCAATTGGTTTCCCATCAAATACTGCACCTTTATCTAAATTGACTACCGCAACTGGTAAATCATCTAACTGTTCATACGGATCCCAAAAGGCCCATAAAAACATACCTGCATATAAAATTGGTACGAATAATACCGCGATAATTGGAATTAATATTTTTTTACTTTTTATAATTTCAGTAAACTCTTTACGAAGTAACTGATTCCATTTCATCATTTCTCCCCCTTTATCAAAATGACTAAAATGTTCATTTAGTCATTTTCACCCAAACAAAAAGGCTATACTTATTCATACATATGCCTTATCCCCGGATTTATACTATGCAACTGTTCCTTACTATGAAGTGAATATTTATATTATCCCTCCTAAAATAAATATATGACTATTTTGTTAAATTGGTCATTTTTTATAATAATAAAAGGATTATCTTAGTTTGACAATCCTTTTAATAAATAAAGTTCAAATAATTCTGCAATTTTTTCTTTTTCTAGCGGTTCATGATTTTTTTCCCAATCAAAAATGAGCGATACGTATAGGCGAAGCATAATAAATGCTGTAATTTCTGGATCACATTTGCTAATTTCACCTTTTTCAATCGCAATCTTTAAATACGATTGAATGACAGAAACGATTTCCACATCTACTTGTTGCATCACTTCTTGTACTTCTTTCGTTCCCATATCGCGCTCTTCTTGAATTAACTTAATCATGAGCTGATGTTCTTTTCTAAATTCCAAGATGCTATATAATGCTTTATGTACATTTTCAAAAAATGAAACATCTGAACGAATTGCGTTTTCTGCAACTTGCTTCATTTCTGTAATTAAATTAGAAATAATTTCGCCAAATAGCTCTTCTTTATTTTTGAAAAAAGTATAAATCGTTCCTTTTCCTACATTCGCTAACTTCGCTACTTGATCCATCGTTGTTGCTTTATAACCGAACGCTGAAAAAGACTTTGTTGCAGCTTCAATAATAGAACGTTTTCGATCTATCGCCACATCGTCACCTCCAAAAATGACCAATTGGATAATATAGTCAATCAGTACATCTTTGATATTACCACACGCTTACATTCTATACAAGTTCTCTTTTTTATTATTTCCAGTATAAAAAAATTCCAGTCCATTCATATAATACTGTCATAGTGTATCAGATGGAAAGAGAAAAAGAAAAGGTGTTCTTAAGATGTATAGATAAACCTTACTTAGCAACAACAAAATTCCTCTTTTTCAAATAATCAAATAAAAAAACAAGAAAATCTTTACAATTAATAGTAATATAGAAAATAGACAAGTTTATCAAAATAGTGGAGGCTTTTTCAGTCATGATGCGTGCGCTTCGTTTAAGTATAAAGCAAGCTTTTTGTAATCGTGTTTCTTTAATTATTATGTTTAGTGGATTAGCTCTTATCTCTATCTATCATTATTATTATGTAATTCGTTATATTGGAGACGGAACGGATGCGTTTGTAACAACGGCTTTTAAATGGATTGGATTTCGCGACAATGAAATGGATGTTTATTTATTATTAATGCCAGTTATTGCAAGTCTCCCCTTTAGTACAAGTTACAACTCAGATAAATCAGATGGTTTTAAGACATTTATAAGTAAAGAAATTTCGTTACTTCCTTATTCAGTAACGAAATATATCGTTACATTTTTTTGCGGAGGACTTCTTTATACGTTTCCATTTATCTTATCATTATTATTTTGCAAATTAACCATTCCAAACGGAGCACCCGCAGCGGGTTCAGGTATTATAAATGACAACGGGATGTTCGCAAACTTATATTACGGCTCCCCCATCACTTATATTATTGTATATATCGGAATTAATTTTTTATTTGCAGGGTTAATGGCTCTTTTAGGACTTGCTGCATCTGCATGGTCACAAAAGGACTATATGGCGATTCTGTTTCCATTTGCAGTTACCTCCATTCCTTACGTCCTGCTAAATACAATACTCCCTTCAATAGGCGGAGCACCTATTCATTTATATGATCCAAAGCAACCGTTACAGGGCATGTCATCGTATATATTAACGATACAATGTGCCTTCTTCTTCTTCTTCAGCCTATGCATGTATATAAAAGGCGTACAGCGTGATAGAAAAAGGTACAAAAGAAGATTGCAAAGAAGGGATCGGTGTAGAAAAGCGTTTCAAGCATAAAAACCTAATTTCCTCATGTCTTCTTGGAAATTAGGTTTTTTATTCATTTACGGCGTACCAGCCAATCCCCATAAAATAACAACAGCTACAAAATAAATCGCTTTAATAGCTACTACTAAACATAATAAAATAATTGCATATTTACTCAATTCTCTTCTTGCACCTATTAAAGTAAAAATCACTGCCAAGCTAAATGTTATATATGACGTTGTTGTATTTATTAAGTTATACGTAATATCTAAATTTTGCGTAAATCCTGTTACCTCAGCTATAAACTGAAGCATGGCGATACTACTAAAAAAGATTGCGATTTGATTCATTAATTTTCCATTTAGTTGTACCTGCATCGTTGCCCCCCCTTTTACAAACCTGAATATTCAATTAATTTTACCATGAATTTTACAAAAAAGAGTTTCTATATATAATCTTTTGCAATTAGTTACACTCTATTTTCCAAATAAAATGATCACCGCTACAGTTTGCTTAAGAAATCCTAAAATTCCCCACAGAAATCAAGCTCTAAATAGCTAGATTCCCACCTCAAAATTCAGTGAATACAAGGAAGTCAGGTGGGAAATCAACTGCTCGTAAAAGCCCGATTGGTGAAGACTAATAATCGGAATAAAAGTGCACCTCCAATTGTTAGACTGTGTCTAACAATTGGAGGTGCACTTCATAATAATAGGTTTTTCTATAAAAAAACGAACACTACTTTACGGTGTCCCTGCCAACATCCATAAAACCACAATAACAACTATATAAATTATTTGTATTCCTATCGCCGAACATAAAGAAATAATTGCATACTTACTTAATTCCTTTTTCATACCCAATATAGTAAAAATCACAGCTAAACCAAATGCTGTATAAGTGATGCTCTGCCTTATTGTACCTAAATAATGAATACCTAGTGATTGCGTAAGACCTGTTACATCAGCTACAAACTGAATCAATATAAAAACACTCAAAAAAATCGCTAGTTGATTCATTAATTTCCCATTTATTTGGGCTACCATATATCTACACCTCACTTTCTATAAAACAGAATATTCAATTAATTATATCGTCAGATTACAAAAAAAGAATCCCCTCTTTATATTTATATGACGATGCAAAAACAAAAAAGAACGCTTAGTTACCTAAGCGTTCTCTCACTTTAAGAAGCTTTCTTCAAATCAATTTGAGCAAGTACTGGGTCGTGGTCGCTTACACGTCCATGCTCTTTCATAATGTTTGAGTTTAAGTGTACTGGGTCTACAATTGTGTGCGGTGCGATGTTGTTCGTTACTAAAATATGATCTAACACTTGTGCATTCCCTTCATGAATGTACGTGTAACGATTCTCTTTCGGCACTGTGTTTAGCATATCTTTTAAGATTGTTCCCTCTAGTGCTTTTAGTGGTTTCGAGAATTCAAAATCGTTCATATCACCTAATACAACAACAGGTGCATTTGCATTCTTTTTCTGAATACCTTGTACGAAATGATTTACTTCTTGCGCTAATTGAATTCGTTTTTCTTCACTCTTTAATACGAGCGGCTGCACTTTTCCAAATGGCGTTGCATCTCCTAGTTTTGAGTTTAAGTGATTTGCAACGACAACAACGTTTTGTCCTTGGAATGTAAATTCTGCTGCTAACGGTTTACGTGTACTATCAAATAATGCATTTTCGTCTCCAATACGAACTACATTTTTATCAAGTAACTTCGGTACTGCTGCTAATTTCACACGTGATGGGTTATAGAAGAAACCGACGCGAATGTTAGCTCCAGGCGCTCCCCCGTCTTGATTGTTGCTTGGCGCAATTTCTACATACTCATACTTCGGTCCGCGAATTTCTAGAACTGCATCAATGATACGTTTTGCGCTTAATGAAGCATCTGTTGTCCCATCATTAATTGATCCATTATTATCTTGCATTTCCTCTACACCGATAATATCTGGCATTTTTAAATTGTATTTAATAGAATACGCTAACTCTTTTACTTTTTCGTCCGTCGTTTCTTTTTTATTTGCTGAGAAGTTTTCAATGTTATATGTAGCAACTGTTAATTTATCAAGACGTGGCTGAATATTTGCCCCTACTCGCTTAAATCCACCGTCCACTACAGATGGTAATTCCGTCACTGGCGAAATACGGAACGAACCGTAATCATATCCTACTACCCCTGTTATATCTCCTTTGAAAGTATCTCCTACTTTTGCTACATAATCACGAGATACTTTTACAGAAAGACGCTCTGGGTTTAATTGATTTTCATCTAAAAGAGGTGTACCATATTTCGTTACTACTTTATCCCCGCTATTTTTTACTGTTACATATAAATTTCCGTTTTTCTGAGGTGCAATAATTTTTGGTGTTGGCATCGTAACGCGCATACCTTCTATACTTTCATAAAAGTCGATTGCATCTTCATTTGGATCAAATAAACCGAATGCATCATTATCGATAATTTGATCAGGAATTTTCACACCGTTTTCTCCGAGTACTATTGGTGCTGGTAAAGGTTGATCTTTTGCGATTACAGCAACGCGACTCGCCTTAATTTCCGTCGTTGTTAAGTCTGTTTCAAACCTTTCTGCATATCCAGGGCCAACATATTCTTCTACTTCTCCATCAACTTGAATAAGGTCTCCAACTGCTACATTTTCCTCTTTTTTGTATACGTACATACCTTCTGAAGTAGCTGGATCATTATCCGGTTTATTATCTTCTATATAAAAACCATTTTTATCAAGCGCTGTTACAACGCCTTCCACATTGTTTACTTTCTTCCCTTTGTAAGGAGAAATATGTGATTTCCCTTGAATATCATGAATACGAACTGGTTCATTGTTTACGATAATAAATGAAAATGTCGAAATCTCTGAAGAAGTAAGACCTTCTTTTTCTGCGATTGCTTTCACTACACTACTTTCATTCACTACAATTTGTCCGTTATAGCGAACACTTTTATTTGTAGGATTAGAACCATCTAACGTATAGTAAATTGTTGCTCCTTCTGTATTCGTTGTTAATGTTACCGCTGTTCCTTTCGCAACTTCCCCACCGTCAGGTGAAGCCACTACATCGCTAACACGGTTTTGTTCTTCCCCTTGAAACTTATGAGCTGTTACTGATTTTAAACCTGGACTACTAAAATATAATTCAAGCGTCCCAGTCAACTTAACTTTCTTCCCAATATTTTCAGGATGATCTTTCACATTCACTGCCGATCTCACATCGCCTTTTGGCAACTGAACAGGCATGATCTTATCTGGATTTGTTTCGTTTGGTGAATCGGCAATTGCCACATTTGTGTCGTCAAACTTAGCCGGATCCTTCGTGTACTTAGAAGGACTTTGCGTATATCCGACAATATATCCTTCCACTATCCCCTTCGTTTTCCCTTGCTGCTTGAATACTTGAATTGCTTTTTCTACCGACATAGAAGTAGTTTCTTCTGCTTGTGCTAAAGTTCCAGTAAATGAAAGCAATAGTAATAATGATAAAAAGACACTTAACAATTTCTTCACAGCTATTTCCCTCTCCCTATTTCATATTTTCTCAGCATATCTATCATAACAAATGATTCGTTATATAGAACTATATTTCGACAAGTTTTACAAAAAATTAATCTCAGCTATACGTTTAAAACAAAAATTACTTATGCTAAAAACAGATAGAATATGGAAGGTACAAACTTCTATTTTCCAATAAAAAAACTACCACTTCATTAAGAAGTGGTAGTTTTTTATACATTCAAAACATCTCGTTCACATTCTACTATTTTTTCAATATGTGATAACACACGTTGTGCTGCCAACTCACCTTGCCCAATACAATCTGGCAGACCAGAACCAGCGTAAGAACTTCCAGCTAAGTACACACCTGGCAATTCTTTCTCCATAAATGTTGTAAGCTTTTTCATTCGCTCGTTATGACCTACTGTATATTGAGGCATCGCTTCTTTCCAGCGGCTTACGATTGCAAACTCCGGGTCCTCTATAATATCCATCGTCTTTCGTAAGTCTTCTAGTACGAGCTGAACGAGTTCCTCTTCTGTTTGTTCTACAATCGCTTCATCACCAGGGCGTCCAACGTAACAGCGAAGAAGTACCTTACCTTCTGGCGTTGTATGCGGCCATTTTTTATGTGTCCACGTACATGCTGTAATGGAGAAGTCACTATTTCGTGATACGACAAATCCCGTTCCATCAATATCGCGCTGAATGGCTGATTTCGGGAAAGCAAGTGCTACATTCGCAACTGATGTGGACGGAATGTTGCGGAAGAAACGAAATTGTTTATACTGCGCAAACATAGAAGGCAATACTTTATGTGAGCTTGCCACTACGATGGCGTCCGCTTCTATTTCTTTTCCGTTACTAAGAGTAATCATGTAACCATCATCCAGTTTTGCAACTTTTTCAATGCGAGTTCCCTTTATTATCGTACCTTCATGCATCTTTACTTCGAGAGATTCTACTATAGATTCTAAACCTGTTTTCACCGTTTGGAAGATTCCCTTTTTCGGTTCAGCCTTCTCTTCTTTCGGAGCGAGCGTACGCATACCGAGTGAAATACTGCGATGTTTCTGCTCAATTTGATACATTTGCGGGAATGTCGACATTAAGCTCATTTCATCAATATCCCCTGCATAAATACCCGATAGTAATGGTTCTATTAAGTTTTCAACCACTTCGTTTCCGAGGCGATGTCTGAAAAACTGCCCGAGTGATTGATCAGATACTGGTTTTGATCTAGGCATTAACAGATCAAAACCAGCTCTTAATTTACCAATTGGGGAGAACAACCCGGAAAATAGAAACGGCGTAATTTGCGTTGGAATTCCCATCATTGATCCACTCGGCATTTTATGTAACCGATTGTTTACGAGAATAAATGATTGACCGGCCTTATTATTTACAAGTTCATCGCCAAGACCTAATTCTCTCACCAATCTAGACGCACTTTCTTTTCGTGCTAAAAAAGAATCCGGTCCGCGTTCAATTGTAAATCCATCTTTTCGAACGGTTTGAATTTTCCCGCCAAGTTTACCCGACGCTTCTACAAGTAATGTATCTATCAGCAAGTCCTTCTCACGAATATCTTTTTGTAAGTGATACATAGCTGTTAATCCTGTGATACCACCGCCGATGATCACAACTTTTTTCCTCAAGCAGGCTCCCCCTTTCTTCTTACAATACAGATTCTTTTTTCTTTAATACAACATCTGCTAAACAGTCAATAAATGCGTCCGAAGCATTTGGCATTTCTGGACGATAATATTTCGCGCCAATTTCATCCGTTACAACTTTACACTCAAAGTCATTGTCATATAAAACTTCTAAATGTTCCGCAACAAATCCAACTGGTGCATATACGAATGAATTGTATCCGTACTTTTCATTTAGTTCTCTCGTTAAATCTTGTACATCCGGACCAATCCAAGGATCTGGCGTGTTTCCTGCACTTTGCCAACCTACTGCATAGTTCGCTACTTCAGCGCCCCTTGCAATATAATCAGCTGTTTCATTTAATTGATCTGGATATGGATCGCCGAGTGCGATAATTTTCTCTGGTAAGCTGTGAGCAGATACGATTAATACTGCTTTTTCACGTTCTGCTTCTGACATACCGTTATATATACCTTTCACTGCATCGACCCAATACTGGATAAACTTTGGTTCTTTATACCAGCTATCAATGCCATGAATTGTTAAGTTTCCAAGTTTCTCAGCTTCTTCTTGCGCTCGTCCAACATATGATTTCACGCTAAATGTAGAATAGTGAGGCGCAAGAACAAGTGCAATTGCATCTTCTATTCCATCGTTATGCATAGCTTGTACCGCATCTTCAATAAACGGTTCAATATGTTTTAAACCAAGATACATGTGGTACTCTACTTCATCTTGCAGTTCATTTAAACTCATTTCTAACTTTTTAGCTTGCTCTAATGTAATAGTAGCTAAAGGAGAAATACCACCAATTGCACGGTAACGCTCTGTTAAATCTTCTAGCATTTCAGGACTTGGCTTTCTTCCTCTGCGAATATGTGTATAGTAACGTTCAATATCTTCTTCTTTATATGGCGTTCCGTATGCCATTACAAGCAAACCGATTTTCTTTTTCATACAGCCAATCTCCTTTACTTCGCTAACTGTTCTTTAGAGTACTCATGAATAAATGTAGTTAAACGTTTTAATGTATCTGGATTTACTTCTGGGAATACACCATGTCCTAAGTTAAAGATGTAACCTGGCTCTTTCATCCCTTGATCTAAAATAGCTTTTACATGTTCTTCAATTACTGACCATGGTGCTAATAAGAATGAAGGATCCATATTTCCTTGTACCGCCTTATGTACGCCACGCGCACGCGCTTCTTCAATCGGTAAACGCCAGTCTAAACCGACTACATCAAGAGGCAGATCATGCCATTCGTTCACTAAATGTGCAGCTCCTACGCCGTGCATAATCATCGGTACACCCATCGTACGAACTTCTGCAAAAATACGTTCCATTGCTGGTTTAATAAATACGCGATAATCTGCTACATTTACTGTTCCAACCCATGAATCGAAAATTTGAACTGCTTTTGCTCCTGCGTTAATTTGCGCTTTTAAATATGTAATAACCATATCAGCAAGCTTATCCATTAAAGCGAACCAAGCTTTCGGCTCTGCATACATAAACGCTTTCGTATTATGGTAGTTACGAGATGGACCACCTTCAATCATATAGCTCGCTAGCGTAAATGGAGCTCCTGAAAAACCGATTAACGGTACGTCTAACATTTCTGTCGTTAATAAACGAATCGTATCTAATATGTACGGTACGTCATCTTCTGGATTGATTTCCCCTAGTTTTTCTACGTCTTGTAAAGAACGGATTGGATTATCGATTACTGGTCCAATACCAGATTTAATTTCTACATCCACACCAATTGCAGGTAGTGGTGACATAATATCTTTATAAAGAATTGCTGCGTCTACGTTATATTGATCAACTGGTAACTTTGTAACGTAAGCACATAACTCTGGATTGTGTGTAATTTCAAATAAAGAATATTTTTCTTTTATCTTTCTATATTCCGGCTGCGAACGACCTGCTTGACGCATATACCATGCTGGTACATACTCTGTACGTTCCCCCCTACATGCTTTTAAAAATGTCTCATTTATAGTTCTTACCAAGACCCTTGCTCCCTTCCCTACCAATGCTTTTGCTTTAAATACGTTCTATTCCGATATTTATCTTTTTTTACTATACAGCTTGTAAAAACAAAATGCATAACATTATGTACGTTGTTCATGAAATTGACACAAACATTCGTAAAACCGCTTACTATTTTCACAACATTCTTATTATAACACAGAGAAAATCTACGGTTTAGCTACTTTTGACTTTTCTCCTTCACGGTTCGTTTGTGTGTTAAATGGCACAACGTAAAAACTCGGTTTTGAGAATATGTTAATAAACTTTTCCTCATATTCTCCGACACCTGTTACAGTACTCACATGCGTATGAATTCCGTTTTCCACTCTATAAATTCGATACATAATTCTTTCATCTGGAAGTGGTGTCCAGCTTAATTTTGCTTTAAATAAACCGAAAGGACTAAATGATAGTTTCATCTTTACATCTTCAATCTTACGTAAACGAATTGGGGCACCAATCGTTTCTACACCTTCTGGCTGCATAAACTTTTCTTTCTGTTCTACATTTGCCTTCGTTAAAATTTTCTTAAATAACTTCGTTGCAGTTGCACTTTCGCCTTGCAATTTGTGCTCTTTATCCGTGTGATCATAGCCGACCCAAACTGCTCCCACTAAATTCGGCGTATATCCAACAAACCACATATCCCTTGCTCCATTATCATCATTAGGAATTGAAGTGGTACCCGTTTTTCCAGCCAACGCACCGTTATATACACCTACTTTGGCTGTCCCTTCCTTCACAACTCCTTCTAACATTTTCGTCATATACCATGCTGTTTGTTTCGAGAAGATTTTCGTCTCTACTTTTGGCGATTCTCCAATGACTGCGCCGTGTCTATTTAACACCTTATCAATAACATGCGGCTCAATAATATTGCCGTTTGCTAAAAATGCACGATACATTTTTACAAGATCAAATGGTGAAACACCGTTTTTCAGCCCACCAAGCGCTGTACTTAACCCAGCATCTGCAATATGAACATTTCCTTTCTCTAAAAATTGCTTTCCTTCTTCGATCCCTAACTCATTTAATAAAGAAACTGCCGGTACATTTGCTGAATCTAAAATCGCGTCATACATCGTCATTTCTTTCGTATATCGACGATTGTAATTTCGAGGTTCATAACCTTCAAAAGAAGCTTTTTCATTTGTTAATAACGAATACGGATTATACTTTTTCGTTTCTAATGCTGGTGCATAGACGATAAGTGGTTTTAAAACAGAGCCCGGTTGCCTTTTTGCAAAAATACGATTAAATCCTCTCGGGACATACTTTCTTCCGCCAATCGCAGCTTTAATCCCGCCCGTACGATTATCCATTAATAAAAATGCACCTTGCGCCCCCTCTTCTTTACCAGGGAAATTCCTTGCATCTTGGAACTGGTTATACGCTACCTTTTGAACCTTTTCGTCCATCGGTACGACAAACGTATATCCTCCGCGAAGTACTTCTTGATGAGACAATCCGTATAAACGAGCCGCTTCATCTATGACCATATCAATATACGGCATATATGCGAGTTCATTCTCATCTAAGTTTTTATATAGAGCAATTGTCTTTCCTTGATAGCGAACGCTTTCTTCGGCAGTCAAATAACCTTGTCTATGCATAAGTGACAATACGAGATCACGGCGCTCCTTACTCTTCTCTGGAGAGAAATACGGTGAATATCCGTTTGGTGATTTCGGAAGACCTGCAAGCATTGCCCCTTCTTCTACTGTTAAATCCTCGACATTTTTATTAAAATACAACTTTGCTGCCGCTTGAATACCGTAAGCCCCGTGGCCAAAATAAATATGATTCATATACATTTCAAGAATTTGCTGTTTCGTATATTTTTGCTCTAATTGAAGAGAAATTGCGACTTCTTTCAATTTGCGTGTAAATGTTTTTTCACGAGTTAAAAAGACATTTTTAGCGAGTTGCTGCGTAATCGTACTACCGCCCTCTACCTTTTCTCCAGCTAACGTATCTTTATAGAGAGCCCGAAATATAGATGGATAATCAATTCCTTGATGCTCATAAAAGCGAGAATCTTCCACCGCAACAAACGCCTGCTGCACATACTTTGGGATCTGCTCAATCGGTACAAGCTCTCTATTTTCTACGTATAATTTCGTAATTTCTTTCCCTTTCTGGTCAACGATACGTGATGAAGAGTGGAAAACGAGCTGCTTTTCATCCATCATATAGCTACCAGCTAACACAATAAGTTTATAAAGTACAATTGCTACTAAAAACGTTGCAACGCCGCCTAATAAAGTCCACTTTACTTTCTTCATACATCGGCCTTCTTTCCAAATGATGGTACATTTATTATTTGAAAAAGAAGTATCTTTATGTATATAATCTTCGAAGTTTTTTACGAGAGTTGATATAATAGAAACAAAACGATTAAGGGGGCATTAAAATGAAGGCTATTATTTCATACGAAACACCTCTAGAACAAGCAAATTTCACTGCAAAAAATAATGAAAAAGATATGTTTTATAAAGAAAATATAGAAGAATCTGTAGAATCCGCACTTCAGTATGACGTGTTAGACGCTGTTGGCGAATTTAAAGGACAACCTGGCTATATTGTTTGTAACAACATTTCTGTAACAGACGAAGGTCGACCAGTATTTGAAAATCGTTTTAAAAACCGCGCTGGCCTAATCGAAAATGAGCCTGGCTTCCAAGCAATCCGTGTTCTTCGCCCATTAAGTAACGATACATATGTCATCTTAACAATGTGGGAAACAGAGCAAAACTTTAAAGATTGGACAGAATCACGTTCATTCGAAAACGCTCATAAAAAACGTCCTGCACAAGCAGAGGGACAAGCCCAGGCTCAGGTGCATCCACATGCAGAACAGCAAAAGAGTATTTTCTCTCGTCCTTCTTTTGTGACTACTTTTGATGTGTTAGTTTAATTAAAAAGTAATACAACACTAGTAGTGCGTGAAATTATATTAACGATTTTTCGAATATATCTATCACATCTTGAAATATATCAACGATTTTTCGAATATATCTATCACATCTTGAAATATATCAACGATTCGACTAAAGATATCCATTTAATGACAAAAAGGAAACACCACTACACACCGGTGTTTCCTTTTTCTTTGTACCAATTATATATACGAAGTGTGTCCTCTTTTCGCATGTGCTTCACTTTATAACGATGCCCTGCTACCGATACGGCAGCTGTACATAACTCGTCTTTCTTTTGAAAATATGATTGATTGTACCCCACCGCTTGAATATGCCTTCTACGCATGATTCCTGTATATTTCGCAAGACCTCTGTACACCATCGTTAATTGATTTTCTCTCATCATATAACCGCCACTAGTATAACGAGCGTATGCGAGTATTGTAAATCCGATACATAGCGGGATAAGAGTGAATAACGCGATATATTGTTTGAAATATATACTCGCACTAACGATCGGCACAGCGAGCACAGCAGTTGTAATCCAGCCCATGATGATGTAACGGCGCAATGCCGCTTTCGGTAAATGAACGATTTCCTCTTCCATTTCATACGGCAACTGTAAATATGCGAGTAACTGCTGCACATCTTTTTCTTCATAAAAGGATGTAGCATCACTTCATTCCCAGCGGATTCTATACTTTGAATGACTTCTACTTCCACAGAACAATAACCGAAAGGCTGACGGAGAATGCCTTCTTTCACAGTAATTGCTTGAATACGGTGCAATTTTAACACAAACTCTTTCTTATCAAATAACCCTTGTACGATGCGAATTTCATTTCCGTTTCGCTCAATTTTAAAGTTTGCATATTTTAACGCATAGCCTGCTGTTGAAATAACCCAAGAAATTGCCATTAAAATTGCCGCCATAACGATTAATTCATATACAACGTTATCCATCACATACGCTTCCACTTTATTGATGAGCCATTCTGGTAGAAATTGATTAAACTCTGTGTAAAGGATTACTAACATAGAAAACACTAATCCAAATCTACCAGATGTAATAGATGCGAATAAAATTTCTTTCGCTTTTAACTGATAAACTGTCTTACTACCTTCTTCCGCAGGCACCTCTTCAGCCACAACGCTTCTTTCTTTATGCAATAAAGCAATTAGTTCCTTCGCTTCATCTTCTTTAATACCAGCTAACATCACTTCTGGCTCACTACCGCCGCCTGCAACTTCTATATTTAATTTTGTCAGTCCAAGTATTTGATAAATGATATTAGAAGATGTACTAACATTTTGCACACGTTCTTTATTTAAGTAGCTTTCTTTCTTTACAAACACACCATGCTTTATATGTAAAATATTATTCTCAATCCAGTACACTTTGAAATACCATTTCACAGCGGAGAAAATAGCCATCACGAATAAAAGAAACAACAAAACAAAATAAAATAAATACCAAGGCTCATTTTCATCAGAGCGAAATATTACAAGAAGGATAAAAGGAAATAAACCCGAAATTCGAATGCCCAATAATATCGTGATCGGATGCTGCCTCTTATACATCCTTATAACTCACTTTCGCAAGTTCTCCAATTTGTCTTTTCAGCTGTTCTGCTTCTTCTTTCGTTAAACCTGGAATACTATGAGAAGTTGCTGCTGTTGAAATGTGTAATTCTGCTAAATTATACTTTCTCATAATCGGCCCTTGCTCAATCGTTACGTGCTGCACACGGATCATCGGAATAAGTACACGTTTTACAACGAACATTCCCTTTTGAATCTCAATCTCTTCTTCATTTAATCTGTAACTATAATAGCGTTGACGTAAATTTGGAAATACAAAATAATCAAGCGGGATAAATGTAATAGCGCCTGTTACTAACAATCCGAACAGCCAACCCCACCAGTTAAAGTTAATCATAAAAAAGAAATACGCAATTACGACTGCTAGTATAACTGCCGCCCCAATTAAAGCGTGAATTCGCCACACTTTCAGCATATTAGAATGAATCTCCCTTTCTAACGGCTGCATCTCATCACTCCAATTATATGAATGTATTACTTATATATTAGTTGGTATATACATTTTTGTAAAATTATAGTTTTTTACATCGTATCAAGCATTTCTTTAAAATTCCCTTCATTAATCGAATACACTTGAAACTGGATGTAATCTATCTCATTCGTATCTGGTTTAGCAAATGGCAAAATGTTAAATCTTGCCGCCGATCTTCCTAGCATATCTACAATCATAAGAGAAACGTCAATATATTCGAAGTCTATACGGAATACTACTGCTTCTTTTGTAAACTCATAATCTTTAATCGCATCATAAGACTTATTCGCACTTATGAGCGTCACTTTTAATAATTGATTTAAATTTTCTGGTTTAAAATTAATCATATATACAGCTCCTTTTTTTAACAAAAAACTACGAAAATAGTGTAATCTTTTCCTTTCACGGCTTCACACATCAATTATATAAAAAATAAAGCTAGTTTTTTATAAATTTTTTGATATAATTACATACGGGAAAAGGGAAGAATTTTGTCTTCCCTTGTGTTTTTTATTTGCATCTAGTACTTTTGCTAGATGCCTTTTTTTATACTAAAAAAGCATCCTCAAAGTATGTGAGGATACCTTTTCAACAATTGTACTTACATAATCCAGCTTCATTTTCTAGTTTATATTATTTCTGAGTATACTCTAAAGTTCGTTTTCATTCATTCATTCTCTATAAGCAATTGCATTTGGCAACTGTAAGAATCCGTACTAAAAAACTCATCTAATAATTCCACTTCAATGCAATTTTTAATTGTTACATTATTTTTCTCTATATAATCTTTTAATTTCTCCATACTTTCTTCTTTATTATTCTTTTTATAGGCCAGCGTTAAATAGTTACCTTCTGGTAAGATATCTATATTTTGCTCTTTCTGTGTGTAATCATATTTACATAACACAGAAAAAGCATACTTTGGTTCAAATCTATATTTTGAATGAACCGTATATGCTATACCAATCTCCATCGTTGTTTCTAAATTTCTCTCCTGAATAATTTTATCTACCTCTGAATAATAAAGGAATTCTTTAAAATTACCCACTTCTTTGCATGGAGCAGTGACGATATAACGTTTCTCAAAATACTGTATTGTTATTTGATTATGTACTAGTACCTTTTTAGCGACTTGTACACTATTATCTAGTTTATCAATCGTATGAATGACTGCTTGCATCTCTTTTATCTTTTGCTCAGTTTCTTCTCTTTTTAATGCTAAAAATTTTAATAATTCATCCATATTCTTTTCCGTGAAAATTTTTTGCAGTTCTTTCGTACTCGTTCCCAAAGCTCTACAAACTTTAATTATATCAATATAAACAAATTGATCTACCGAATAGTATCTATAACCCGTTTTTGCATCAATATATACTGGGATAAGAATGCCTGTTTGATGATAATATCTTAAAGCTTTTATTGTAATGCCTTTCATATTAGCAACTTCACCAATAGAAAATAAATTTTCCAATTTATATTGCCCCCTTATTCTTGACTCTCCTCTAAAGGGAGACGTTATTATTTTATCGTTAAAGTTAGTGGAAGGATAATAAAAGATGGGTCGTGTAAAATATGGAAATCTTAAAAGAAAAGATTATAAATAAGTGAGTTTAAAAATCAACTTGGCAGTCTTAGAAAAGTTACTAGGTGCCATTACAATCATCGAATTTATTTAAAAAAGAGGTTAAAATAGATGATACACTTTTTCTAGCTAACTAATTCAATGAAAGAAGGATATAATATGAAAATTGATAGACCAAAAATTTCGCCAGAGTTATCTTTAAAGAATTTTCATGATATTTTTTATGAAGAAGATTCAACATTAGAAATGTGTGAAATCATCGATTCCACTTTTGAAAATGAATCTGTAGATAGAGTGCGTTTATATAATGCAGTGATAAAAAATTGTAAGTTTACCAATACAGACTTTAGCAATATTGATATTACAGATGTTTGTTTTGAGAACTGCGATTTATCAAATGTTAATTTAAGTAACTCTTCTGTTCACAGAGTCGAATTTAAAAACAGTAAATTAATTGGCGTTAATTTTACGGAATCTAGCTTAGGAAATGTTACATTTGAAAATTCAATTTTGAATTTAGCTTCACTTGGAAATTCTAAACTAGAAAAGATCATATTTAATGAAACTTCATTAAATAATGCAGATTTTTTTGACTGTAAACTAAAAAAAGTTGAATTCAATTCATGTAGCCTTGACGAAGCAAATTTTGATCAAACATCACTGAAGGGAATAGATATTAGTTCTTCTAATTTTGATACACTTACCGTTTCAGTGAACAATCTAAGAGGATGTAAAGTATCATCATATCAAGCTATTCAGTTTGCAACATTATTGGGATTAATAATTAAAGATTAGTCATAAAGAACGATTTAAAATGGAAAAAGGTATCCTCGTACTTGAAGGATACCTTTTTATTATCTCTATTTTTGACAGATTACTGTTTTGTATCATATTCTTTTCATCAATCTAGTGCACTTCAACAATTGTACCATCTTCGAATACTTTGAATACACCAGTAAATCCTGATCCAGCTGCACCTTCTATTTTATATGTCGTACGCACTCTTATTTGATAATATTTCTTTCCATTTTCTACTTGCGTATTCTCTAGCGTGTAATCATATTCTTCTTTATATTCATTTTTAATATATTCTTTAGCTTTCTCAAAAGTAAATGCATCTTGATTCTTTCCTGTCTCTACCTTTTGATTCTTCTCTGTCTCTGTTTTTTGGTTCTTTTCTGTTGCTACCTTTTGATTCTTTTCAGGCTCCACTTTTTGACTCGTTCCTGCATCTGTTTTTTGTGCCTTCGGTGCTGCTGTTTCACTCTTTGCAGTTTTTTCCTCTTCACCAATTTTAGTAACTAATCCTATAGCTTTTTTATTATATTCTTCAAAGTTCTTGTTACCTTTCGTTTCGGAAACTAGCTTATCTAATATCTCTTTCGCTTCTGCATAATTTTTCTTACTTATGAACTCTTCACTTTTCGTCAGTTGCTCGCTATATTTCTTTTTTTGTTCTAAGATGGCTAGTAATGCTGTTCGTTCTTCCTTCGCTTGTTTTAACAGCGTATTACTTCCATTCTTCACGCTCTCTACTTTTTCAAATGACTTGATTGACTCTTCTACCTTTGTTTCCTCTTTTAACTTCACTGCTTCAATCATTGCTTTCGTTTGTTCTACAAGTACTTTTACATCTGAATCATCTTTTTTCTCATCTAGCGCTCGTTCAAATGACGATAAGGCTGTTTTATATTCTTTATTCGTTAGTGCAGTCTTTCCCTCATCCATTGCTTTTTCAAAGTTCCCATTACTACATCCAGCCAACATTAAAAATGTAAGTCCAATTACCGTTAATAACTTTCTCATTTTCTCTCCCCCTATATACTCCTAAAACAATAACATCATATGTATAAAAGTCTGTGTAGTACTTAGACTAACAGTAAAATATGTACTACATTGTGTGCGGGAAAGGAAGTACATTTCATTTACTATCATTACTTAAAACTCCTAAATAGTTGGTAGTCTTCTTCTTTTAAGACCGAAAGGAATTTTAATAATGCGGATAAAGCTCCCACTCAAAATCTTTACTACACACTCTCATACACATAGAAAAACCATTTTTAGTTTATAGTTTGTTATTTCTTCAACTTTAAATATTCTCAGTTGATTGGAAATACGAACTACAACTCGTAATCTATCGAAAACATAAGAAAACAAAACGTAACAAAAGTTACGCTTTGTAACTTATTTGTAACACAAATGTAACATAACGTTTTTAAACATACAATAGTTTTTTTTTACATTATTTTCCCTACCTACCGTTGGACTATCCCCCTTCAAACATGTAAGGAAAGAAACTTCTTTCCTTACGCGTTAAAATTAATTACATAGATAGCCCTTTTTTCAACAAAACACTATGAAAACGTGAGGACATTTATCTTCCCTTGTATTTTTATTTGCATCTAGTACTTTTGCTAGATGCTTTTTTTATGCCAAATAAAATAAAAAAGGTATCCTCAAATACTTGAAGGATACCTTTTCACTTTTATTATCTCTGCTGTTTTCTACCTAATACGAGTAATCCAAAACTCATCATTACAAGAAATGCTCCCATATATGGTTCCACAGGCATTTTCTGTCCTGTCTTCGGTAATTCTTTTTCAGGTTTTTCTGGATTTGGTGTTCCAGGCTTCTCTGGATCTGTTGTTTCCGGTTTTTCTGGACCTGGTGGTTCTTCTTCTATTGTTCTACCCCGCTATTTGCCGGCCAGTAAAACTCCCACCTCAAAATTCAGCTAGAACAAAGGGGTTAGGCGGGAGGTCAACTGTCCATAAATGCCCGATTGGTGAGGGCTAATAATCAGTGGGGAATGAACAAAATCCCCACTGATTAAAGTTTCACCTTATACCCACAACACGGACAAGTGTATTTCATGTTCCCACTCCATTACTAACTTGTTTTTTCTCCCATATATCCCGACCCACAAAGAATGTAACAGCACAAATCATAGTTATCCCCATGAAAAAAATATTGGAATCTTCATATGTATTTGGAATCCCTACCGTTATGAAAACAATACTAAAAGCTAAGAGTAAATATAATAATACAGATATAATATAGCTCAATTTAAATCGTAAAATGATACCTCTAAACAATATCTCACCAAGAAGACATCCACCTAAAATAATAGGTACTCCGAAATACAATGTAAGGACTCCCATTTGCGAAATAGATTGAATTATCTTTCCAAGTATGTTCGGCGAAATCATCTCATTATTTTTTCCCATCCTATCATATAAATCAAGTGCCGTTGCTGAAATAAAGAAACTTAATATAGAAAATGAATACGGAATTAAAAATTTGCTCACTCTCATTCACCTCACTTTTTTCCTTTCATATATATTATTCACTATTTTCTATCATTTTCACATAAAAAAATAACCCTCTATGATAAATCATAGAGGGAAGAATTTCTATATAAAAACCTATACCTTATCCTGAAGTGAATCCCAAAACAGAACACATATCAAAACATCTAAACCATCTGCTCCCTATATTCAGTTTAGATGTTTTATCCCGCTATTTGCGGGCAGTAAGACCCCCACCTCAAAATTTAGCGAAAGCAAAGAAGTTAGGTGAGGAATCAACTGCCCGTAAACGCCCGATTAGTTCAACTAATAATCAGTGGGGATGAAGACCCCCCCACTGATTAAAGTTTCACTTTATTAGAAAGTAGTACCTTCTTTTTTGTAATATTCTTTTGAAATCTCTTCATAAAACGCTGCCGATGTCGAATAGAAGTAAGGTGCTAACCATAAGAAACCGATTCCAATAGTAAGAATACTTAAAATGAACCAGCCAAGGAAACTTAAGCATAGTAAAAAGTAATCCATTTTATGTCCGTTCATCATACGGCGACTTTCAGTAATTGCTTGATTCGCTGTATATTCTGGATGATCATTCAAAATAAAATACGTCATAGAATAAGAAAATGATTTAATAATACCCGGAATAATAAGAAGTAATGTCCATAGAATTACGTATACATACATTAGTAAATATGTTAAAAATGCTTTCATAAACTTACTTCCATCGCTAAACCATCTAAATACATGACCAATACTAGCATTAGTTCCACGAATTACATTTAAAACTAGGTAATAAGCACCCGTTGTTAACGGACCGATAATAAGCATTGCAATAATAGTTACTGTAAGCGAATCACTTGCTTCTTCCCAACCCCAAAACATTGAGAAAATACCTGTGGTTAGAAATTCCACAGCTCCAATAAGAATTCCAATTAATAAGGTTGCTCCTACTGCTAATCCCCATTTTCCTTTTAATGCATCAAGTGCTTCTCTTTTCAACTGACTTATCATACACAGCCTCCTAATATTATTTCTACATTAGTATACCATTTATATCAAATATTTCACGAATTTCCCTGAAATAGAAGTATTCTTCCTTTTTCCTGATACATATTCATTTATGTGCGCTGTAGTCCTCATATATGGATTGGACTAAAGAAAACTTAGTTCAATTGTAAACTACTTATTTCTCTATAAAAAAAGCCTGCCTATCATACTAGGCAAGCCTTTTTAAACTAATCCTCACTTATTCTCTTCTTATACCAATCCTGCATTCTCTCTGCATCTTCTACTCTCGTATGCTCTAATTTATAATTCGATGATGCACTAGAAAACTTATACGTACATAAGTCTACGCGGTGCTGGAAATACGATTGTGTTTTCTCGATTGACTGCACGTGTCTTCTTCTGACAAGTCCTGTATATTTTCCAATACTACGATACACAATTGTAATTTGTTCTCCGTTTACACCGTAACCATTTGTTTTAAATGTTGCGTATCCAAGTGTAAAGATGAGGATTGCGAGCGGTAATAAAGCCCACATGATGTAATATTTTTCAAAGTATATGCTTATTCCTGTAAGCGGGATTGTTAGCATTGCGAAGAAGATGAAACTATCAATTAAGTAACGACGCAATGCTGCTTTTGGTAATGAAATAATATTTGTATTCAGATCATATGGTAATTGTAAATGCGCGAGTAACTGTTGCACGCGATCTTTTCGAATGATAGGATGTAGCGTAACTTTTTCTTCTTTTCCTTCACTTTGAATAACTTCTACTTGCACAGCACAATAACCGAACGGTTGACGTAATATACCTTCTTTTATCGTAATCCCTTGAATGCGGTGCAATTTTAGTACGAGTTCTTTTCTCTCAAGTAATCCTTGCGAAATACGGACTTCATCATTTTTTCGATTGACTGTGAAATTACCATGTTTTAACGCGTAGCCAATTGTAGATATCATCCAAGAAACGAAAAGTAAAATAGCTACCATGTAAATCCAGCCATATATATCGTGATCCATAACATAAGACTCTACGCTATTTTTGATCCATTTCGGAATGTACTCGTTCACTTGGTTATAAACGAAGAATATTAAAGAGAATAATAATCCAAATTGACCAGATGTAACAGACGCTATTAAAATCTCTTTCCACGTTAACTTGTACTCTGTCGTTTGTTTTTCCTCTGTAATAATTTCTTTTTGTACTACTACTTCTTCTGATGTTTCTTCTACTTTTACTACCGAGGTTGGCTCATTTAACATTGTAATAAGCTTTGTTGCCTCTTCTAACGTAATACCAGCTAAACTAACTTCCGGTTCATTTCCTCCTCCAGCTGTTTCAATTTTAATTTTCTTTAGTCCTAACACTTGGTACAGCATGCCTGAACTTGTATTAATCGTTTGAACACGTTCTTTATTTAAGTAGCTCTCCTTCTTCACAAAGAGCCCTTCTTTAATATGTAATACGTTATTTTCGACCCAATATACTTTGTAGTACCAGCCTACGATAGCTGAAACAATCGTGATTACCGCAAAACCGATAGGAACTAAATACCAAAATGGAAACTTTCCTTTTAAACTAAAAAGAAAAATAATAAATGGTATAAAATCTGTTATTTTTAATTCTAATAACATCGTGATTGGATGCTGCCTCTTATACATCCTCATCACTCACTTTCGCTAATTCTGCGATTTTCGTTTTCAACATTTCTGCCTCATACATCGTTAAGCCTGGGATACTATGAGAAGTCGCCGCTGTTGAAATGTGTAATTCTGCTAATCCGTATTTCCTCATAATTGGCCCTTGTTCAATCGTAACGTGCTGCACACGAATCATCGGTACTAATACACGTTTTACGACGAAAAGACCGTGCTGAATTTCAAGTTCTTCTTCATTTAGTTGGTAGCTATAGTAACGTTGACGCAATTTCGGGAATGTAAGGTAATCAAACGGCGTATATACAATTGTTAATCCGATGAGCACATAAAAAATCCAAGCCCACCAATTAAACTTAATCATAAAGAAAAGATATGCCAAAATGACGATAATACTAATTCCTAACTCAATTAAGGAACGCGTTTTCCACACCTTGACCATGTCAGGGTGAATTTCATTTTTCAATGGATCCATGTAACCACTCCAAATCTAGTAATCTAATATATGAATACTCTCAATCTATATTTTACATAACTTTACAGAAAATTGAAATTTAATTATCTTTCTTCTCTGGAATAAAATATCCGAACCAAAGTAACCAAATGAAACCGATTAACTTCAGCCAACTTCCATCCGCCTGAAAAGCCTCTATCATACCTGGAATTTTATACACTCCAATGAATCCAAGAAAACCGAGCCACCAGTTTTTTTGCATTTTCACTTTTATTCCTCCTTTATGACGTTTTTCACATTTCGAATCCAAATTTCTTTATACTTTAACTGGAATCCCATGAGCATGTAGTTGCTCATATTATCGATAACGAGCGCTAACGTATGAGCATTCTCTTCTGTTGCATGTTGTGACGCCATACCAAGTTCTACACCTTGCTTTAATAAATCATGAAATCCATTTAAAAACTCTTCTTGTATTTCAAATAAACGTTTCTGATACTTCTCATTTCGCGCCGCAGTTACGATAAATTCATTTATGACGCGTAATATACCTTCCTGTCCTTCATACTCAGACAACATATGTAAACCATCTGCAATTAACTTTTTTGCAAAATTTTCTTTCGTATATTGATCTTTATCGAAGTAAGAAGAGAAATGATACCCAGAAAAAATTTCTTCAAATAAAAAATCTACTAACGCTTCTTTAGAAGAAAAATGATAGTAAATGGCCGGTTTTGAAATACCTACCTCTTTCGCAATCATGGAAAGGCTCATTTTCTCAATACCGTGCTCTGCCATAAGTTTAAATGACGCCTCTACAATGTTCTGCGATGTTTGTAAATTCTTTGTCATACTGTACCTCACTTGTTTTTACTTACCGGTCGGTAAGTGAATTATAAAATGAAACGAAATGATTTTCAAGTTAGTTAGCACTTTAGAAGGGGGGTTATTGGTAAATGTAGAAAAACATAAAGTAAAAGCAATATATAACAATAAGGAGGATGTTCATATGGGACTTGGTGGTAAAGGCGGTAGCGGCGGAACTGGCGGCGGTGAAGCTGGTAAAAGCGGATTCCCATTCATCATTTTACTTTTTATCGTATTAATTATAGTTGGGGTTAGCTATATCGGACTTGGCTTCTAAGAAAAAGCCTCCTACATTACACATGTAGGAGGCCTTCTTTTTAATCCTTATTCAGCAATCGCATACGATAACAATTCATCGTCACTTCTCCGAGTCTTTGCAATAATTGATAGTTCGCATATGCGCCGACCGGGGCACCGATTACAGGAACGAGCTGAAGCATCTTCGCTAAATCAATATAATCTCGGTACTCTGTTTGGAACTTTTCCCAGTCCATATGATTTTCTTTTTCTGTGTCCCACGTTTCAATTGCTTTCCATACTTCTTTTCGATGATCATCACTTGAAAAAGCAAGTTGGAAAACGTGAAGGATAAAGAGGCGCTCTTCTTGTTTACTCGTATCAAATCCGTACAATGTTGCTGCATCAAACAAAAATTTAATTTTAATTGTAAGAAGGAGCGGGAAATCAGCAAGACCGAGAAGAATACCGCCAGCTCCCGTCCCCGCCCCTTCTGCCGCCGCTACTTTTTTATATTCGTCCATTTTTTTACGAACTTCATCGTCACGTCTTTGCAGCGACCAAGTCGTTTCTTTTAGTTTCGGCTTTATAAAGTTTGATCCGGCGCTAATCGTTTGCACCATCATCCGAATCGTTTCTGTTAATACTTTTTGTACTTTCGCTGGAATGAGCTGTTGTACTTTCAACTGCACTTTCTTTGAGAACCGTGTCATCATAGAAGAATCTTTCATGAATGTAGCTTTCCACTGCTCCAACTCTTTTATAACCTTTTCTTCATATGTAATCATAGGTTCATTCCTTTCAATTTAAACGCTCAATGCGCTTTGCACCATATTGATAAACGAAACCGATACTAAATAATATGCTTACGATTAGTAAAATTCCTGTCATTATGAAATCTTTCGTTGCCAGTGCAAATACAATTGTAAATATCATGCTGCCGATAATTAAAATGGCACTTAATAATGTAAGAAAATCTTTCTTTTTCTCTTCTCCCCCTACTGGATACAAATCAAGCCAAATCTTCATGCGGTGATGTTTCCATAAAGTTAATAGCTGATAACCGATTAAGTATAGGAAAATAAGGCTTACGATAAATCGTCCATATAAAAACGGAATGAAGTAAAGAATAATTCCGCCAAGAGCGAGTAAGCGCACATATAAGCCAAAATAGTTGCCAGATCGTAAAAACGTTCTCGTATATAAGTATAAATATGTACGTTTTTCACCAATGATCGAAAGAATGAAATCAAGCCATTTCTTGCGGGATACTCTCTCTTTTAATGCCGGTACATCAACGAACATATTCGCGATGCGGTACAGTAACATCATCTTTTTACCTTCTTCAGAAATTAAATACTCCCAGTTCAGCGGCTTCCCTTTCACCATTTGATGCATGATAGCAAGGTATAACACCATGAATAGAACAATTCCGCCAATAAAAAGAACTGAAGTACGTTCTACAAGGAAATATACAAATAAACCGTTTAAGATAAAACGTATGAACCAATCCGCCTTTTGTACATTTTGATCTGTTAAAAAGGACTTTTCCCACGCTATAAATAAATTCCAAGCTTTCACAATGACAAACGCGATTACAATCCATATGTAAGCCGCTCCTGTTTGCTTCATTTGCTGGAAGTATAACGGGGCAAGCGCAGCTGCTACGATTGCGATTATGTATAACTGAATCATAAACGTAAAGAGAAAGGCCTTTGTGAAGTAAGGCTTTAACTTCTCTTCAACTGGCAGTAAGTAAACAAGGTCCGCTTCTTTTAATAGCGTTTGCATTGATCCAGCTGTTAAAACTAGTCCAATTAACACTGCCATCACGAGCGCAGTTGGAAACGAAGGTGTTAACGTTTGTAACCATTGCTGGTAATAATACGCCCCCGCACCGATGATAAACACGAAAATAAATTTCAAATGATCGTTAAATACGTATTTACTATATGTACGAACTTCTTTTAGAAAGTGACGAAATCGTTCTTTCCATAGTGCTGTGCTATTCATAATCTTCTTCCTTTGTTAAGGCAATATAAATATCATCTAACGTTGCACCTGGCATATTAAACTGTGATTGCAGTTCAGATAATGTTCCCATCGCTCTTACTTCGCCTTGATGTAAAATAATGAACGAATCACAATAACGCTCTGCCGTCGCTAAAATATGTGTACTCATTAAAATACCTGCGCCACTCTTTTTCATTTGATCCATCATTTGAAGTAGAGATTGAATCGCTAACGGATCCAGTCCAACGAAAGGTTCGTCTACTATGTAAAGAGATGGCTCCACTAAAAATGCACTCATAATCATTACCTTTTGTTTCATCCCTTTTGAGAAATGAGATGGAAACCATTTTAAACGATTTTTCATACGAAATTCTTGTAATAGTTGTCCTACACGTTCTTCGTACTGTTTTTCATCGACACCGTACGCCATCGCTGTTAATTTCAAATGCTCTTCTAGCGTTAGCTCATCATATAATACCGGTGTTTCTGGAATGAATGAAAAGCTAGAACGGTACGCTGTCATATCATCACGAATTGTTTTCCCATTAATTGTGACAGTTCCTTTTTTCGGTTCCATTAAACCGATAATATGTTTAATCGTCGTACTTTTACCAGCCCCATTTAAACCGATTAAGCCGACAAGTTCGCCTTTATTAACAGAGAACGAAACGTCTTTTAATACAGGTCGTTTCGTATATCCTCCTGTAACATTTTCTACACGCAATAACTCGCTCATACGACACCACTTTCTTCATTAGTATTCATTCTATATTCATCTTACCAAAAATTGCGCTGTACTACATAGTATCGATGTGTTCAAAAAAAATTTAAATTTGTTAGCATATATTTTTACGAAAGCGGACATCATAATTAGTGAAGAAGGAACACATTGAAAAAGCAACCACCAATTGATGAGTATAACAACATAGTGAAGTCATCATGAAATGGGGTGTCCATGTTGGACAATGAAATTTACACATAACCAGATTATTTGTTTCATTTTCGAAACGGGGTGTCTCCGAAAGAGCATATACTGTTTTAAAAAATAAACAATTTCATTTTAAAAAGATTGCAATTCATTTCACTTGAAAATGGGGTGTCTACGGCAGAAACTTTAGCCGATTTACCATGCATTTCTTAAATAAATGGGGTGTCTGCGAAACGTAAATTACGATAATGCTTTTTCAATCCCTCTTCAGAAAACAGGAAGCTGAGTCAGCTTCCTGTTTTTCGTGTTTGTTCTCCTATATAATTATGGTAAAATACGGCTAAGGCTATTTGAAAGGATGAGATCGATGAATCATACAGCGGACAATTGTATTTTTTGTAAAATTATTGATGGGCAAATCCCTTGCTCAAAAGTATACGAAGATGAACATGTGCTTGCATTTTTAGATATTAGTCAAGTAACAAAAGGACATACTCTTGTTATTCCGAAAGTTCACAAACAAGACATTTTTGCGTTAACGCCAGAAATCGCATCACATATTTTTTCTGTCGTTCCGAAAATCGCAAATGCGATTAAAGCAGAGTTTAATCCAGTTGGCTTTAACCTACTTAACAATAACGGTGAAAAAGCTGGACAAACTGTGTTCCACTTCCACCTTCATTTAATTCCACGCTACGGTGAAAACGATGGTTTCGGTGCCGTTTGGAAATCACACCAAAATGAATATACAATGGAAAATTTACAAAACATCGCAAGCACAATTGCAAATAGTGTGAAATAGTGACACTATAAGAAGACGTAATACATAACAAGCCGATTCCCCGAAGTAATTACATATTGCAAGGCTTGTTTCTTCACTCCATATACCGGGGTATACTTTTCTGTGCATAGCGCACTTACAAGAAGGAAAAGTTCTCTTTTCTTTCTCTTGTTTTAAAGATATGCATACTATTTCACATCATGAATACGAACGAAAAATAAGGAGGTCTCTTTTTATGTCAAAAGCTAAATCCTTTATTACAGGTGTCCTTTGCGGCGGAGCAGTTGCTGGATTAGCAGTTCTTTTCTCTACTCCTTCTTCTGGCAAAGCCATGCGCGGCAAGTTAAAAGAAAAAGGAAATGATATTAAAAAGACTTTAGCTGATATTACAGCTGATACAAAGTTATTAAAGCGTCAAATCGTTGAAACTGCTTCAGAAGGTAAAGAAGTGTTTCAAGAATTAAAAGACGACATGCAAGACACGCTTTCTAACTGGAAACAAGATATTTCTCAAAACAAGCGCCATATTGAAAAAGAAATTTTGGACATTCAAAAGTCAATTGAGAAACTACAAGAAGCCGTTCCAGAAAAAGCGTAAACAAATTCCTGCTTAGTTTTTGCATATAACAAATATTTTTTATATAAATTGACCCTAACACGGCATATCACATAGATATGCCGTGTTTTTATGCATTTACAATATATGTTAGCGATTAACATGTAAGGACAACACATGTACTCACGACTCATAAACCGCTTCCATAGTTATGCATGATTTGTATAGAATGTCATTTTTCCAAAAAATTTTCACAATTCTCACAAAAAGACTTTATTAATTTTTATTTTACTGGCATAATAGATAGTAATGAAAAAGAATGTTAAAGTGGGTGAGTAAATGAAAAGTGGAGAAAAAGATTACTCGGTAAAAGAAGCGATGATTTTCAGCCAACGCATTGCTCAATTATCGAAAGCGTTATGGAAATGTGTAGAGAAAGATTGGCAAATGTGGATTAAGCCTTACGATTTAAATATTAATGAACATCATATTTTAACAATCGCTTATCATTTAAAAGGGGCCTCTATTTCTGAGATTGCTAAGTTTGGAGTTATGCACGTATCAACGGCATTTAACTTCTCGAAAAAGCTTGAGGAACGCGGCTATCTTGTATTCTCGAAAAAAGAGGATGATAAACGAAATACGTACATTGAAATTACAGATAAAGGGGAAGCATTACTACTTCGCTTAATGGAGGAGTATGACCCTGAAAGTAATTCAGTGTTTAATGGGGCTCTTGCACTTCGTAATTTTTATGGGAAGTTCCCAGAAAATATCGAGCTGATTGCTATCTTGCGCAATATTTACGGACAAGACTTCATCGATATTTTTGAGAAATCATTAGAAGATATTGAGGAGAATTTTACGGAATCCGATCAGAAGTTAGTTAAGAAATAATCTATTTATTTTTTCGCACTCATGCGTAAGAATTCATTCATAAGTGGGTTAAATAAACCTTGTTTTGCTAGCGCTTCCGCAGTTTCGTTTACTTCGAGCTGATGTGGAAGCGCTTTTTCAAATTGATCTAACAGCGCATCGAACAATAAAAGGCCTTCTGCTTTCTCCGCTACATATTGTTCGTTCAATGTTTCACAAAGTTTCAGTATACGTTCAATATCTTTTTTACGAACTTTTTTCTTTATGATTAAAGAATAAAATGGACACTTTTCTTCATCAATCATTTTAAATAGTAGGTCTACGTAGTATTCAGCTTGTTCTAATCTTCTAACAACGTCCATTTTCTCCCTCACTTTCTAACACAAAGTCTTCTATTTCTGAATTTTATAACACGAACAAAATATCGTATGATACAATATATAAAGTATATGTATTTTAGCCAAAAGGAGGTCTCGCCTCATGACACTTATAACAGTTGTTTTTGTCGCATTCGCACTTCTTGTTATATTTTACACGAATTTCATGACACATACACTGTGTGAACGAAAACAAATAGCTGCGAGCCGCCAGCCCGGTGTCTTTCGGGTTATTAATGTATGTATAACAATTTTATTAATTTCTAGTTATATAGAAATTATATTTCATGGAAAGTGAGGAAGGAAAGCCCCTTCCTCACTTTTTTCCTCTATAAGCAAATTATACCTACTATAACCAATAAAATAAACAGTACAAGTAATAAAATAAGTTGAGAATTCATCCCCATCCCCTCCTCTATTCTGTATATGCGGCATACGCCCAATATGGCACACTTTCAAAATCTGACACGATATGGTTAATTTTTCTTTATCAATATGAAAACGAGTCGAAATATGATATATTAAACTTTGTACATATTGCTTATACTATAGAACAAATAACATTCATCAAAACTTTATCCTCAGCCTCGGTAAGCCCTGTTAAGCGCGCTTTGACAATATAAAAAGCAAAAGTATCAGTGAGACTTAATCGGGCTCTTATGAACTTAAGTTCATTGGTGTAGGATAAATTAAAAATACATAATAGTAGGAGTGTTTATCGAATGAAGAAAGCTATGCTTGCCTTAGCCGCAACAAGTGTAATCGCATTATCAGCATGTGGAACATCATCATCAGACAAAATCGTTACATCTAAAGCTGGTGACATTACAAAAGAAGAGTTCTACAATCAAATGAAAACACAAGCTGGTAAACAAGTACTAAATAACATGGTTATGGAAAAAGTACTTATTAAAAACTACAAAGTTGAAGACAAAGATGTAGACAAAAGATTCGATGAAACGAAAAAACAAGTTGGTGATCAATTCGATACACTATTAAAACAACAAGGCATGAAAGAAGAAACATTTAAAAATACTATCCGTGCCTCTCTAGCTCAAGAAAAAGCAATTGAAAAAACAATCACTGATAAAGAATTAAAAGACAACTACAAGCCTCAAATTAAAGCAAGCCACATTCTTGTAAAAGATGAAGCTACTGCGAAAAAGGTTAAAGAAGAACTTGGACAAGGTAAATCTTTCGAAGAGTTAGCGAAACAATACTCTGAAGATACTGGTTCAAAAGAAAAAGGCGGAGACTTAGGATTCTTCGAACATGGTAAAATGGTTAAAGAATTCGAAGATGCTGCTTATAAACTGAAAAAAGATGAAGTAAGCGAACCTGTAAAAACACAATTCGGTTACCACATCATTAAAGTTACAGACATTAAAGAGCCAGAAAAATCATTCGAACAATCTAAAGCTGACATCAAAAAAGAACTAATTGCGAAGAAAATGCAAGATGGCGCATTCATGAATGATCTTATGATGAAAGAAATCAAAAAAGCTGACGTAAAAGTTGACGATAAAGATTTGAAAGATCTTTTCGAAGAGAAAAAAGCTGACGAGAAAAAAGAAGAAAAGAAATAATGAAATAAAAAGCTCGGGCTTAGGCCTGAGCTTTTTTGTATACCCTCTTCTCTCGGGAGTTATATCCAGATTCGGTAAATGAAATTATATAGTTGGTCCTCTGAATGAATTATATCAGCGATTTTCGAAATATATCGACTTACCGACAACAAGCGTGACTCCCTCTACAAAAACAAAAAAACCTTGATCCACGTAGCATGGAACCAAGGTTTATCTTATTATCATTGATTAAATGAAAAAACTATGTTAAATTAGTACAGAAACACATTTTATAAAACACAAAGAACGTATTTATCCGTATCTTAATTGTACACCAAAACACATCTTCAGTCAACCTCTATTTTTCACTTTTAAAGGAGTGCTACCGTATGAACAAAAAACTTGATCTAGAGCAAAAAAGATTGGATACCGTAATCGAAACGATTACGCAGCAAATTGATAAACTGGAAAACGAAACTGGCAGACGCCGGGCAGAAGTAATCCATATTCGTAAACATTTCTGGGATGACGTGAAAGTGAATACTGATACTTTTGATGATTATCTTGAAACAGTTATCAACTTAAGACAACAAGCTCAGTCACTAGCTGTCACACAAATTACCCATAAGCACACCTTTAATCGACTTGCCGCATTAAGACGTATGCATAAAGCACCTTATTTCGGACGAATTGATTTCAAAGAAGAAGGTGAACCTGCCGCAGAGCAAATTTATATCGGCGTCGCTACGCTTACCGATGCAAGCGGAGAAAACTTCCTCATATACGACTGGCGTGCACCTATTTCGAGCGTTTATTACGACTATCCACCAGGACCAGCTGAATACAAAACACCAGGAGGCGTAGTTCGCGGTAATGTGGAGAAGAAATTACAGTACATTATTCAAAATGGCGAGATTGATTCTATGTTCGATACGAGCCTTACAATTGGCGATGAAATTCTGCAACAGGCGCTTGGAAAAGGTACGAACAAACATATGCAAAGCATCGTTGCTACGATTCAGCGCGAGCAAAATGAAATTATCCGTCACGATGAAGGCCGACTTCTTATCGTGCAAGGGGCTGCTGGTAGTGGTAAAACGTCAGCTGCTCTGCAACGAATCGCCTATTTACTATATAAATATCGCGAATGGCTAAAAGCGGATCAAATTATTCTCTTCTCCCCTAACTCTATGTTCAACAGTTACGTATCTAACGTACTGCCAGAACTCGGCGAAGAAAATATGCAGCAAGTCACATTCCAAGAATATTTAAACCATAGACTAAGTAAGTCATTTGATGTTGAGGATCCTTATGAGCAATTAGAATATATGCTAACTGAAACGAATAGCCCTGCTTATAAAACGAGAAATGCGAGCATTCGATTTAAAGCATCTACTCAATTTTTCGAAATGATTAGAGCGTACAGACAATCTCTTGAATCTTCAGGCATGCTATTTAGAGGAATGAAATTTAGAGGGAAATTGATTGCCTCTGCTAAAGAAATTACAGAGCAATTTTATAATACGGATTCCTCCCTCCGCTTCCATAATAGAATCGAGAAGTTAACGGATTGGCTAAACAAACAAATAGACGCAATCGAAAAAACAGAACTGAAAAAGCCGTGGGTAGAAGAAGAAATTGAATTACTTAGTAAAGATGAATATCAAAAAGCTTATAAATACTTACAGAAAAAAGGCGAGTTTGAAGACAACTCCTTTAATGATTATGAGAAAGAAACGAAAGTACTTGGGCGTATGATTGTCCGTAAAAAATTGAAACCGTTACGTAAAGGCGTTCAAACATTACGTTTCATCAATTTTACAGGCATATATAAACAACTCTTCACAGATGCATCATGGGTTACTGGAGAAAAGCCGAAAGAATGGGACGACATTTGCTCATTAACTGTGAACATGCTTGATGAAGGAAAATTATATTACGAGGATGCAACTCCATTTTTACTTTTAAAAGAATTAATTGAAGGCTTCCAAACGAATAGATCGATTAAACACGTACTCGTAGACGAAGCACAAGATTATTCTCCGTTTCAGTTCGAGTTTTTAAAACGCCTCTTCCCTGCCGCAAAAATGACGGTACTCGGAGACTTTAACCAAGCGATATTTGCCCATGCGAGTGAAACAGTTAATTTCAATACACTTACTAGCTTATACGGACCCGATGAAACAAATGGCATCAACTTAACTCGTAGCTATCGTTCCACAAAACCGATTATTGAATTTACACGTGCTCTCGTACCGGAAGGAAAGAACATTAACGCATTTGAACGTGACGGTGAGAAGCCTACAGTAACGAAAGTAGCGAATGATAGCGAACTGCACGACTGTATTTCTTCCAAAGTTGCTGAACTTCAAAAACAACAGCATAATACAATCGCAATTATATGTAAATCCGCAGCTGAAAGTGCCGCTGCCTACGAAGCACTTAATCATATCGAGAATATTAAACTCGTGAAAAGTAACTCCGCCGAGTATGAGCAAGGCATTGTCGTGATCCCAGCTTACTTAGCGAAGGGTATCGAATTTGACGCTGTTATTATTTATAATGCTTCTAAAGATGTGTACAGTGATGAGAGCGTTCGTAGATTGTTTTACACTGCTTGTACGCGAGCTATGCATGAATTACAACTTTATAGCGTTGGCGAGGTTAGTCCTTTTATACTCGGGGCTGCTTCAGAGAGCTTTGAACTTATTACAACACCTTGATACGAATCAAGGTGTTTCTTTTTTATGCAGGATTTACAACTTTAAAATAGAATATATCATTTTAGAAAAAAATAAGGAGTGGAAAAATGAATCATTATTTCATTGCCATTTATGACGGTGAGTTTCCTACCGAAAAATTACATACCATTTTACAATTGAACCCCACTTTTATTGATTTAAACGTCCGCACCATTTCAATTTCATCACCAAGACCTTTCACATTAGTAGTTGGAGAAGAAAACGATGCACTCACAACTGGACTTACAGATAAATACCACTTATTAACGAAGGAATTACAAGCACTTGAGCAGCAAGAAAAGTACTACTACGTATACGATTATAAAATTAGAAAGACCATCGAGAATCCTACCGAAAAATGCTTTCCATTAGCAAAAATCAATATAAGCGTTACGAATTTCCATCAGATGATTCAAAAAGTAAAAGATTTAAAACGCCCTGTATTTGCAGGGTATAAAATCATTTCTCATGATTCGGATATACTGACAATTGATGTACTTCTTTCTTCTCATTTATTGGATCCTAACACTTCTGAAAAAGATGTGGAAGAGTACGCCTATTTACAACAACTAGCTGAATCAATCTCTCGTTCTGAATTATGTACTTCTATTGAAGCGAGTTCACTTATTTAAACACGAAAAGAGGGTTATTTATCATAACCCTCTTCCTATTATCTATTTACGTTTGTACTTAATCATAATAGTGAATTCTTTTTACATATAACAAAAGCACCTTGATCATCATCAAGGTGTCCTCTTCATTCTAAATGACATATCTTTACGTCGATATACACTTAGCACGATCCCCATTAAAAGCGCATGAAATACAGTTGGTGTTAATCCATAACTAATAAAAGGTAAGGATATCGTAGCAATCTCCTTAATTGCTAACTCTTCATAATAAAATAGATAAATCACTTCTCGATATTTTATCGGTAAATTCATTACTGCAGAAGCAAGCCTGCTATCCTCTGCATTTTGAATAACTGTTTGTTCCACACTTTCTTTTTGACTCTTCATATATGTAAAATCATCCTCTGTAACGATAACTTTTTTGTTATACCAACTTTTTAAATAGTCCTTACAGTGATTGATTGCAATTCTCCATAACCATGTTTTTAAGTTCGAATTCCCTTTATATGTATGAAGAGATTTATAGCATTTCACAAATATATCTTGCGTTAAATCCTCCGCAACCTCTTTATTATTCACATATGAATACACAAGCTGTAAGGCTTCTTGTCCATACTTGTTCATTATTTCATCGATAAGGTCCTCTTTATCTTCTATTTCAAACATCTCTACTGTTAATTCATCCACATTATTTCCTCCTTCCCATATATTAGACGACGCACTCTATGGAAAAGTTTTATACATTCATAAAAAAAAAGAACGGTTAGCAATGTCCATACCGTTTTTTGAAATCATAATTTTTCTTTACTATGAGTAAAATCAATCTTTATTTGCTCATTGCCCCTCACTTTACACACGAATGAGTCATTTATTTTTACATATATGTCTTGTCCCTTATTTTGAAAAATAATACAATTAAAAAGTAACTTACTAACGCTATAACTAGTAGGTGTGGTAATCATCTCTTCCATTTTGAAAAAAGGGGGAGGTGATAATATGATCGCGATGTTTGTAATTAAATTAGTGTATGGTATCCTAACCGGAGCTGGCGTTGTCATCGGTAGAAGATACGTCGGTCCGTGGCTAATTTCTGTATACAAAAAAGCGAGAACCACCCTGCTTCGTGGAAAAGGTAAGGGCGGTTCTCGGCTAAAACGTTAATGTAATTGTCTTATAACCGCACCTACTACCACCACAATAGCAAGTTAGGTTACAAAGGCAGAAGTTTCTCAGGCTTCTGTCTTCTTTATTTTATGCAAAATTCATACTATATACTCTATCATCATTGTAACACATTTTATTTATTTTTAGTCAAGAGAAAAAACCACCTAAAGGGCTCCCCTTCAGGTGGTTTTCTATTTTAAGCTAACGCAGCTGCCTGCTCTTGTTGATCCACAGGAATGACAGCGTCTGTTAATGCTTTTTCTAATTCTGCTGTGTATTTCATTTGCTCTTCTTTGCTCCAGCCTAGTTTCGCAGCCATGTAGTTGATTACTGCTTCTTTCCACTCATATACCCAGTGGATGTTGAAGAATACAGCGCCTCTGCGGCGTACGAAGAAGTCAACTGGTTTTGCTGTCATTTCGTAATCCATTGCGTATACAAGTGGGATTAGAACGTCTAGCGGCATGTTGTATTCTTTCGCTTCATCTTTATGTTTTTTCGCTAAGTCGAATAGTACGTCTACGTTAGAGCCGTAGAATTTCGCGAACTCTTCTGCTTGTACTTTCGTTAAACCAGATTTCGTACCCTCGTCTGCTTTTTTCGCAACGAATGCTGGGAATCCGTGTGAACCACTTACATGTCCACCAGAGATTGGCATATGTTTCGTGTCACTCTTCGGATATGCACTATGACCTTCTTTTTGTAGTAAGTTTGTTACGTAGTCTACTACCATTTCAGCCATTTTGCGGTATCCTGTTAATTTACCACCAGCGATTGTAATTAAACCAGATTCAGAAGTCCAAATTTCATCTTTACGAGAAATTTCAGATGCATTTTTACCTTCTTCATAAATTAATGGACGTACACCAGCCCAGCTTGATTCAACATCTTTTTCCGTAATTTTCACGCTTGGGAACATGTAGTTAATCGCATTAATAATGTATGTGCGATCTTCTGTTGTCATGTGTGGTACAGCTGCATCTTTATCATAGAACGTATCTGTTGTACCTACGTATGTTTTTCCGCCGCGAGGAATCGCGAACACCATACGTTTATCTGGTGTATCGAAGTAAATTGCTTGACCTAATGGGAAACGTTTTTGATCAATTACTAAGTGAACACCTTTTGATAACTGAAGTACTTTTCCTTTTTTCGAGTTATCTTTTTCACGAAGTGTATCTACCCAAGGACCAGCTGCGTTTACAATTTTCTTACCGTAAACTTCGTACACTTCTCCGTCTAGTAAATCGATTACACGTACACCGCATACTTTTCCATCTTTATATAAGAAACTGTCTACTTTTGCGTAGTTAACAGCTTTCGCACCATGCTCAATTGCTTCTTTCATTACTTCAATTGTAAGACGCGCATCGTCTGTACGATATTCTACGTAGTAACCGCCGCCTTTTAATCCTTCTTTTTTCACAAGAGGCTCTTTGTTTAATGTTTCTTCACGGTTAAACATCTTTCTGCGCTCGCTTCGTTTTACACCTGCTAAGAAGTCGTACACACGAAGACCAATTGATGTACTGAATGATCCGAACGTACCGCCTGTATGGAACGGAAGTAACATCCACTCTGGTGTTGTTACATGGGGACCGTTCTCATATACGATCGCACGCTCTTTCCCCACCTCTGCTACCATTTTCACTTCAAGTTGTTTTAAATAACGTAGACCACCGTGTACAAGTTTCGTAGAACGACTTGATGTACCTGCTGCAAAGTCCTGCATTTCAAACACAATTGTTGATAACCCGCGTGTTGCCCCATCTAATGCAATACCAGAACCAGTAATACCTCCACCAATTACGATCACATCTAACTCTTGTTTATTTACTCCGTTTAATACGTCTTTACGTTGTTTACTTGAAAATTTCATGGTAATTCCTCCCTTTGATAACGAAAAAAGAGACCACGAACTCCGCTATAGATTTCGCCTCTATAGCGTGTTGTGGTCTCTCCAAATCTCCTACCGAATTATTAACTTGTCATCATTATAACACTGTTTATGATTATTTGAAAGCTTTTGTTGCTTCAATTGCTTTTTTCCATCCAGCATATAGCTCTTCGCTTGTTTCCGCTTCCATCGTTGGTTCAAAGCGTTTGTCCATATGCCACTGTGCTTTAATTTCATCTTGGTTTTTCCAATATCCAACCGCAAGACCTGCTAAGTATGCTGCACCTAAAGCTGTCGTTTCATTGATCACTGGACGCTCTACAGGAACTTCTAAAATATCACTTTGGAACTTCATTAAGAAGTTATTCTTAACTGCTCCGCCATCAACGCGTAATGTATTTAGTTCGATACCTGAATCTGCTTCCATTGCACAAAGTACATCTTTCGTTTGGTATGCTAAAGATTCTAGCGTCGCACGAATGAAGTGCTCTTTCGTCGTACCGCGTGTTACGCCAAACATAGCGCCGCGTACTTCACTATCCCAGTAAGGTGTTCCGAGTCCTACGAATGCTGGTACAACGTATACACCATCAGTTGATTCAACGCGTGATGCGTACACTTCACTCTCACTTGCATCTTTAAACATGCGCATTCCGTCACGTAACCACTGAATTGCAGAACCTGCTACGAAAATACTTCCTTCTAATGCGTAGTTTACTTTACCATCTAAACCCCATGCAATTGTTGTTAATAGACCGTGCTCAGAAGCTACTGCTTTTTCACCTGTGTTCATTAACATGAAGCAACCAGTTCCGTAAGTATTTTTCGCCATACCTTCACCGAAACAAGCTTGTCCAAATAATGCTGCTTGCTGGTCACCAGCTACACCTGCAATCGGTATATTTTGACCGAAGAAGTGATAATCAATTGTTTCACCATATATTTCAGATGATGGACGTACTTCAGGAAGCATGCTCTTTGGTACTGTTAACATGTCTAGAAGCTCATCATCCCACTGTAAGTCGTGAATGTTAAACATTAATGTACGTGATGCATTTGAGTAGTCTGTTACGTGCGCTTTACCACCAGATAGTTTCCATACAAGCCACGTATCAATTGTTCCGAATAATAACTCGCCGTTTTCTGCTTTTTCTCTTGCACCTTCAACGTTATCTAAAATCCATTTTACTTTCGTACCAGAGAAGTATGCGTCAATTAAAAGACCTGTTTTTTCGCGAACCATTTCGCTATAACCTTTTTCTTTTAACTCATCACAAATCTCCATTGTTTGACGAGATTGCCATACGATTGCGTTATAAATTGGTTTACCAGTCGTTTTATCCCATACAACCGCTGTTTCACGTTGGTTCGTAATACCGATACCTGCGATTTGCTCTGGTTTTACATCCGCTTCACTTAAGCAAGTTGCGATAACTGCTAAAATAGATCCCCAAATTTCTTGTGCATTATGTTCTACCCAGCCTGGCTTTGGAAAATGTTGCGTAAATTCTTTTTGAGCTGAATGAACAATTTTCCCTTCTTTATTGAAAAGAATTGCGCGTGAGCTAGTTGTTCCTTGGTCTAATGAAAGAATATATTTTTTCATATCGTTTTCCCCCTATGCTACTTTTCTACTATTTGTAGTGCTTCCACTTTTTTTACTTGTCATATATGAGATTGCTAGTACAACCACAGTTGCAATAATTACATAAATAAGTGCTGAATTTTGTTTTCCTTCAAATACAACTTGATGGAATAAACCTGCAAGTGATCCACCTAAAATCGGACCAACTACTGGAATCCATGCATACTTCCAGTTTGAACCGCCTTTTCCTGCAATCGGAAGGAAGAAGTGTGCAATACGCGGACCTAAATCACGAGCCGGGTTGATTGCGTATCCTGTTGTTCCACCTAATGATAAACCAATACTTACAATTAAGAAACCTACGATAAATGGATTTAATCCATCTGCAAATTTATTTGCTCCAATTGCTAATATACCAAATACTAAAACGAATGTTCCAATCATTTCACTTAAAAGGTTTGCAAATGTGTTCGGAATTGCTGGACCTGTTGCAAATACGCCTAACTTTGTTCCTGGATCTTCTGTTTCTTTCCAATGTGGTAAATAGTGTAAATATACGATAATTGCCCCGATAATTGCCCCAATCATTTGTGCTGCGATATAACCTGGTACGTCACTCCATGGGAACGCTCCCTTAAATGCTAGTCCTATCGTTAAAGCTGGATTCAAATGTGCCCCACTAATTGATCCAACCGCATACGCTGCAACCGCTACCGCTAAGCCCCAGCCCATTGTAATTACAATCCAACCAGAATCTTTCGCAAACGACTTCTTTAAACTTACACCAGCACAAACGCCGCCACCAAGTACGATTAACAACGCTGTCCCTATTAATTCCCCTAAAAATGCTGACATAAAATCCCTCCACAATCAATTTAAATGCTTTCAAATGTGATAGAGGTAAAATGAATGGCCATTCGTTTTTTTCAAAAGAAAAAGATCCACAGCTTACACGCTTCTATATAAAAGTATATAGAAACAATGAAATGTGGATCTCTTCTTTTCTCCGTCACGTTTATTAACTTGTCTATAATGTTAACCGCTAATGAAAGCGGTGTCAACAGAATCTTTTCACATTTTCGTCACTTTTTTTGGTAATGTTTCCATAATTCTTTTTTCGATGTCGTAATCGCTGTCGCACCAGCATGTAAAGCTCTTTCAACATCCTCCACAGTACGAATAAAACCACCCGCTAAAATCGGTACACCTGTACGCTCTTTCACTTCAGCGATCACATCCGTTAGCGCACCAGGAAGCACCTCTATATAATCCGGTTTCGTCTTTTCTAACAAATTACAGCTCTTTTCCATCGCACTCGAATCAATCAAAAAGATGCGTTGAATGGAGACGACACCCTTTTGCTTCGCCTTCATAATTACACTCGCCTTTGTTGACAATAACCCGTACGGTTTATATTCTTGGCATAAAAACTCCGTCGCATGCCCATCACTTTGTAACCCATGGATCAAATCAACATGTAAAAACACCTTTTTACCGTGTTGCTTCGCGAGTGAAACAACACTCTTCAATTGACCAACATGAATATCTAAAATAACAATATATTCATACGAACTATGTAATAGCTTTTCCAAGTCTTTAATTTGCCTCACTGCTGGCAAAATCTTTTGTTCATGAAATTCCATTCTAAATGTCCCCTTCTTTATATCATCCTATCCTTTATAGTACACAATTTATATGAAAAGAACAGCTAGTGTAGGGAATTTCTTTCAAACCTTTCCTCTATTTATATATTTTCTTCAACTTATCAGAAACCGTGCCACCTACGATCATTAATATAAGAGGTAGAAAGTTCATCATATACGGTGCGTCTGCTACAATTGTAATGCTCGCTCCTGCAAACTTATTTAACATCCACACAACGATTTTTGTAACAAACAAAAATACGCCCATCATAAATAAACTACCAAAAAACACCTTCCATTTTGGATATGCCAATTGCTTACTATCTTCAATAACTTTCTGTGTCAACTCTTCATCACTCCTCAATAACTCATCAATCGTAATACCGAACAGATCGCTTAAATGAATAATAATTTCAATGCTCGGATAGTTCTTTCCTGTTTCCCATTTCGAAACAGACTGCCTACTTACATGAAGTTTTTCAGCCAAATCATTTTGCGACCAATTTCTTTTTTCCCTTTCTTCTTTTAAACGCTCGCTAAAAATCATACTGTGTTTATCACCTCTCTACGCCTAGTATGGTCAAACAAATGATGCAGAGTAAAGCTAGTTATCGTTGCATAACCTACGCAACTTATGCGTTACACCTTAACATAAAGCCATTGCGCACTTTATGTCATGCAAATTTTTTATATTTTTCTTCTATAATAATTTCCCGAACAATAAAAAGAAGAGAAACTAAACTCTTTTCTCTTCTTCAAAAGTTTCTATTAAAGTAATACCGAATCTTTATCACTATCCTGATTACGTTTCTCACGCTCTTCTTCTAAACGTTTCATATATACTTCGCCTTCTTTTTCGATAAACTCATTATCCATCTCTTGCTCTTTTTTCGAAGTATATAAAACCATGTAGCCACTTAGTACAATCCCAACAATTACAAGATAAACCCACCATGGTAAAATTTCCAAATCACTTCATTCCTTTCCTTAGACAAGCCTTATTAGTTTCACTGTATGAGGAAAGAAGTGGATTTATGCTTAAAAACTTTTTATTGTGGATGCTTTGAGAAAAATGCTTGTACATATTCCATAAATTCGATTGGCTCTTGGCGGAACGGAGCATGGTATCCATTTTCAATAATATGAAATGTACTATTTGTAAATAACTGATGATACAGCTCACCGTTTTTCCAAGAAACGCTCTTATCATGTCGTCCCCATATAATTAAAGTCGGTACTTTAATTTTATCGGCCTCCATCGCAATGCGGCGCTCTCTCATTTTCGTAAGCTGATCGTAATGCTCTTTATCATCACGACTATTTTTCACTTCATTTTTATTATAATCCGTAATCTCTGTTACAGTTTGAAGATCCATTGATAGGGGCGGCACTTCATAACTTTCTTTTTGCTGGAAAGACTCGATTCCTGTAGAATCCGCCAAAACGAGATGTGTCACTGCGTCCGGATATAAATACGCTAAATTAAGGGACATCTCTCCCCCCATCGAATGACCAAGTACCGCAAACTGATCGTATCCGAGCTTCTTCATTAACTTATAATATAAATTCACTTGCGCAGGAAACGAATACTGAAAATCAACCGGCTTAGAAGAACGCCCAAATCCTAAAATATCAACTGCAATAATCGTATGATCTCTCGCAAGTTCCGGATAAATATCACTAAACCCATCTGAAGAACCACCAAATCCATGAAGCATAAGTAAAGGCGGCTTCCCCTCACCAATTTGCTTAAAGTAAATCGTCTGCCCATCAATCTGTGCCATACTCTCTTTCGTATTCAGCTTCATCATAACAGTATCTTTCACTTCTCTAACCTTCGCAATCGGCTTATCGACGAAGTTACATACTACTAACAAAACGAGCACAATACCGCTAATCATATAAAACTTAAACCGTTTCAAAATTTCCGTCTCCTTTCTCATGTTGCTATTTAAAGTTTTTACATTTTTTGGTTGTTTTATGATTGATTTTTAATTGTAACTGAATCAGTTACAATTATATTAAAAAAATATAACTCATCTCTATTACTGATGGTTACTTTGTAACTATTATAGTTACATATTAAAAGTAAGTCAATTCTTTTCTCTGCATGGCCAAAAAATAAAGAAGGGGCTTCCATATGAAGTCCCTTCTTTATTTTTATTATAGTTGGCTTACTCCGCCGCCGTCGCCTCTATTATCTGCAGGTGCTCCACCCGTGTCTCCAATGTTAACGTAGTCTGGTCTTGCTGGTGCTCCACCTGTATCTCCCTTATTAAAACCAGAATACTCTGGTCCTGCTGGCGCTCCACCTGTATCTCCCTTATTAAGAGCAATAGCATTAAAATCATGGGAACCTAAAACTGAAAAAGTAAATGCAAATCCAATTACTGTTAACACAATTTTTTTCATTACTTTAACGCCCCTTTTGTCATCTGTTTTTGCCTCGCTTCTTTACTCATACGATAATATTTACTAGCCTTTTCATGATTGTTTATATCATAAAATTTATCTGCTAAGCGTTCTGTATATTCCTGAATACAGTCAAATAACTCTTCTCTTTCAAAGTAAGAAATACCTGCTATAACAACCTCTTCTAATGCATCAATATTTGTATTCATTTCATTTAAAACCATGAATCGGTATTGATATTCTTGATTCTTCAACTGATTACAAATATGCAATCCTTTACTTATTATGGCACTCGCTTTTTCAAATTCTTTTATTTTTAAATATTCATCAGCCTCCAAGTACAGTGCCCTAAAATGATTAGGAGCTTTCTTTGTTACTTCGGATAAATGGCGAATGGCTAACTCAGATAAATTCTGATTTGCATATAGCAACCCTAAGTTATTTCTAACCATTAAAATATATTTTTCATGATTAATTTGTTGAAAAACATTTAATGAATTATTAAATATCTCCTCTGCTAACTCAAATTGATTTAAATCAACATAGCATAACCCTAAAATATTCTCACATAAGGCAAAATTAATCTCATATCCTGATTGCTTCATAAAATCTTCTTTTGCCTTTTTCAAATAATCAATCGCATTAATTTGTTGATAGGAATGATAATGAAAGTTCCCCATCCGATAATTAAACTCTGCATGCTCTATCGGATCTGCAATATATTTCAATAACTTCTCAGCTTTTTCATACTGTTCTTTCGCTTCGTTATAATTTGAAATTAATGTACAATGAAATCCTTTAAAGAAGTGATAGTAATACGCTAGAAAGCCTTCTGTCGGAATTTCGAAAGATTCTACTTTATCAAAACTATCTTCTCTAACTGCAATCCAATCAACTAATGCATCATATCTGAATTTCAATAACGCATGATAAAGCGATACATCTTGATCCACTTCCAAACCACTAATCTTACTATCAATCTCCTCTTTCATTTCTGTAGCTTTCTCTATATGTTGCTGCAACATTACACGATACCAATCATCTAAAAAATGTTTCATTTGCTCCTTCGTTACTACATCTGCTCCCATACCTCGCGTCCCCCTTGCCCCAATTTATAAATTTGGGATATTTATACAATTATTCAAATTGTACATCATTGCCCATTAGCATGTATTGAAAAATTATTATCAGAATTTTTAATATTTTATTGTTATTATACTAAACATTTCCTATTACAAAACTTGAGAAATAATTATCAGAATTTTTATCGACCAATAAAAAAGCAAGTAGTTTCAGCGATTCGCTAAAACTACTTGCTCTCCTACTTACTATCTCTGTTTTTACTCTTTAATAAATTCCTTCGTACTTCTCACTGTATCAATTGGACGAACTAATTTTTCAATTTCTTCACGTTTTGGCTCTAGAAATGGAGGTAAAGATAATTTTTCTCCAAGTGTTTCGTATGGCTCATCTCCCATAAACCCTGGGCCGTCTGTTGCGAATTCAAATAAAATTTGCGGTGCCACTCTTGCGTATAATGACTCGAAGAAGTGACGGTTTACATAACCAGATGAAGGGAGACCAACGCTACCTATTCTTTCAATCCATTCTTCTAATACAGCGCGATCTTCTACGCGGAATGCAGCATGGTGAACTGTACCAAAACCTTGTTGTGCTTCAGGAAGAACTGTATTATGTTCTACAATGACAGATGCACCGTTTCCACCTTCATTCACTTCAAATAAATAGAATTCTCCTTCTTGAGCAATCTCTTTAAATAATAGAACTTTTTCTAACACTTCTTTAAAGAAACTAAAGTTTGCGATACGAATAAATACAGGTCCTAAACCAGTAATTGCATATTCTAATGGCACTGGCCCGTTTTGCCATGGTGTACCTGATTCTACCCCTTTATCAACTTCATCCGAGATTAATTGATAGTGTTGATCATCAAAATCAACGAAAGAAAGGGTTTTCTTACCAAATTGCTCTTTAATTCCTGTATGTTCCACTTCAAGACGATCAAAGCGTTTCACCCAATACTCTAATGCTGCATCAGCCGGAACACGGAATGAAGTTTTTGAAATTTCATTTGTACCGTGTACACCTTTCGGAACACCTGGGAAGTCAAAGAATGTCATATCTGTTCCTGCACTACCTTTATCATCTGCAAAGAATAAATGGTACGTTTGAATATCATCTTGGTTTACCGTTTTTTTAACTAAACGCATTCCTAAAACATGAGTGAAAAATTCATAGTTCTTTTCTGCACTACTTGTAATCGCTGTAACGTGGTGAATTCCTTTTAATTGGTTCATTTTCTATTCCTCCAATGGTTTTCATTTATATATTAAATTTGTATTTTTTCTTCTATTACTTCTCTTCAATCGGAGCTAAATTTGCTTCAATTTCTGCTCGCTGATCTTCTAAGAATGGTGGTAAATCAAGTTTTTCTCCTAAATGCTCCACATCTCCATCAACTGTAAATCCTGGTCCATCTGTCGCAATTTCAAATAGAATTCCGTTTGATTCACGGAAATATAAGCTTTTAAAATAGAAACGGTCGATGATTCCTGAAGAATGGAAGCCTCTTTGTTTCACCTGTTCTTCCCAATAGGCAAGCTCTGCATCGTTTTTCACACGAATTGCTAAATGATGAATACTACCGCGGCCCGGCTTTTCAGAAGGACCATCTAAATATTTCACAACGATTTCTCCAAAGGCCTCTCCTTTTATAGACTGAAAAATTGCTTCTTCATCATCTCGGCTAACCTCTGTGTAACCAAACATTTCTGTAAGTGTACTCGCCATTTTATCAAGTCTACGCACTGTCATTTCCACAGCACCCATTCCTTGAATTTGATGCTTTGCAGGAACTTCTGATTTCTCCCACGTTTCCCAATGCTTCACTTTTTCGCCGTTTGAAACGAGTAGTACGAAACGAAGTCCTTCAAAATCCTCAAATTTCAAAGCAGGACGATTTGCATATGTTGTCATTTCACTATGTTCCACACCAAATTCCTCAAATCGTTCTTTCCAGTATTGCAAACTGTCCTCTGACGGAACGAGTAATCCAATTCGAGTAATCGCATTCGTACCACGATATGTTTTTCCTACTAAAGGAATTTCAAAAAACGATAATTCCGTACCTGGGCTTCCTGTTTTATCTCCGTAAAATAAGTGATACATTGACGGATCGTCTTGATTTACCGTCATTTTCACACGACGTAAACCAAGCACGTTTTTATAAAAGTGATTATTTTCATTTGCGTTTTTCGTAACCATTGAAATGTGATGATGCCCTTTAATTTCATACATCGGTCATTCCTCCGTTTCATTTTACTAGTCAAGTGATAACAAAAAAAATATTATGCTTCTTAGCTTTTCAATTTATCCTCATTATGTTTTTATAACTTAGTCGTAGTTTTTACTAAATAAGCTGCATTGAATTCATTCATACATTATTTTACTGTGTAAGACGAAAACAACTGAGTGTATGTTTTTCATATGACTCATTTGCTTTCGTTACTATCACTTTACATCTCAAGTGATTAAAAAGCAAGTGAAAAATCTCGAATTTGAGATATTTTTTTAGTTAAATAACATTTAGGGTGTAAAATCATTAATTTCTATGTGGGATAGCGTCACATCACTATCAAGCTAAAGACTCAAGGCTCCCCATGCCCCAAAACAAAAATTTTATCTCACCACAGTTGGTTGTTTATGAGAATTCAGTGTACTTTTGTCGTTTTGGAGAATAATGAAATTCTTAATCTGATGGCGATGAGGAGTTACATTATTTTTCTTCCTACCACAAATGAGAGATACTAACTCAGAGAAGATCTTCTGGTGCATAGCCTACTCGTTTTAAAATCACTTTCTTTCATATCAAAGTATTCTAATCCTACTACATCACCCGGCAACGTATCCGATGTAAATTGAACACGCTAAAAAGCCCCATCAATACTTTTCGCAAGAGTTTTGGCTAATGTTGTTTTCCCTGTTTCTGGTACGTCTTCTAATAAAACATGTCCATTTGCAACTAATGCAATCATCGCTAAATCAATTACTCCTTCCTTTCCTACAATAACCTTTGAAACGTTTTCTTTAATTTTTTCTAATATGTTCATATTCCTTATCTCCTTTATTTTATTTGATTTTTCTGATATTTTATCACAATAAACATTTCCCATAAACTAGAAAATATAGATTTTGTTAGTGCTATCCCTTATTTTGAAGGGCTGTTCTTTTAAGATCTAATAACTAACGTTCTTGGACTAAAAACACGCGAGGTTCTTGGTTTGAGGACATTATAAAATTCATAAGTTGATGGATGTAGGATATCGCCAGCATTTTTGAAAAAACACGCTAAGAGTATGCAAGATCTTATACTGTTTTTCAGCTAATTCAGCAACAAACGAGGACTCTAAAGCCGCTCCAGGATAGGAATGTATTAAAAAATGCATAGATCCATAAAACAAAAAAAGGAAGTTCCCTTGTGAGAATAGGGGTTCCTCCTTGTCCTTGCTACCGGTAATAAGACGTTATGTTAACCTTACATGAATATCATATACAACCAAAATTATACAACATATCACTTCCTCTAAATGGTACAATTAGGAAAAAGGGGAGGGAAGTATGAAAAATAAAATACCTCTAATAACATTCATTTTAGCTGCTTTATTTGTAGCTGGAGGTTTTGCGTTCTTCTACTGGATCAAAATATTCCCATTCAACTAAAGAGACCTAACTACCGATAACACTGATTATATGAACGAAAAGCCCCTTGAGAAAATCTGAAGGGGCTTTTCTAGGTTTCTAGATAGATTGACTCCTCATAATGAGACGTTATGTTAACCCCATATGTATAGAATATACAGTTAACTAAAAATGAAAAGTTTACATTTTTTATTGTTTCTTATAAGTGGATTATTTGTATTCCTGTTTATATAATTTAAACGAATAAATAGCTCCAATAAAGAATACAAAAGCTTCAAATAATATAAAGATTTGACGGAAATTCTCAATATCTTTACCAACTAAAGAAATAAATATAGCATTCATTAGAATCTGAATAGTAAACATACGAGAAGTAATTTTTAAATAAATAGCATTTGTTCTTTCATATGGTTTACCAATTTTTTTGTAAATAATAATAAGTGCAATTACTGAACCCAAAAATAGAAGTGCTGTAAGTCCTACAACGATATTGAAATTGCCTGTACTTTCTGACATCCATTTATTTAATAGATCAATCATTATTATCTTCCTTTCCTACATAAGAGAATATTTCGTTCTTCTTTTTCACTATAATAAAAAAAGAAAAAGGAAAACATCGAACTTTCTTACAAACATTCGTGTATTCTTACAGTTTTGTCATTTTGTAAATGTATTCATCGCCTTGCCTTTCACTATTTTCTTTGGAAAACATAGTGAATTACGAGAAAGAACGCTACAAGATCAACTTCCGAGAACGAGAATTATATAAATAAGCTGCCCATATGGACAGCTTATTGTATTTTTTGCTTAGCATATTTTTTCTGAAATGCTGGCGGTACTCCGATCTAGTCGAGGAAAGGCACCTTAGGGTGTCTTTTTTTATATAGGGATCCCTCCCACCTTTTAACAAAAATATATGCTAAACAAATTTCAACTCTTATTTTTAGGCCTATTGTACAGGCTGAAGCGATTCTAAGTATCTGCCATATTAAAGTTGATATGTTCCCATTCTAGTGGTGAGATATGTTTTAATCGTTCTTCGTTAACCCCATGCGTACTTCTTAACTATTTCATTTAATTTTTAATACAAAAACAGCCTCACTAAGCTTTTAACGCTTAATGAGGCCATTCTATTTACAATCTTAATTATGGAACGTCGGTTTATAGAACGAACGATTATCAAGTGCGAAGACACGCTCTGTGTATTCGCCTGGTTTTGTACGTCCTAATGCGCGGTCCATCATGTTCATTTTTGCATCTAAGTTGTCAATGTAATGCAGAATTTCTGCTTCTTTTACTAATGGTGGTTTTGGGCTACCCCATTCTGCTTTTCCGTGATGAGAAAGGACGATGTGCTGAAGAATTAATACTTCTTCTGCATCAATTTGCAATTCGTCTGCTGCTTTCCCAATTTCGTTCACCATTATAGAAATGTGGCCTAGTAAATTTCCTTCTAACGTATACGTTGTAGAAATTGGACCAGATAGCTCAATTACTTTACCAAGATCATGTAAAATAACGCCTGCATATAGTAAGTCTTTATCTAACGATGGGTATAGAGCCGAGATAGCTTTTGCTAAATCTAGCATCGATACAACGTGATAAGCTAGTCCAGATACGAACTCGTGATGATTTTTCGTCGCTGCTGGATATTCTAAAAACTCATTTTGATGCTTATTTAATAAATGTCTTGTTAGACGTTGAATGTTCGGGTTTCTCATTTCAAATATGTATTGCGTAATTTTCTCAACCATATCTTCTTTTTTCACTGGTGCTTTTTCTACAAAGTCCGAGATATCTGTTACTTCATTTTCATTCGCAACTCGAATTTGTTTCACACGTAATTGAATACGTCCTTTATAGTTTAAAATATCTCCAGCTACTTTAACGATTGTTTCTGCTACATATTGTTTCTCAACTTCCGGTGATACATCCCATAGCTTCGCTTCAATATCTCCACTTGGATCTTGTAAAATTACTGTTAAAAACGGCTTTCCATTACTTGCGAGACCTTTTGTCGCTGTTTTAATTAACAAGAAAACATCGACTTGTTCACCAACTTCATATTCTGCAATTTTCTTTTTCATTCGAATTCCTCCACCAAATCAGTTACTTTTAGTATAGCACACTACAACTCATTTTCTTTACGCTTATGCGTTAATTTTATAATCTGTTCTTCTGTGAAATACGTTAACAAATGCGCATGACATGTAAAGAAGATGACTTGTCTATCTTTCGCAATTTCCTTTATTAGTTCAATCGTTCGATTCGTCCTTACCACATCAAAATGCACGAAACTATCGTCAATAATAAATGGATAATCATGCTCAAATGTTTTCGCTAATGCAAATCGTAACGATAAATACAATTGCTCCGCTGTCGCTTGGCTTAGTTCATGACTGTAAAAACGTATACCGTCGTTACGTTCAACAATGAACGGCTCCGCCTCTGACGGTGAAAAGATTTTACTATAGCGCCCGCCCGTTAAATAGACGAAATACTCTTCTGATTTTTGTAAAATACGAGGCAAATGTACCTCATGATAGTATTGCTTCGTTTTCGTTAACACCGTCTTTGCTGCCGCATAAGCAGCCCACTTTTTCACTTGTTCGCGCACTTGCGCTTTTTTCATTTCCCATTCATGCATTAAATCACCGTACGTACTGCCTTCTTCTAAATTCTCAATTTCCATACGATGTTTCGCAATGCGCTCTGTCAGTTCTTTCTCTTTTGCAAGACAGTTTCGCACGACTGTCATTTCTCGCTTTAATTTTTCCTCATAACCTTCAGCTTCATAATGTTCAGCTAATGACAAACTCGTTAAACGCTGCTCTAAAAGCTCAATTTGCGGTAATAAACGCCCCACTTGTTTCTCTGCATCTTCACATTTCTCTGCCAGTTTACCTGCTTCTAAAAACATCTCTTCATCTGTAGCCTCTGCAATATGCCACAAACTATCTCGTTCTACTAGTAGCTGTTTCAATTGCCCTTGCATGAACTCATATTCTTCTTGCCATTCCGTCAACTTCTCTTTTAGTTGCTTACAAGTCTGGCGCTTTTCTTTCTCATTTTGCATACGACTTTGTGCCTCGTGCAGCTTATTATACTCCGCGCTACCGATAACAGTTTCTAGTTTATGTTCAAAGTGCGAAATCATTTCATATAATGAAGATTTCCGCGTGCTTTGTTTCTCTACTTCACGATACAGTTGCTGCATTTTTTCAATCCGCTCAAATGCCGGCAATATGTGTGCATACGTATAAAATTCAGGGAACATATAGCGCGATTTATACGCATCGACTTGTTCTCCTGCGCGGAACGTTTCTCTCTCCCATTCCTCATACGATGAAACGACTTTATCATAAGCTCGTTCCATTTGCTGTAACTTATATGACTCGCGCTCAAATAGCTTACGGATCTCTTCATCTTTTTCTAATTGATAGCGAACGGACATCGCTTCTTCACTTTGTCTTCCGCCAGCACTTTGCTGAAGAGTAAGAAGTTCTTCTTGTAATCCACTTGACGGATCTTTATATAAAACAAGGGCGAGAACAATCCCTACAAAAACAATGACACTAATAAATAAAAGCTGGCGGTTATCTATAAATAAGCTCGTGAATAAAACACCTGTGTTAATAAGAAGTAACAGAAGACAAACTCTTTGCCACTGCTTTTTCTTTTGCGTAGCCACTCCTACTTTTTCCTCATACTTACGCTTCATTCTATCCGCACCCATACCGATAAACGCCGCGTCTTGGAACGATTTTTCTTTCTCAGCTAATGTAGCACGCTCTTCATCAGCTAACATTTGTTTCTTGATCTGCCTTATATTTTCTTCTTGTTCTTCTAACTGCTCTTGCGCTACTTTGAAGCGATCATCGAGCTGTGCTTTTTGCGTTTCTAATTCGCGCGCTTTTTGCACTGTTTGTGTAATTAGCTCTTTCGTTGCCAAACTCATATCAAACGAAAGAACTGTTTCTTTTTCAAAAGTAGCACCAATTTGTTGCTCTAATTCTGCCATTTCTTCTTTTATATTCGCAATATTCCCCGTCATATCTCGCATTTCTTGGCGTGCATTTTCATATGACATATGCTGCATGCGAAGTTCTTCTACGTAACTTTCTTTTTGTAAAAATTCTTCATCTATTTGAATCGAATCAATTTCCGATTGCACCGTCTCTATTTTTTTATGGAGCGAATCAACTTGTAATTGAAGCGGCTCCATCTTCGCCTTTATCGCTTCATAGCGCGCCGTTCCGTTTACAGGAAATTGCCTTTTTTCATATTCTAACACTTTCTCATGCGCATGCTTTTCGATAACGAGAGGCTCAAGCGCTGCTAATATTTCATAATCTTGCTTTCGCTTTTCCGCGTTCTCCTTCTCCGCACGAACAGAGGCAAGCTTCTCTTCATCCTCTTTTAACTGCTCGACCTGTTTTTCATACGTGCCAATTTTCCCTTGCCACTCTTTCATCTTCTCTTCAAGCTTCTTCATCTCTTGCAGTGACACATTAATCTCTGGCTTACGACCACTCGGCTTAAAGCGCTGATCCATTTCTTTCTCTAGCTTTTTATCGAGCTGTAATAACGCATCGCTTCCAACTGCGCTTGCCGAAAATAAATAATTTCCGATATCCGCTTCACCAAGCTGATGAATATTTTGCAACCCTTGCATATCAAAAGAAAAAACAGATTCAAATAAACTTTCATTCATCCCGCTTAATATATCGTGTAAAATTTCCTCGCCGCCTGTTTTTCCATCTTCAAAATAAATGGTCACCTCACCAGCTGCCGTCTTTGGTAATCGTTCAATTTTCAAACGGCCGTACTTCTCTGTTTGTACAGTAACTGCACCACCATACTTCCCGCCTTCTTTCGGCTCATAACGGCGCTGTCCTCTCGTCGGAAAACCGAACAGAATACTTTTCATAAATGAGCGAATTGTCGATTTCCCCGCTTCATTTTCACCGTACAACACCGTCAGCATCGACAGATCCATTTCCACATTTTCTAATTTTCCGTATCCATAAATATGGAGTTTTTCCATTCTCATTTCTTATCCCTCTCTTGCTGGAATAATTGTTCTAAAATAATATTTTCCGCTTCCTTTTGAATCTCTTTCTTCTCTTCTTCTGTAAAAGATTCAATACTATTACGCGCTACAAGAGATGTCCAAATGGTGCGCAACACGCCGTCCATATTTGTGAAAGCTTCTAACTCTTTCAGTACACTACCGACAAAATGATTTTCTTCTTTCAAACGCTCTATTTCTGCAAAAGAAACCGTCTCATTTTTCCACTTCATCGCATATACGAAATCTTTTCGCTCTTCTCCAGATGCTAAAATATGAAAAATCTCTTCCACGCGCTTTTCGTCACGCAAATAAGGAGAAAGCGGCCCTTGTCCTGTAAATACGACAGTTAGTAGCGTCCCTCCCTCTTCTCTTCGGCACTCATTCATCGCAGTAGATATGCTCGTCATAATTTCATCAACAGTTTCAAGTCCATCAATATTCACTTCTATTTCATCCCATACAACATCTGCCGTATGGAAAAATGAGCAATGCGTTCCTTGTTTCGTAAGTTCAATAAGGTACGCACCCTTTTCCCCTGTCTCTTTACGATGACGCCCTTGTATGTTACCTGAATAAATAATGTACGGCTCTTCTGATAAAATTTCACGTTTATGTATATGGCCAAGAGCCCAATAGTCAAACTGCTTTTCTTTCAGCTCACGAATTTGAAACGGTGCGTAGCGATTATGCTCTGCATCTCCTTCCACACTTCCGTGAAGCATGCCAATATGAAAAGGCGCATCACTCATTTTCGTAAACTGCGCTGTCATATTATCCGTTACTGCTTGCTGCAAATAACTAAATCCGTAAATAGAAGCTAACAGTTCACCATTTTTATAAAATGATTTCTCTTCTACATAAGGCTCCGTAAACACATGAACATTTTCTGGAAACTCAATTGCAGCCCAGCTCCCCCCTAAATGGTCATGGTTACCATGAATAATAAAAACAGGGATATCGTACTGCGAAAGTCTCTTCATTTGCTCACGCACAAACACTTGCGCCCGCAAACTTCGCGTCTCCGCATCATACAAATCCCCGGCTAGTAATACGAAATCAACGCGCTCTTGAATCGCTTTATCAATAATACGTTCGAACGATTCAAACGTACTTTGCTTCATTCTCTCCCAAACAGACTGCGGTACATTCATTTCCATCCCTTTAAACGGACTATCCAAATGCAAATCAGCCGCATGTATAAACTTCACTTGTTTCACAAATAACGATCCTTTCTATATTTCAAAAGTTTCATTTTATCCCGTACTAACGGGCAATAGGCAAAGAAGGCAATCTGAAAGTTAACTGCCCTTAAATACCCGATTGGTTCCACTAATAATAAGCAGGGGATGAAAAACTCCCCTGCTTATTAAAGTGTCACTTTATTGTAACATGCAATGTCATATATTTCTTTGCATATTCTAGTGATTTATGCCAAAATAGTTATAAGATTCTGATTTTAATTTTTGGAGGGAATTTTCATGGGAGTATACGTTCTAACAGTCTTTGAAAAAGATGGTTCAAAAGCATTGGACGAATCATTTGAGGCGGCAACTGAAAAAGAAGCGAAAGCAAAAGGTGAATCTATTTTACAAGAAAAAGGATTGCACGAAAAAACACATCGCTGCACATCTTCTGCAGGTAAGCTCGTTTTATTCCAGCGCTAAAAAAAGAAGCGTCATCCGCTTCTTTTTCACTCTACTATATCTTCGTCGCACCACGTAAACTCCACATCTAGAATGCGATTACCGATACGTACGCGTTTATTCCATTTACCTGTTTGGATCTGATGTTGCAATTCTGCCTTCATCTTTTCCGTCCAGTTATGAATCGTTTCACTACCGTCGTACGGATATATGCCCGGAAACTCTTCCTGCAGAAGGTGTAAGCTCTCTGCATCAAAATGAAAATGGAAGAAGTAGTTTGCTGTAAGCGATGGTTCTTGTAAACGTAAAAAATGATCATCAATTTGCTTTCTATTTCTATAGAAAGTAAAGATATTCACTTTACCGCTCGTAATTTGGTCAATTTGAATTTCGTGCTTCTCTATAATCACGTCTTGCCCACCTCGTTATATACTACCTTTAGTATATATGTCTTTTGCAACAAAGTTAACCATTTTCGCACGAAATTCATTTCCTTCATTATATTACCTGTACCTCCAAGTACAATCAGAACAAATAAAACAAAGTTGAAGGGGAGCGATCACATGTATTTCGGAAGCAAAGGTTGGTATGTAAAAGAACTTAAAAAATTAGGTATCCGTACTTATGAAGGTAAAAAACTAGAATCTTATCGTACGCATATTTTATCTAGTTTACTTGAGAGAATGAAGAAGGCTTCGGCTTAATAGACAAATAGAAGAAGCTACTTTAAAAGTAGCTTCTTTGGCATTTTTTTGTAATACATTCATACTCACAAGGGCTATCATGATCACAACAATCCCTAAAATTCCCCAAATTATCTTTTTATTCATGCTGACTCCCCCATTTATGTATAATCTTTAAATTATATTGGTAAAAACAAAATAAAAGCACTCGTTCGGGTGCCTTTAACTTTAGTTTTTATTGGGCTAATTCTTCATGTTTACTCCCTCTTTAAAATTTCTATTCCCTTTTATATATGTAACGAAATAAGTAGCCAAGCTAAAAATGCTATAATACATTTGACTACATTAAGGAGGAACCATTATTTTGCGCGGAACATGCATTCAATTTCATAAGTTTGGTAACCCAAAAGATGTATTACAAGTTGAATATAAAAATATAGAACCATTAAAAGATAATGAAGTGCTAGTTCGTATGTTAGTTAGACCGATTAATCCATCTGACTTAATTCCTGTAACTGGAGCGTATGCACATAGAATCCCTTTACCTAACATACCTGGTTATGAAGGTGTTGGTATTGTTGAAGATGTTGGTGCGAGTGTTTCTAGAGACCTTATCGGTAAACGCGCGCTACCTTTACGCGGGGAAGGTACTTGGCAAGAATATGTGAAGACATCAGCTGATTTTGTAGTCCTTATTCCCGATTCAATTGATGATTTTACAGCTGCACAAATGTACATCAACCCATTAACAGCTTGGGTTACGTGTACAGAAACGCTAAACTTAAAACGAGATAACGTTTTATTAGTAAACGCTTGTGGATCCGCTATAGGTCATCTTTTTGCACAGTTATCACAAATTTTAAACTTTCGACTCATTGCAGTGACTAGAAATAGTAAACATACAGAGAAATTACTTCAGCTCGGTGCTGAATATGTAATAGATACTTCCACTGTTCCGCTTTATGAAACCGTTATGGAGTTAACGAACGGGATAGGCGCAGATGCTGCGATTGATTCTATTGGAGGATCCGATGGAAATGAATTAGCTTTTTGTGTACGTCCAAATGGACACTTTTTAACTATCGGTCTTCTATCAGGCGTACAAGTAAACTGGGCCGAAATTGTTACGAAAGCAAAGGTGCATGCTAACATATTTCATTTACGACATTGGAATACAGACGTGTCACCGTATAAATGGCAAGAAACGTTTCGTCACTTAATTCGTTTAGTTGAGGATAAAAAATTACGTTTTATGACAGTACATTCTACGTATGACTTAGCGGATGTGAAAACTGCGGTTGCTGTTGTGCATTCTGCTGAAAAAACAAAGGGAAAAGTATTTTTAACGAGTTATAAAAAAAATCCCCTCAAAGCATAAGCTTCGAGGGGGAGCCTGTTTTTTTATTTACTTATATACGTACAGCTGTACCACTTACAGCAACCATTAACATTCCATCACGAACTACTTCGTAATCTACGTCAATACCAACAATAGCGTTCGCACCTTTTTGTTTTGCAAGTTCTTTCATTTCATCCATTGCGATATCACGAGCTTCTTTTAGCTTGCTTTCATAAGAACCAGCACGACCACCGACAACATCACGAACAGAAGCGAATAAATCGCGGACAATGTTTGCACCCATAATAGCTTCACCATTTACAATATCGATATACTCAATAATTTCTTTACCTTGAATTCCAGACGTTGTTGTTACAATCATGACTGACACTCTCCTAATAAGTTGTAGTTTTAATTAGCTTTCTTATGTCTTTATTATGACATGGAACAAACAACTAATCTATTGAATTACCTTACAGGAATGTGACAGTTTTGTAAGAATGAAACGCGCATTATGTTTCATTTTAATAAAGCGCTTTAACATTAGGATACATAAACGACTCTTTATTTTCTTTCCAGTCCTTTTCTACTTCTTTGAAAGTTGGTCGTCCTAATTTTTCATTGTTTTCATGTTTACGAAACCATTTCTTCACATACTGGTCTCCATTTTTATTTTGAACTGTGCAAAGGAAACTATTACTGCTATCCTTTAATATTTTTACAATCACGAAAAGACACCTCTTTCCTTTTAAATAACATAATAGAACTTGATCTTTTACTATAAGCCCTTCCTCTCTTATAGTCATACGACTCCTCGGCCGCGCCAAAGTTGTAAGATCAAAAACGATATTCACTATGTCCACATTTTTCATAATTGATATATGAAGTACATATTATTTAAAGAAATCAGAGTTATAAGCATGATGCTTATCAAATATTTTATAGATTTCTAACTTATCATCTAATTTTGCATCTACTAAAATTAATATATTGCCATCGTAAATATATTCTTCATACTTTTTAGCATGTTCTTCTGGAATTCCTAAGCCGATAAATGCTCCTATTAAACTTCCAGCTCCTCCGCCAATACCGGCTCCTCCAATAGCTGCTGCGATTGGTCCTGCTGCTACAATTGGACCCATTCCAGAAATGGCCAGTATACCAAGACCTGTTAATAAACCACCGAGTCCCCCTGCTACTCCTCCTGCTACAAGCCCTGTCGCTGAAAAGATATCCGCTTTATGTGCAGTTTCATGATTTACTTTTTCACCTGATTTTTCTTCAAGGTGTTCAATTTCCTTTTGATCTTTTGCAATAGCTGAAATGTTATCTGCTGAGTATCCTTTATCATTTAATTCATTAATAACGAGTGCCGCATCATCAATTGTTCTAAAAACACCTACTATTTTTCTATCTACATTCATAACTATTAACCTCCTAAAGTTTTATATAATGTACCTTTATTTTTCTTCATTTCTGTATACACTAACCTTCTTATTAACATAACCATTTACGAAAAAAGCGAATAGTAAAAGCACTACAAGTGAACCACTTAACAAGTAAATTAAATCAAATGTAATATCAACCATCATTTCATTCATGTATATCAGGCTCCTTTTTATTTAAAAATAAAAGTATATTTTGATAGACTAATCTACTAAACATAGACATCTTACAATTCATCTTCTGTCAATCTCTTTGTAGTATATGTATACCCTTCCTAACCTTTTCTAAACGTAAAAAACTATACTTATATTTTTTCTTATTTATATGTTTAACATTTTTTAAAACGGGTATGTTTATATTGTTATGCTTACTATATGGAAAGGAATATTACGATGAACGCCATTCACTCTACTACTATTTCTTATAATGAAACACCTACAATAACTCAGATTCATCATTTTTATGCTTTAATGACAACATTTCAAGCTAATTTGTTTATAAGTAAACATGGAACAATGACATCAATTAAAAATTTAAGCACTCTAGTATCCTTTTTCCTTACTGTAAAAAAGAGAGATCTTGTATTATTTATTTTTGAAGGAATAGATGCAAAAAGAGCTTTAAGAACACTCTTCCCTTCTTAGAATGTTTGTTATCCTCTATTCCCTCGTTTACTACCTTTCATATATGTTTTTATATTTCAAAATGATTTCCTCTATTAAAAAAGAACCCCCTAATACAATAGGGGGATTTCTAGTTTGGCCTTATGAAAACTGATATAATATATATTACGTTTTTCATTCTTTAAAATAGAAAAGTTTTAATAACCTTGAAGGTAGGAATTTTTAATGAACTCGAAAGCAAAATTTAGTATTCGCTACAAAATTATGGCTGGTTATTTAGTTATCATTTTGTTCTTACTTGTTTCTTTCATTATGTTAAACAATGAGATTTCCAGCTTACAAAAATCTCGCAATTTTATTATTGATCACGATTTTAAAGTTCTCAATTTAACGAATCAAGTGGAGAAAGAGTTACTAACAATTGAAAATAAAGCGAAAGGGTTTATCATTTCTAATAACCCTAATTACGTGCAATCCCTTAACTCTGCGGAAAAAGATTACGAAAAACATTTTCAAGACCTTTTTTCTTTATTAGAGGATAACCCCTCTCAGCAAGAAAAATTAAAACAGATTAACGAAAACATTACTAGTTGGATTAATAAAGAGATTCACCCACTTATTACAAATAATAATAGTAATAATGTACAAACAATCGACACGACTCAAATTCAGTCATTACAGTCGCAGCTAACTAACTTCCGGAGCACTGAGGAGCAACTAACGAAAAAAAGAGCTGCACAATTAGATATTGAAAATAATAAATTAGAGATTTGGTTATACAGTTTATTGTTCTTACTTTCTTTTATTTCCATTATCGTTTCACTCTATATTTCGAATTCCATTACAAAAACGATTAAAAATGTAATTCAAGCTATTAAATCAATTTCTTCTAAAGAAAAAATTACGGAAAGAATTCATGTAAATACACATGATGAAATAAAAGATCTTGCTCATACAACGAACCACCTACTAGACGAAATATCTAAAAGAGAGTGGTTACAAACTGAGCTTGCAGAATTAATTTTAATGTATCAAGGTGTATCTTCTATTGAGATGTTAGGTAAAAAAATCCTTAGTGGAATTATACAAAAAACGCAAACTTCTTGCGGTGCATTTTATGTACGTGAAGAATATGAAGAAACTGTCTACTATGTGAAAAAAGCTTCTTTCGCCGATCAAGGTGCTGATATTGGAAAACAATCTATTAAAATGGGTGAAGGTTTCATTGGACAGTCTGCCTTAGAAAAGAAAAGTTTTATTCTCAGTGACATACCCGAAGAGTTTCGTTATGTCACTAGCGGAGTATTAGAAATACGTCCTAAAAATCTACTAGTCATCCCTATCTTATTTGAGGATGAAGTGATTGCAGTAATGGAGTTAGTAAGTGTAACTGAGATTTCAGATTTACATCAAGATTTAATTCAACAAACCATTGATAATCTAGGTTTAACAATCCATAGCATTATGGGACGTATGCGAATTCAAACTCTTTTACATGAATCACAAGCAATGACAGAAGAGTTACAAGTTCAATCAGAAGAATTGCAAACGCAAGCGGAAGAACTACAAATGCAAGCAGAAGAATTACGAACAACGAATGAACAATTAGAGTCTAGAACTGAAGAAGCTGAGCAGAAGACAGCTGACTTACAAATTACCAAATCAGAATTAGAAGAAAAAGCAAGCGAGTTGTTACGCAGCTCAAAATATAAATCTGAGTTCCTAGCAAATATGTCACATGAATTACGCACACCGTTAAATAGTATTTTACTATTATCTGAAATGTTAAGAGAAAATCATGATAATCATTTATCGGATGATGAAATTGAACTAGCAACTGTCATTCATTCATCAGGGAAAGACTTACTTACTTTAATTAATGACATACTAGATTTATCTAAAGTAGAAGCAGGCAAACTAGACATCATTTTTGAAGCAACGAACATAAGTGACATGGCAGCCAATATGCATCAAAACTTTTTACATATCGCTGCACAAAAAAATATCGAATTTACTATTGAAGACAGTGACACCATTCCTGACCTGTTTTATACAGATGCAAAACGGATTGAACAAATTATTAAAAACTTATTATCCAATGCATTTAAATTCACAGAAAAAGGATCTGTCTCTTTACATTTCGATTCAATAGAAACAAGCAATTTAAGTCATGATATGCAGTCTATAAGTAAAGACTGGATTACAATTGCAGTAAAAGATACTGGTATTGGTATCGCTAAAGAACAGCATCAACTTATTTTCGAAGCCTTTCAACAGGCAGACGGCGCAACGATTCGGAAATATGGTGGTACAGGATTAGGTTTATCTATTTGTAAGGAGTTTGCTAGATTATTAGGTGGTTGGATTACGTTAGAGAGTAATGTAGGAGAAGGCAGTACTTTCACAGTATATATTCCTAACCTTCCAAATGGATTAAATGAAATCCAAGTATCCAATTTAGAAGTCGCAGCAACGATAGAAGATGTTATTCCTGCTGAAGTTGTTGAGGAAACGATAGTTACTCCCGAAACAAATAACGTCTTCCAAGAGAAAACCATTTTAATTGTCGATGATGATCATCGAAATATATTTGCGTTACAAAATGCATTAAAAAAACAAAATGCTAACATTATTACTGCCCAAAACGGCATAGAGTGTTTAAAAATACTAAAAAGCAATACAAATATTGACCTTATTTTAATGGATATTATGATGCCGAATATGGACGGTTATGAAACGATGGAAAATATCCGAATGAATTTAGGGTTAAATGAAATACCTATTATCGCATTAACTGCTAAAGCAATGCCAAATGATAAGGAAAAATGTTTATCTGCTGGCGCTTCAGATTATATAAGTAAACCATTAAATCTACATCAACTCTATTCGGTAATGAGTGTATGGTTAATAAAATAAGTGAGGTTTAGTTGGAGTGGAAAATAAGTATTATAATTTTGATCCATCAGTAGATACGGATGAGCGCACGAACTTAGAAATTGAATTACTATTAGAAGCGGTATTTAAACTATCAGGATTTGATTTTCGCCAATATGCTCGCACATCTATTTATAGAAGGATTTGTAATCGAATGCAGCTCTCTAATATCCCAACCATTTCAAAATTAATTGAAAAAGTAATTCACGAGGAAGGGGTTTTAGAACAGTTATTAAATGACTTCTCGATTAATGTAACTGAGATGTTCCGTAACCCTGCCTTTTTTAAAGCGCTTAGAGAGCATGTAATTCCTGAATTAAAAAAGAATCCTGAAATTAGAATTTGGCATGCTGGATGCGCAACTGGTGAAGAAGTATTATCAATGTCCATCTTACTTCACGAAGAAGGATTAAGTGAAAAGTCGGTTATTTACGCAACAGATATGAATACAAATGTGTTAGAAAAAGCAAAACAAGGCATCCTCCCGTTAAATAAAATGCAAACTTATACGAAAAACTATTTACAAGCTGGCGGTACACAAGCATTTTCTAACTATTATTCAACAGATAATCGTTTTGCTTATTTTAATCCATCACTTTTACAAAACATTATTTTTGCACAGCATAATTTAGTAACTGATCAATCTTTTAACGAATTTCATATTATACTTTGTCGTAACGTTTTAATTTACTTTACAAGTAAACTTCAAAATCAAGTACAGCAACTATTTTATGAAAGTTTAAGTCACAATGGATTTCTATGTTTGGGGAATAAAGAAACTCTTCGTTTTTCAAATATAATGCCGCATTATACCCAATTTAATCCTAGCGAACAAATTTATCAAAAAATACAATAAAGTGAAACTTTAATCAGTGGGGGGTATCCCCCACTGATTATTAGTTGAACCAATCGGGCGTTTACGGGCAGTTGATCTCCCACCTACCTTCTTTGCTTCAGACTAAATTTTTTGGTGGGAGTCTTACTGCCCGTTAATGCGGGATAAAAAGCGTATGAAATCCTCTGTTTGGATTTCATACGCTTTTTATTTCGCATTCGTTTTTATCATAATGAGACACATATCATCTGATTGTGTTTTCTTCTGTTCTTCCTTATAAAACCCTTCTATTTCTTCTTCTAAATCTCCCCATTTTCTTTCTGTAAAAGCACGTAATTTCTCTTCAGACTCAAATTCATCATTTGCAATTGCTTCAAGAACACCATCTGTAAATAATACTATTTGAGCGTTCTTCTCAAAAGGTATAACTGTCTTTTCAACTTTTATTTCATCAAAAAATCCTACCGCACAACTCCCGCGATTTAGTTCCACTACATTCGCTTCATCAACTAGCACGTATCCAGAAGGATGTCCTGCATTTACATATTCAATTGTTCTCTTTTCTGTATCAACTACTAAGTATATCGCTGTAAAATAATAGGGAATATTATCATTGTCATTATGTAAAAGGGTCATATATTTATTTAATTCTTTAATGACGAGTTCTGGATCAATTAAACATTTAATCGTTTCGCGTAATACAGAAGAAATAAACATACAAACTAATGAAGCAGATATACCATGTCCCATCACATCTAATAATATAATACCGTAGCGATTTTCATCGATTTTGTACCAATAATACATATCTCCAGCTAGTTTGAATGACGGTAAGTAACTTGCTTCAATTTTTATATGATCTTCTCTTAATGGGCTACTTAATAAGTTTCTTTGTACTTGTGTAGCTAAATCTAGTTCATTCCGAAGATTTTCTTCTTGTTCTTTATGCCAATTTAATTCCGATTTCAAGCGTAATGCTACACGCATACGCGCTAATAGTTCAACTTTATTTATAGGTTTCGTAATATAATCCATTGCCCCCATATCAAGAGCTTCGGCTAATTTATTTGCATCCTCTAAAGCTGTAACAAAAATAATAGGGATATCTTTAAACTTCTCCTCTTTTTGTAATCGCCTACAAACTTCAAGTCCATCAATTTCAGGCATCATAATATCTAATAGTATTAAGTCAATTTCATTATGCCTGGAAGAATCTTTTCCAAACTGTATGTATTCGAAGAGCTCTTGTGCAGAATTGAGCGATACAAGATCATGATATCCGGCTTGTTTTAAAATTTTCTCAATTACAAATATGTTAACCGGATTATCATCAACAATTAAAATGGACACAAGTTATTTCCCCTTTTCTTATTTAAAATGTAAATCTATTATAATTTTCTATTTTTCTAGTATTACATACTCAGTTACAAAATGAAAATTTCGTACTCAAACATATTTATACAACAAAAGAACAAACCCCTAGAAATAGGAATTTGTTCTTTCACTCTATAAATTTCCACTTTTAATTTAACACCATTGCTTTATCATTTAAAAGACGATCTAATTCTTCCATATGATTTGTTTCATCTGCAATCATATCTTCTAGTTTTACAACTAACTCTGTCATATTTAATTTCGCTGCCTGTTCTTTTCTCGTTTCATAACGCTTAATTGTTTCATATTCTGATTGTCTAGCGGATTCTAACATTTCTCGAACATCTTCCACTTGTTTCACTGGTAAAGGGATCGTAGTAGGTGTACCACCTAGCGTCTTAATTTTCTCCGCTAAATATAGGGCATGTCCTTGTTCATCGCTAATTTCAGATTCAAAGAAAGGTTTTAACACTTGTCTATATATACCAGAAACTGTAGCAGCATTATGGTTATACATAATAATCGCCGAGTATTCTCCTGCTAAATCTTCATTCAATCCTTCTATTAGTTCTTTCACATCGTGTGACATTTTAATATCTCCTCCTATACTTAATAACTACCCCTTTTCTCATGTTTTAAACATCATTATTTTAAATTTTTATGTATCTAAAAACGTGGCTTGCTTCAATTTATTTATCGCTTGTCTTTTAATACGAGAAACGTGCATTTGTGAAATACCTAATCGTTCCCCTGTATCTTTTTGATTTAAATTTTCTCCAAATATATAATGAATAACACTCTTTTCTGTCTCATTTAATACGTTAAAAATATCATTTAAAACGAGACGCCTTTCTGTCTGTTCATATCCTTGCTCTACTTCACCTACAGATTCAATTCTCGCTACCGAACTTCCATCAGATGCATTTTCGACTACATCATCTAAGGAAGATACTCGATAATTATTTTTAGCATCCATAATTTCTAGCACTTCCTCTTCGGATAGTCCTAAATGATCCGCAATCTCTATAATCTTCGGTGAACGCTGCAGGTGATCTGTTAACTCCTCTATCGCAAGTTTAATTTTCCCGCCCAAATCTTTAATTCGCCTTGGAACGTGAATGCCCCAAGTTTTATCACGTAAATACTTCTTTATTTCTCCTACTATCGTAGGTATTGCAAACGGCTCAAAAGCATTCCCTATCGAATAATCATACCTTCTTATTGCGCCTAAGAGCCCTAACATTCCTACTTGTATAATATCCTCATGCATAGGCCCACCTTTTGAATAGCGATATGCAATGGAATATACGAGATTTTTATAATGATCAACTAACCTTTCCTGTGCTTCATCACATTGGTTTTGTTGAAATTCTGCAATTAGTTTAATAACGTCTTCTTTAGTAAGATTTGTAGGTTGAGATTGGATTTCCATCATTCTCCACCTGCTCTCTTTGTATATATTTTGTCATTAAAACTGTCATGCCCTCATCATGCATGATTTGTATATCATCCATTAACGTATTTATTAAATATAAACCTAAACCATTTTCCGGCAAATGTTCTACTGGTTTATTAATATCATACGGACCAACTTTCCTTTTTAAGGTGCTAAAATCAAAGCTACCCCCATTATCCGCAACCATAATTTCTAATCGATCTTCATATAGGCCGAAGACAATTGTAATTTCTCCAACGTCTTCTTTATATGCATGTTGTACAATATTTGTACATGCTTCACTAATAGCAATTTTCATATCTTCTATATCGTCATAAGCGAAGCCCATTCGATTCGCAACACCAGCCATCGTTAAACGAATAATAGCCACATATTCTGCCTTTGCAGGAATTTTCATTTCTATCTTTTCAAATCTCTCCATCATCCCTAGTCACCTTCTTTCTACTTTTTCAAAATCGGAATTCAAATTTAATATTTCTGTTAACCCTGTAATATCGAATAATCTTTTTAGTCTTTTAGATACACCGATAAACTCTAGTTTTCCATCATTTTTCTTAACTGCTTTTAATAGCGCTATAAAAACGCCTAAACCTGTACTATCCATGTAATCTACGTTATTAAAATCTACTACGATATAAACCTTTTTCTCGCTTGCAATAGGCATAATTTTATTTTTTAAATCTGATGCCGTATATGCATCAATTTCACCATTAAGTTGTACCGTATAACCTACATCATTTTGCAAAATATTTATTGCCAAATTCATCATTTCCGCCCCCTTATCTCAAACTACTACTATGTTAATTACCCATAAAAATTAATTTTAAACATATTTTTTTATTTTCATTATAAATAAATTTTCCACACCTTTCTCGGCTTAACACTTAAAAAATACTATCGAATGTTTAAATCTTATAAATTTGTGTATGTATAATGTATAAACATTATTTTTAGGGGGATCTATCTATGGAAGAGCACAACTTTAAAAAGGGAGATTTCGTTCAATTCTCTTATCGACACGATCATGCTACAAAATTAGTTGGTTCCATTATTAACATACTGACGAATACAATTGTAGTTGATATAGGTAATAGTGAGGACTTATCTCATATAGAACCAAGGCAGGTCGTAAGAATAAATAATTGTGAAAAAGTAACGATGGTTTAATACATAATAGAAAGTGTAATTTTAATGAGTGGGGGCCTTCATCCCCCGCTCATTCCTATGAAGATTACATTAAAAAAAGCATCCAAATTAGTTTAATTGGATGCTTTTTTATGTATATTTATCAGTTCATTCACTTTATAGCTATATATAATAAACTTAAGATTACTATTCATTATCATACTTACGCTTTCCGTAGCATTCTAGAGAAGAATGTGACGATTAAAATAAAGACGATTGCACCTAATAACGCCGGAAGGACAAAAATGCCTCCCCATTCAGGGCCCCAGTGACCAAATAACGCACTACCTACCCAAGATCCGATTAATCCAGCAATTACATTACCAACTATACCTAAAGGAAAGTCTTTTCCTGTAATCATTCCAGCTAACGCACCAATAAGTCCACCTACAATACACGTAATAATAAGTCCCACAATTAAACCTCCTATATTGTTTTTATATTTGATTTATCAAGCTTTGGTATGTAACCAAAGCTTGATAAACATGTATTATTCTTTATTATCCAATCCATCACTTATCTTTTGTTTCACTTTTCCGACTTTTTCTTTTATCGTTCCCTTCGTCTTCTCCCACTTCCCTTCATTTTTCAACTCTCTATCTTCTGTAACTTCACCAATTCCTTCTTTTACTTGTCCCTTTTTCTTTTCAACTTTACCCGTAATTTGTTCTTTTAGACCGCTCTCACTCATATTTCCCATCTCCTTTTCGTAATAGATTTATAGATTTAAAGGATACAAATTTAAAGAGAATATGTGCATCTTCTTTCTTGTAGCCATTCACCGACTCTTTCTAAATCCTTAACGAATAACAAGATCTTCCCTTCATCCAGCTTTTCTTCGTAGAAGTTTGCTTCTTCCTCATTAAGCCCTAACTCTTGCATCTTATTTCTTAACTGATCTCCCGTTTTTTGAAAGACATTAATAATGCTTGTCCCAAGTCCCTCCTCTTTTATTCCAATTGTATTCACGTCTGCATTATCTGCGATTCTATCTGTCCTTTCTTTCTCATGTGTTAATACATAAATATCTTTTTGGTCTATTCCTTTCTTCACTAGATCATTCGCTGCATTCATGACCTCTTTCTCCGTAATAAATTCATATACAAAAGGTTTACTATACTTCGTTTCCATCTTTAACTTCCTCCTTTAAAATGAATTATTTGTTATATTATATGTAGTACACCTATTTTCGAAATGTTAAACATAAAATATGAAAAAAGTTATGTTAATTTTGATTTTAATAGAAAATGAACAACATCATTTACCACTTCAAAACATCTTCTCCTTACAATAACTACCTAAATTAACAGAATATTGTTATAATTAAATTGAAGGAGGGGATAAAATGAAAAAAATTACTTATGTATGTGCTCTAACCGTTCTATCTTTCAGCTTAATTGGTTGTACAAGCACCTCGACTACAGATAAGGCTTCACCAGCTACACAGGAACATACACAAAATAGCATTCAATTAAACTCCACAAATATTATAGACATTGAAATACTTCGAACAAGCAATAATGATATTTCCAAATCTCAAACAGACAATGAAGAAATGATAAAACCTATCGTTTCGGCAGTTCAAAATGGAACCTCGAAAACAATTACATTAGATCAAAAAAAGAAACAATCGGCACATTCTACTATAACCGTTACATATAAAGATGACTCAAAAGAAGAGTTTTTTGTCTGGGTTGATAATAAGGAGCAAATTACAATTGCTAAAGATGAGAAGAAAGGTAAAGTAGAAGCTGTGACATTAAACATGAAAAACTCTAAAATGATGAAAGATTTCTTTAAAAATGATAAAACGTAAAAAGGATCTCCTTTAAGGAGATCCTTCTTCTCTTTATACAATTTGCTTTATACAAGCAAACGAAATACATACTATTGTTATGCTCCTTATCATCCGAAGAAGAAATATTAATTATATATTATGGAGACGGTTATTTACTCTTTAGTTATATGACTATCGTTAATATTGATTTGCTAAATCGTGCTGTCCTATGTACCGATGATGACACTAAATTTTTTTATATAGTTGATGTTAAGTAAAGGAAGTAGCTTTACATCCTACTTCCTTTGCTTAACCATTTCCATATTTAGACTTTTATAAAATCTATTTAAGGTCTAATTTTGCTAAATCATGTTGTAAAACATTATTTCCTTCTTGTGGATTAAATACGATTGCACTAAGACCAAAAACATTCGTAACAACATCTCTATCATTTGGATGAATTATTCTTACTTCGTAAGCAAAAAGTCCTGGAGGAAGAGCTGCCGAACGAAAAGTAACATATTGATTAGGTGCTAATGTTCGTGTAGAAGGATCTACTAATGGTAACAATACAGGAGAACCAGATGACCAATCAAACATTTCAACAGTTACTCTATGAGTATCATCTGGATCAACATTCATAGCATCAACAGTAAGAAATAAAGTAGCAGAATGTCTACGTAATACACCCGTTGATAACGTTTCATTGTAATTTTTACAACATTTTTTAGAAGAATAACCATAGCCATAACTCATATCAATTTCCCCCTTTCATTTACAATTAAGGACAAGCATTCCTTATAATATATAATGCTATTATTATTTTATTGAAAGGTATAATAGCGGAATTTCATCTATATTTTCTAATATTTAAGTTTATGTTTGTTCACTCGTATTGAAAATAAAGTGAAACTTTAATCAGTGGGGGTTTTGTTCATCCCCCACTGATTATTAGCCTTCACCAATCGGGCGTTTACGGGCAGCCCGACCCCCACCTAACTTCTTTGCTTCCGCTGAATTTTGAGGTGGGGGTCTTACTGCCCGGCAAATAGCGGGATAAATTTTATATCATTCTTGTCCATGAACTAGCTCCTAAAAGGTCCCTTTTCTACAATAAAAAAAGAGCTGTCCATAAGTCGGTTTCACCAACTTATGAGACAGCTCTTCTTCACTTCACCTTATTTTATCGATGAATCCAAACTGCACCTGCAGACTTGTCTTCTGCTTGGCCTACTACTTCAAACTTTAATCCTAGTTTCGGCAACTTACGTCCTGCATCTGGAATCACGCTGTTGATATACTGCTTAGAATCATCAAATTTCGCAACACCTGGTAATCCTTTATAGTCAAAGATACCGCGAGTTGGCGAATCTACTCTCCATGCTGGCGTTTGATCGAATGAGAATGCAGCATCAGCAATTTGATAACGCGTACTGCTCTTCACAGTCGGTTGTCCATTTAATGTCCCTACGATTGCCTCTGGATGAGAATCTACTACTCCTAAGAATCCTTCACCTGGATGAACCCCTACCCAGTTATCTGTAAAGCTTTGATCCGCATACCATACAACCATTCCTGTATTAAATACTGGACCACGCGCATGTTGTAAAGCCGTGTCAGAACCAGCGTAATTTCTCCACTCTACATAGTAGTTATGTTTCTTCTGTTCAAATCCGTTAGACACCGTAAATCCTTTTAGTGTCATTGCTGGTTGGCCTTCTGCATCATCTGAGAAAACAACTTTTCCGTTTACAGTTAATGCAGCATTATCTAATGCAAATCCTTTATAAGCTACTGCGATATCTGTTAAATACTCAAATTGCAGTTTTACTTTTTTCCCTTTGAATTGGCTTAAATCGTATGATTTATCAACCCACTTACCATCAGTTGTATCCACGCCGCCTTTTACATCTTTTTCGCCCATTCTATCAATGCGTGTCTTCGTTCCATCTTCTGCAATCGCATATACGTCAAGGAAATCATACTTCGCTTCCAGTTCGTAGAATGCCTTATAATCAAACTTAGCATCCGTTGCATTTGTTAAGTCAAATACTGGTGTCTCAAGTGTTGTATGAATGTCATTTCCTTTTGTGCTGTAGTAAAACTTCTTACCAAATGCCGATTCGATATTTTTAATATCTTTGTCCGGTAAGTTAACACGAACGATTCCTGGTCGTTTTGATTTTGTAACACTTTGATCTAAATATGTTGCAACACCGACTCCCGTGCGAAGTTTATCGTAATCTACCTCAACGATATTCGCCCAATTGCCCTTCATATTCTTTTGGAAAAACTCTTTATTTTGTGGTGAGAAACTTGTTGGCTCTGTTCCTGCAATTTTTCCAGCCCAGCTACCGCCACTCATAATAGACCAAGACTCAACAGGTTCACCTTGTCCTGAGTACTTCGTATCGTACTCATCTGGTAAGCCTAAATCATGACCATACTCATGCGCAAACACACCAACCGCTCCATCTTCAGGCTCGATTGTATAATCGTATGCAGCCATCTTTCCGCCCCAATTTGAAACAGAAGATTTTGTGCCATCAATCGCATATGGTTTTGACCCAAGTTTTGAACGATGAGACCAAATTGCATCATCTTTCAATTTACCGCCGCCAGCTTCTTGACCAACACCAGCATGTACAACCATTAAATGATCAATAATGCCATCTGGCTCGTTTTTATTTCCATCACCATCTTGATCGTATTGATCAAATTGATCATAATCTGCTAAATTGATCCCTTTTGCTACCGCTGCTTTTAATGCTTCTTTCACAAAATCACGTGGCCCTAAAGGACCTTTGTTATCATGACCAGTTCCAGCATCCGCACCATAATCTGAAGCTTTTCCTGGAACAGTAAGCCATTCCGTTACAGTTCCATCAACTGTGTAGCTACCACCAGATTGTTCTTCATAATATTGTTTAAATGTGTTAATCTTCGATCCATCAAATAACGTAAACGGTTCATCACCAAATAACATTTTTTGATAATGTTCACGATTGAAGTCCTTAGAATACATGTATCCTGGCTCTTGATCAATATTATTATGCTTAAAATCGCTAAATTCTACGAGTAAAACAAGTACTTTATCTTTTCGGACAGCTCCATTGTACTCAGCTTGCTTCGCTGATGTAGTAGGTACTTTTCCATTTAATTTCCCTGGATTTAATCCTGCACCTTGTCCAGCTACTGGTCCTACTTCTGGCTGCTGAGCCTGTTCATTTTCCTTCATTTTTGAATCTTTTACTTTTTTCATAAAATCAGAAGCTTCTTGCGTAAGACTATCTCCTGTCAAGACTTCTTTCCCAGGGTTTTCCCCTTTCTTGTTCTCAACATATTTTTCGACAGCCTTTGACGTCTCCGCTTGTGATGCAGATTGATCAATTACGCCCCGTTGTTTTAGCGCTTCTGCCAAACGCTCCTCCGGTATTAAATGCTCATCTATCGGTAGAGATGATGGCGTATCAGCATACGCTGCATGACTTCCAAAAGCAAAACTACTACTTAGTACTGCCGCTGTTGCTAAAACTGATAATGGTTTTAACTTCTTATCCTTTTTCAATGCATTTCCTCCCCAGTGTCTGCAAATTATCGTTTTTTTGTCGATAACAACATAATATTCGTTATAATACGAATATTCAATCTTTTTCAACAGACAAAATGTTGAGAAATATTTTTTGTGCAGGATGAAATACGTAAGATAGCAAAATACAAAGGTTCTGCTTATTTATGTTTTTTAAGTTTTGCATATAACCATAAAGTGGGATCACTTGTTCTTTCAAATTGATAGCGATGGAGTAAAATGCTTATTTACAATACTAAGGAAATACAACATACAAACAGGCTGTTATTTGTTTTAAGTACAATAGTCATACTTGCTCGATGCACTTATTTTTTGGCAATAAATAAATGATCACCATCTAAGGAATCTTATTTATATTCTAATTACCTTTTAAATTATCAGAAAATTATTGAAAAAGTTTTTTCTTGCTATCTATCACTCTAACACACTTAATTTCTTGCTAGTATATACATATCAATATACAAATAAATATAGTAGAAAGCGGGGAGAATTATGGTAAGTCATCTAAAAACAAAAGATATAATCACACAACTTTTAAATAATTGGTATCAAGAGATACGTGCCCAGCACCTAAAAGAAGCAAAACATTTAAAAACAGAGATTGATACACACATAAAAAGTATTAATGAAGATCAAAATTTACTATTCCATTACTCACTTCTTACTTTTCGCTTTAAAGTTTTGCTTGATCATTTAAGCATCACACCCACAAGCTTCCAGGCAATTGATTCACTGGATATACCAAAAAATGAATCGTTGTCTTATTATTATCACTTTTTCAAAGGGATTCATGCTACACTAATTTCCAACAACAATGAAGCCTGGGAATACTACGAAAAAGCCGAAAAACTATTACAACATATTCATGACGATCTTGAAATAGCCGAGTTTAGCTATCGTTTTGCTAACTTCTATCTTCATACCTATCAACCTCTATTAGGAATTCAACATGTGACTAAAGCTAAAGAAATCTTCTCTAAACATAATGGCTATGAAAATAATGTTGCCGCTTGTGAGAACTTATACGGTTTAGCATGTATTGACATAAAACAATTCCCTGTAGCAGAAGAAAAATTTAATTCTGCAATAGATATTTTACGTAAAAATAATGAGGATTCCCTAATATTAAGAGTCCGCAATAATTTAGGTTTTTTATATAGTAGCCAAAACTTATCCGCTTTAGCAATTCGACACTTATCAGAAGTAACAACTAAAAATCCAGAGCATTTTAGGGCCATCTTCCTTAAAGCTAGAGAACATTTAAAGATTGGGGAACTTGAACAGTCGGCCGAGTTAATCGAACGAGGATTAGCAATTTGTGAGAAGCTAGACAATAAAGAATACCTATATCATTTCAAACTTTTAGATTGTATAAATAAAGGTGTTTCGGCTGCTATTCTCGAAGAATTATCTTTGGAAGCTATCTCATTTTTCGACACACAACAACTCTATACTTACACACAAGAATACACTGAAAAATTAGCAATCAAGTTTTACGAAGAAAGCGACACTGTAAAAGCTAGTAAATACTTTTATATTAGTCATCAAGCTAAAGAAAAAACTTTTGAAAAAGGAGCGTTAAAATAATGAAAAAACTTTTTGGAACGATTTTAGGTTTATCACTTTCAGTTGCATTATCTATTGGATTAGCATTCCCTTCACAATCAGATTCTAAGAAACAAGTTGATTCGACTAAATCTAGTACAATTATGTACATGCAATCCAGCCACGGTGACTCCTGGTAATACAAAGAGTTTTTTATCTGTTACCATCATTAATTAGGAAAAGGGCACTCCCTCAATGGAGTGCCCTTTTCCTAATTAATAGACAACATATAGCAGACTACTTATTAACTTCAGCCCATTTAACCTTGAACTCCGCACCGAAATCATTTGCGCAACACGTTCGAAAATATAAATCTATGATGTTAGAAACAGACTAATCGTCTGTTCTTGTTGTTTCAATTTCATACTAAAAAGGGATGTGTTGTATCATGTTGAAAACATAATTTATAACCAAATCGATTTACTTTTATTTACTTTTAAATAAAGATTAAAGAGAGCTTTTAAATCCATCTTTATTCTAAAGCTACAAACGAGCATACATTATGCTCGTTTTTCAATTGGTAGTTTAAATGTAAAAGTACTACCTTCCCCTAATTTACTTTCAACGGTAATTTCTCCTCCGTGTAGTTCGACAATCCATTTTACCATCGACAATCCTAAACCTGTGTTTCCGATGTTTGAAGATGTTCGCGCTGCATCAACTCGATAGAAGCGTTCCCATATTTTCGTAATATGTTGCTCGCTGATGCCTATTCCATTATCGGAGACTTTACCTATTATGTTCGTTCCATCACGGCACAGTTGTATATTCACACTACCATTCTCTTTACCATAAGCAATCGCATTCGTTAATAAATTCATTAACAAACGCATCATCAATGTTTGGTCTGCTTTCATAAACAGGTCTTCCTCTATATTTGTTGTTATATCAATCGAAGCTTCTTGAACCATTAATGAAAGCTCTTCTACAACGATTTCCGTTAATTCACTCATATTGATACATTCAAATTGAAAAGTATCATGCTTTCCTTGGTCAACTCGTGCTAATAATAACAGTTGCGAGATTAACGAGGACATTTTACGCGATTGCCTTAAAATTACTTCTAACGATTCTTCCATTTCTTTCGGATTATGCTTCTGCGATAAAGCGTATTCGCATTGCGAAATAATAACAGATGTTGGTGTTCTTAATTCATGAGATGCGTCAGATGTAAATTGTTTTTCACTTTCAAATGATGTCTCCAACCGCTCAAACATTTTGTCAAAGGTTTGTGCTAAATGATACATTTCGTCTTTCGATGAACCTTGTAAGTTAATCCTCTTCGAAAGGTCTTTACCATCACCAATTTCACTGGCTGAATCACTCATTTGTTTCACAGGTCGAAACGCTCTTTTCGTAATAAAATAGCCGCCCACTGCCGCAATGAGAATAAGTAATGGAAAGGTAATGAGTGTTACCAAAATAATCGTATTCATCGTTGATGATAATTGATTCATGGTCATGATTCCACGAACCCAGACTTGCTCATCCCCGCCCGCATGATAGAGAAAATCATATACGATCCATTCTTTATTACCATTTTTAATGATTTGTATTTCATCGGATTTAAGCAATCCCTTTTTATTAAAGCCGGCCGGATTATGTCCTGCCAGTAGCTCACCTTGCTTACTATAAATGAGGATATTTACTCCATCTTCCAAAGTTTCAAAATCATCGTCAATCTTTAACTTTCCATGCTTATATTCGATATCCTCAATACTTTCTTTTACCGTGCTCTTCAATTGATTTTTCATATTAAAAAGCACAACTTTATCTGAGGAAGTTAAAATAAAAGCTAACACGAGTGCCATAATAATTACAACTAACCCCGTATACCATAGGGTTACTCTCATTTTTATTGATAGTCTTTTCATGATTCTACTCGCAATACGTAACCAGTGCCTCGCACCGTATGAATTAACTTCGTTTCAAACTGGCTATCAATTTTTTTACGAAGGTATCGGACGTAAACATCGATAATATTCGAACCACCTTCATAGTCGTAATTCCACACATGCTGCTCAATTTTATCTCGTGTCAACACAACTTCTTTATTGCGAATCATATATTCTAAAATAGCAAATTCTTTACTGGAAAGATTGATAACTCGGTCTCCCCTTGTTACTTTATGCATATTGCAATCCACCACTAGATCCGCAATTTCAAACACATTAGATGTATTCCCTGTTTTTCTTCGCATCAACACTCGAATTCTTGCTAATAGTTCATCAAAAGCAAATGGCTTTACTAAATAATCATCCGCACCTAAGTCGAGTCCTTTTACGCGATCATCAATTGTATCTTTAGCTGTAAGAAGCAAGACAGGAGTTGTATTATTGTCTGCCCGTAATCTTTGTAACACTTGTAAACCATCTATTCCGGGAATCATAATGTCAAGCACAATCAAGTCGTAGGTAGCCATGCTTATATAATCCAAGGCATCTGCTCCATTCCCACATCCATCGACACTATAATATTCTGCATTTAATCGTTTTACTAATATATTTTGTAAGTCTTGTTCATCTTCGACAATAAGAACTCGCATTCGCATTCTCCTTTTTTCTTATTTATCCCGCTATTTGCCGGGCAGGAAAACTCCCGATTTGTGAGGGCTAGTAATCAGCGAGGGATGAACACCCCCACTGATTAAAGTTTCATTTTATATGTATCACTATAATTCCAAAACATTAAAGAAAGATTAGAAATTATTTAATTATATCATTTTATTTTTTTACACATTAATCTTCCTTTAATGTTTGTTCAGTAATATAAAGGCAAGGATCAGGTGCTCAATTAAAGGGAGGCAAACATAATGAGAAACTGGATGATAATTGGAGCCATGTCTTGTTTATTCTTAACAGCTTGTTCTACTCAAACTGATAAAGATACAGAAGTACAACAACTGAAGGTAGAAAACAATACGCCACAAAAAGAAAGTGCTCAACTACAACAAAAACCACACAAAACAGGGCCTGCTATAAATGATACTACGCAAACACAAGATTTCAAAAACGAAGTCACATCTATTGTAGAAAAGGCAAATAACACGAAACCAGTTGGAGCAAAAGAAGAGGACTTAAATACGTACTTAGCAGCAAAAAAAGAAATTGACCAATTAGATGACAAAATAGATTTATCTGATAATCAGCTAGAAGCAGATTATCGCGCTGGAACGATAACTGTTGAACAATATCAAACACAAGAAAGAGAACAAGATATACTGGAAGATCAATTAGAGCAAGCAGAAAATGCACTTGAAGCAAGATTTGGAATAGATGATTAATCATTAAGGAGTGAATGAAAATGTTAAAACATAAAAAGAAAATAATGATAAGTGTAATTGCTACTTTAGTAATTGGTATCGCTATTGTTGGTGGATATTTTGGTATGGGTTACAATTATGCAAAAAAGAATGACAACTACACAGAAAAACAAGTTCGTGAAATTGCTTTAGCACAAACAAATGGAGAAATTATTCATGTGAAAAAAGAATTTGAATTAGAAGATGACAACTTAACACAATCTCAATTCGAATATGAAGTGGAAATCAAGACACCTGATAATCTATTAAATGTTTTAAAAATTAGTGCTAGAACAGGCACAATAGAAATCGATCACGAAGATTAAAAAATATAATTAAGCAACGTGAATTCCATATTTTTAGGAACTCACATGGTGGCATTCATGTTAAAAAACAAAAAAACTCTAACTAATTCGTCATGGCGATTTAGTTAGAGTTTTTTTGTTTGAAGTATTCACGAGTATCTACCCTTATCTTTTCAGGTAAAACAATATCAAGTTCTTTATCTAACCATGCAAGAGTCTTTTTACGAAGAAACTCACGCATGTGTTCTTCTGCTTCAAGCATTACTAAGTTAATTGTACAAGAAGAATTGCTAGGTTCACAAGAATTGCAAGCCTCGGCCTCGTCTCGATATAGTAGACCATTCTGTACAATATTTTTACATTGAAAAATAGGTTTTGGACCTTCGACAGCTTCTATTACATCCCAAAAAGAAACATCTTCTGGAGACTTAGCTAACCTATACCCGCCCTTTACACCTGGGACAGAATTTACAATGCCAGCTTTAGATAATTTACCGAAAACTTTTGAAAGAAATGTTTCAGAAAGCCCTTGGAACTCTGCCAAATCTTTTATTCCGACACTTTCCTTGGAAGGAGTGTTAATTAAATAAACTAGGCAATGCAAGGCATATTCAACCCCAACACTATACTGCATATACAAATCACCTGCTTTTTATTTTAAGGATTATCAAATTGTATCTTAGGACCATTTAGAATTTTAGTCAAATAAAAAAAGGCTCTTTTCGAATAGTATGTATTTCGTTTGACAAAAATAATTTCAGAGTTTATATTAAAGACCAAGTTAATCGACGATTAACTTGGTCGACAATCAAAACGTAAAAACTTTTAAAAAGGGGAAATACAAATGAACAAAACACTTATCATAAACGCACATCCAAAAGTGGATGATACATCATCAGTCAGCATTAAAGTTCTTAACCACTTTTTAGTACCTTATAAAGAATTAATTCCTAATAATGAACCGATTGAACAAATTAATTTATACGATGATATAGTACCAATGATAGATAAAACTGTTTTAAGTGCATGGGAAAAGCAAGGAAATGGACAAAAGTTAACTGATGAAGAACAAAAAGTAACAGAGCGTATGTCCGAAATTTTACAACAATTTAAAAGTGCAAATACGTATGTTATCGTATTACCTTTGCACAATTTTAATATTCCATCAAAGTTAAAAGATTACATGGACAATATCATGATTGCACGTGAAACATTTAAATATACTGAAACTGGATCAGTGGGACTACTTAAAGATGGAAGAAGAATGCTTGTTATACAAGCAAGTGGAGGAATCTATACAAATGATGATTGGTATACAGAAGTGGAATACTCTCATAAATATTTAAAAGCAATGTTTAATTTCTTTGGTATTGAAGATTATCAAATCGTTCGTGCACAAGGAACAGCAGTACTAGATCCAAATGAAGTATTACAAAATGCGTATAAAGAAGTTGAAGAAGCAGCTTCTAGATTGGCTAACAAATAAAATTTTTCACTGGAAGAATGATGATTATAAATAAAGATCCCCTCCACCTTAAGGCAGAGGGGATCTTCTTATTTCTATTTCAAACTACCCGCAATCTCCGTAAAGATAACTCCAAGCGCATGTGCACCTGCATCTGGATAGCCTAAACTTCTTTCACCAACTGTACCGGCGCGGCCCATGCGAGCTACGATTTCTTTCGTGTACTCTGCTCCTTTAACGGCTGCTTCTGCACCTTTTTCAAAGGCAGTTTTCATGTCTACTTCGTTTGAAGCGCTAGCTAACCAAGAATCCACACATGGAGCAAGTGCATCAACAAGTGTTTTATCACCAACTACTGCACCTCTACCGAACGATCTTTCACCGATAGATTGTATGCCTTGCAGTGCTGCTTGCAACATTTCAGCAAATTCTTTCACTGCTAACTCACGCTTCTCGCCTGCTGCTTTACTAGCTGCGCGGAATGCACCGCCCCAAATTGGACCAGATGCGCCGCCGCAATGTTCCATAATAATCATGGAACAACCGTCAAGGAATGATCCGATCGTTACATTTTCTTGTTCTACAATAGAATGCCACTCACGTTTTAATTGCTTAAATCCTTTCGCAACACTCATTCCGAAGTCGCCGTCACCTGCATGTGTATCTAACTCACAGAACGGTACTTCATTTTTAATAATAATGTCGCTCATTTTATCAACGAGATAAATCATGTTGTTTAATGTAATGATATTATCTTTAATCACAGCGTGCTCTTCCGCTGTTTCTATTTCAAATGAAACTTCTTTCTCTTCTGCCTCTTCAAGTACATTCACGTACTCTACACTTTCAACTGGTCCATCTACTTTAAACGCTGGTGTATTACATTCTTTCGATAGTAATGTTTTTAGCTCATCATCTAACTTCATCACTGTTAAAGACATACCAGCCATATCAATACTCGTCATATAGTTACCGACGAATACTCTATTAATTTTAATGTTTCTAGCAGCTAATTCTCTCGTAACTGCGTTATTAAATAAGTATAGTTCTTGCAGTGGTGTACCACCAAAACCATTTACTAGAAGCGCAATTTCCTCGCCATCTTTTACTCCTAAATCTTTTATTAAATCATTTGTCATACGGTTAGCTAACTCATCAGCTGACATCGTTTTTTCACGCTTAATTCCTGGTTCGCCGTGAATACCAACGCCGTATTCCATTTCATCTTCCGCAAGTGTGAAAGTAGGTGATCCGCTCGCTGGAACTGTACAAGAAGTTAACGCTAAACCGATTGTACGCACGTTAGCCGCTGCTTTTTCCGCTACAGCTTTCACCGCGCCTAAATCCATACCTGCTTCCGCTGCTGCGCCGGCAATTTTATGAACGAGAATAACGCCCGCAACGCCGCGACGTCCTACTGTGTATAGACTATCTTCTACCGCAATATCATCGTCAACTTTTACGTAATCGACTTCAATTCCATCTTCCTTCGCTAAATGCGCACCGTTTTTGAAATTCATAATATCGCCGCTGTAGTTTTTAATAATTAATAACGTACCTTTTTTACTAGCTGTCTCTTTAATTGCTTGATATACCTGAATTTGCGAAGGAGAAGCAAACACATCTCCGCACACTGCCGCATCTAACATTCCTTTTCCGACTAGTCCTGCATGTGCTGGCTCATGACCACTACCGCCGCCACTAATTAACGTTACTTTGTTTTCGTTCATTTCTTTCTTCTTAATTACTTTATATTTTTTCAAAAGCTCAAGCTCTGGGTGAGCCATAACCATCCCGTTACACATTTCCATAACTAATGTTTCTGGTTTGTTTATAATCTTTTTCATTGTGATTCTCCCTCAATTCCTTTAATATATTGTGATATATTTGAAATCTTCTTCTTACTAACCATGTTAAAATGAAAGCGTTTTATAGTAAACGGACAAAATGGACAATCTGTCTAAAGACACCGCTCTCATTTATAGATAGGATTTTTATATTACTACATTCTAGGGATGATTCAGATGACCTCTTCTATAATTTCTAAAAAGATAATCGCGAACTCATTGAAATATTTAATGGAAACAGAGTCGTTTCATAAAATATCAGTAAGCGATATTATGTTACACTGTCAAATGCGTAGGCAAACTTTTTATTATCATTTTAAAGATAAATTTGAACTATTAAGCTGGATTTATAGAGAAGAAACGAAAGAAAACATTATCGACTTTCTCGACTATGAAACGTGGGAAAACATTTTCGATTTATTATTTGATTACTTTTATGAAAATCAAAAATTTTATCGAAATGCTTTTAAAGTCATTGAACAAAACTCGTTTAATCACTATTTATTTGAGCATACGAAAAACTTATATATGAAGATTATTGATGAACTATCCGTGAGCTGTGGATTCAGCCTTTCTGACGAGACAAAAAATACGATTGCCTCCTTTTATAGTCACGGCTTCGTTGGAACGATAAAAGATTGGATTGAAAGCAAATGCGAAGTAGATCCTTCCATTATGTCTTCTCTCATGAAAAATATGATCAACAATCAATTACTACTATTACTGGAGCAATCAGCAAAGTAATTAAAGGGTGGCAAAAGCAATGAAAAAGATTATGAATGATGTACAACATATCGTTCAAGATATGCTGCATGGCTTTTATTTTGAACATAACGACAAAGTAAATTACGACGAAACAAATAACATCATTTATGTAAAAGATATCGACAAACTGAAGCAAGACGTCGCTATTATAAGCGGTGGTGGTAGCGGACATGAACCTGCTGATATTGGTTATGTAGGAAAAGGAATGCTTACAGCGGCAGTAAATGGCAGTATTTTCACTCCGCCTACAGTAGAACAAATTGTCGCAGCTACTCACCTTATACCAAAGGATAAAAGTATTTTATTCATCATTAAAAACTTTAAAGATGATGTTGAGAATTTTCTAGCGGCGAAGCAAATTGCCAAAGAAGAAGGAAGACAAATTGACCACATCATCGTAAATGACGACGTTTCAATTGAAGATGATGCTTCTTTTAATAAAAGAAGACGCGGCGTCGCTGGCACTGTTTTCGTTCAAAAAATACTTGGTGCGGCCGCTGAGAGTGGACATTCTTTAGAAGAACTAACAACAATCGGGCAAGCTGTCATCAAAAACTTACACACATTAGGAGTTGCCCTTTCCCCTGCCAACGATCCAGTAAAAGGAAAAGCTTCATTCACATTAAACGAAGATGAAGTGTTTTACGGCGTCGGCATCCATGGTGAAAAAGGTTACCGTAAAGAAGCACTATCCTCTTCTGAAATATTAGCAATCGAACTAATGAACAAACTAAAAAGTATTTACCGCTGGAGAAAAGGTGACAACTTCGCCATCCTCGTTAATGGACTCGGCACAACTCCGCTAATGGAACAATACATTTTCGCAAATGATATTCGCCGTTTATGTGAGCTGGAGAAATTACAAGTGAAGTTCGTAAAAGTCGGTACACTGCTAACTTCTTTAGATATGAAGGGTGTTTCGCTCAGTTTGCTTAAGGTAGAGGATTTGGATTGGGTGAAGTGGCTGAATGCGGATGTTGGAGTGGGTAATTGGTAACTAAAATTATGATGATAAAAGCCTTTAGCTATAGCCAGTTAAAGGCTTTTTTTACAAATTGAAATATCGCACGAGCGTTAAAAATAAATTCGTAATCATCTCATTGGAAGATTACAGGTCTCCAGGATAATAAATTAACATCACACCTACAAGTGAGAAAACCAAATAAAAAACAGCTTCGTATTGTATAACTAGAGAAGTGTTAGTATCAAGCTTTTTCCCCTCTCTTTTATCTATCAGTTTAAATAAAACTCTATATAATACATACCCAACAATTGCCCCGAGGGTATTCGTAAATAAATCATCAATATCTGTAATTCTATTATTTAGTAATTGATTTAACTCAATTGCCAATGAAAAAAAGAATCCCGCACATACGGTATTTTTCATTTTTCTAAACTGCGACCAAATAGTCGGTAATAAAAAACCTAACGGCATAAACAGTACAATGTTCAAAAGATACGTAGTACTACCTGCCGTATCAAATAGAGTCAAGTTAATTTGACTGACACGAATCCACGTTTCATATCTACTTATATCCCATACAGTTGCGATCTGCGTCACCCTATATACTAGCGAAAGGTAGAATAGAAAAACATATACCCATAGAAAATGCAGAATAGATATATTTCTTTTCGCTTTAAAATAAAACCCAATTTGAAACACAATACAAAAAATAATAGTAAAGAAATAAGTATACAAATAACTCATCAAAACTTCTGTATGCATGCAGAATCCCCTAACTTTACATTTTCATCTATGAATTTGTCGTTTTTAGTATCCTTCTTGATGTAACTCATTTATAGGATAGGAAAAACTTTTAAAATAAAAAGTAGGGGAAACATAAAATTTTTCTTAAATCTTCAGTTGGGTTTTATTATTACTCTTCTTAGGAATCCGCCATTGATAGCTAGGCAACAACATGCTTGAACGTAACAAGATTATCATTTTTGCACGTAATCCTCGTAGTACTTTAATCGATGAAACATATATAAAATCATGTGAATCGTTTGTTCAGTTAAAACATGAAATTAAGAAATATATGACGTACTATAATCACTCTTGCTATCAATAGAATTTAAAGAAGATGACTCCTGTTTGCATACAGAAATCATCTTTTTTAAGTTACCTAACTTTTTTTAGAATGTCCTTTACAAAGAGTACAGATCAAGAACACCTTATGCCTATTCAAAGGGATCAACTATACCTTCTTCCCTTAAAATCACTAAAACCCATTTACAAATCTATAAAAGTAGATATAATATCCTTATGGAACCTTTATTAATTTATAAAGCATTGTCAAATGAAACAAGATGTCAAATTCTATCATGGTTGAAAAATCCAGAAAACCATTTCGATGAAAAACCTTATCTAGAGCAAGGCCTTAACTTTCAAGTTGGAGTATGTGTAGGAGATATCCAGCTTAAAACTGGCTTAGCCCAATCGGTTATTTCTAGTTATTTATTAACTATGAAAAAGGCAGGACTACTAGACTCTGACCGAATTGGAAAATGGACTTACTATCGTCGAAATGAAAAAATAATACGAGAGTTTTCTGAATACGTTCAAAACGAATTATAAAGTGAAAGCTAATAATCAATTAGCATACCAATTGATTATTAGCTTTCACACATTCTGCTTTTTTATAAAATTGCACTACCTATAAAAGCAAGAAACATGGAAAGGAGAAATTTTTTTAACACATCATATCTATTTATTTAGATATCTATTATTGTATTTTAAATTACATAGTCCTAATAATATTGACATCCAATCATGCTTGCAATAATGCTTCTTTGTTAATGAATTTACTTTCAAAATACTAGTACGAATGGAGAGTTTTATAAATGAAAAAAGTAAATCCTTTACTTATTCTGACACTCGCAATAGGTGTGTTCGGAATTATTACTACCGAAATGGGTATTGTCGGTGTATTACCACAAATCACTCAGAAATTCGGCATTTCAACTGCACAAGCAGGATTTTTAGTAAGTATATTCGCACTAGTTGTTGCTATTTCTGGTCCGTTTCTAATTTTGCTCGTCTCTGGGATTAATCGCAAAATAATTTTATTAACAGCAATTTTTACATTTGTTATTTCAAATATAATCTACGCTTATACAACACAATTTGAAATCATGCTTATTTTTCGTATTTTACCGGCTGCACTTCATCCACTCTTCTTTTCAATCGCTCTTGTAACAGCTGCTAAACTTGTCCCTCCTGAGAAAAGTGGTCAAGCAGTTACAAAAGTTTTCATGGGAATTACTGTTGGTTTCGCTTTAGGTGTACCACTAACCTCTTACCTTGCAGACCAATTTTCACTCGAAATGGCTTTCTTATTCGGAGCATTCGTTAACACTCTTGCATTCATTGGAATACTACTCCTACTTCCTTCTATGCCTGTTACAGAAAAAATGTCTTTCGGCAAACAAATTCGTATACTCGGCAAACCAGGATTATGGTTAAATATTTTAACCGTCACATTCCTTTTTGCAGCAATGTTTTCCGTATACAGCTACTTCGCTGAATACCTTGCAACAGTAACTTCCATGAATGGATCTCTCATCAGTATTATGCTATTCATATTTGGTATAGTTATGATTTTAGGTAATCATTTATTTGGTAGTCTCCTGCAAAAAAGCGTAGCAAATACCGTAATATCGTTCCCTATTCTATATTCTGTTGTTTACATATTAGTTTATTATTTAGGTTCCTACCTTATTCCAATGATTTTTATAGTATTCATTTGGGGAATCGTGCATGCTGGCGGATTAATTGTTGGTCAAACATGGTTAATAAGTGAAGCAAAAGAAGCACCTGAATTTGGTAATAGCCTATTCGTTTCATTCTCAAATCTCGGAATTACTTTAGGAACAACTATTGGAGGCTGGTTCATTTCAAACTTAGGTATTCACCAGCTTATTTGGAGTGGATTTCTATTCACACTACTTTCCTTTCTATTAGTTATAATAAAACTAAAATTTTTCAATTCTAATAGTCCAGCTTCATTATCAAGCTAGTACATTACAGTTCCAAATTTGATAAAAATATTATAAATTCTTCTCTATATAACATACAGGTTATTCTTCTTATAAGATTTTCCAAACTAAAAAGTATAATGCTCAAAGCCTTTAGCCATAATTACGACTAAAGGCTTTTTTGTATATAAAGTGAAACTTTAATCAGGCTTTTACAGGCAGTTAATGCGGGTTAAAAATAAATCTCAAAGGAGCTACTTTATGGAGAATAATCAAAATGGAATACTTGCTATAATTGTTTTGGTTTTAGGATTAGTGTTTTTTGTTAGTGGAATGGTTTATCATTTATGGGGTTCTTATTAATAGCATGATTGTAATCACCGCTCCCCTCCTTCAAGTATATCGTTCCATACTTGAGGGGGGTTTTTAATATGTTAAAAGACCATTTCTACGACCGTTGGCTGTATTTGGAGTATCAGCTGTATCTTTCATTTTACTAATCATAATAGGAAGGGTATTAGCTCTAAATTTTCATGTGAAAGATCAACAGACTACTTCACTCCCAAAATTAAATACCGTTTATAAAGAAACGGATGATAAATCTAAAGAGATTGATAAAGTGAAACTTTAATCAGTGGGGGTTTTGTTCATCCCCCACTGATTATTAGCCTTCACCAATCGGGCGTTTACGGGCAGCCCGACCCTCACCTAACTTCTTTGCTTCCGCTGAATTTTGAGGTGGGGGTCTTACTGCCCGGCAAATAGTGGGATAAATTAAAAGGATATATATCACTATTGGAAACGCAAAATAAAACGCTAGATGCTGAAGTGGAAAGATTAAAAGAAGAATTAGCAAAGAAAGAACAACCTAAAAAAGAAGAATTAAAGCGAGAGACGCAACAACCTGCTGCTTAACCGGAAAAGAAAGAAGAAGCTAAACAACAACAATCTACAGGTTCATTTGCAAATCCAGTGAAGGAAAAAGCGAAGCAAGACTTCAAAGATGATTACATGACTCAAAACTTTGTTGCTAGTGAGCAAACGAAAGCGTACAATTTCTTATATGGCATTGAAATAAAATCACAAGAAGAATTGAACATGATGAAAAACGCATTAAAAGATTTTCCTAACGATTTTATGACAGCTAAGTTTGTTTATGAAGAACAGATGCAAACAATAAACATTTTTAAAGTTTATATTATCTTTATAAGAGGGTTATGAACAAAGTAGTGAAGTAAGTGATAGCACTCAGATGAGTGCTTTTATTATGTAGATCAACAAAAGAGAGGAATAAACAATATGAATAGAAAAACTTTCATTGGATTTCTAAGTACTATCATTATTCCAATTATCAGCATCTACTATCGGCCTAATTAATTTTTCCTTATGCCCTTTAACATCAACCGTTTCAAATTTCTTTAAACTATTACATATGTTTGTACCACGCTTTGTTGATACGTTCACACTTCACAGTTGTTGAATTTTTAGACTTATCCCTTAGTGTACCCATACTATTAGAACATCCTACCATATTTAGACAGAATGTAGCCAACACACATGATATTATTAATTTCTTCAAATAGCCAATTCAAACTCTCTTTCGGTTAACGTTTTTTCATAAAAATAAGTTCCGTACTCATTTTACATTATATTAAAAGTTGAAAAATATTCTTATACTCATAAATTGTTACATTTAAAGGTGAGAAACGGAATTTCATAAGATATTATTATTAAAAACTTACATACAATTTAAATATAGCCTCTTATACAAAAAAATTCCAATAAAATATAGATTTGAAACATATTTCTCAATGAATAAAATAACTTAACATGGTAAAATAATATTGGGATGAGAATCCCAATATTATTAAAATTAAGATGGTTCAAGTCGAAGAAAGGCACCTTAGGGTGTCTTTTCTTTATTTCTCAACGTAAGAACTTTAAGGATATGCTAGCAAATTCCCTTTTGTACAATGAAGTAGTAACACCTAATAGTAAGGCCCATCTATTTCCGTAGGTGGGTTTTATGTAATTTTATACTTATGCATGATGGTTCGATTCGGAAGAAGGAGCCTTTTATAATGAAATTTTATAAAAAGGCCTTAAAAAACAATAATTGCAACTATATTAATTTTACATTACATTAAGGATGGAGAATATTATTATACTAATAAAGCGCTAAATAGTAGGGGGAAAAATGGAATTTTGTGATTTGGGTATTACCATTAAAGAACTTCGAATTAAAAAAAATATATCACAATCCGAATTATGTCATGGCATATGTTCACAAAGTCAAATTAGCAAGATAGAAAAAGGTATGATTTATCCATCTAGCATATTGTTATATCAATTATCAGAAAGACTTGGTGTTGATCCAAATAATATATTTGCACTAACTCAAAACAAAAAATTAAAATACGTAAAAAATGTAAAATATGTAATGAGAGATTGTGTAAAGCAAAAACAATATAAAGAACTTTATGAAATAGTAAAAAAAGAGAAAAACGAAAACAATTTCCAATCAATAGAAGATAAACAATTTCTAATATGGTATGAAGCAATTGCTATATATCGTGTGAATAACTCAACAAAAGCGGCTTTAACTCTTCTTAATAATGCATTAAAACTAACTTTAACCAATGTTGATTGTTTATCAGAAAGAGAAATAGATATTATGCAATCAACTGCTATATTGTATGCGGAAAACAAAGAATACGAAAAAAGTATTAATATGTTAAAAAAATGTTTAACTAATTTTAATAAGTTAGATTTTCCTAGAGATAAAGAAATTAAATTAAAAATTATTTTAAATTTAGCAAAATGTTTAGACTTCACCTATCAACATGAAGAAGCAATAAAACACCTTGATAAGGGCATCAAATTAGCTATTAATCTAAACACTTTATACCTATTAGGTGAACTATTCTATTTAAAAGGTCAGTATTTATTAAAGATTAAACAACATGATGAAGAAGATGTTGTTAATAACATGAAAAAAGCATTATTTATATTTGAACTAACAGAAAAAGAACATTATATACAAATGATTAAAGATGAATTGATTGAAATACAAAATAAAAAACACTCATAATTTCGTAAAAACTACTTACAAAGCCCACAGGAAAAATCTCTATAGTTTTTAAACTTACAACGATATTATTAAAATGAAAGTAGTTCAAGTTGGACAAAGTTACCTTAGAGTGTCTTTTTTTATTTTCAAAAGGACCTGCTCAATTATTGCGTAAAAAACATAAAGTAAATTGAATCCGTTAAAATACATGAGTGACCTTTTGTTTTCCCCTCTTATTAAAAGGAGGAACTATTATGGGATTTGGTGGTAGTTGTGGCGGCTGTGGATTTTCTGGAGGCTTTGCTTTATTAGTTGTATTATTTATTTTATTAATCATCGTTGGAGCTTCTTGCTTCTGCTAAAAAACTATCGGAAAAGACACTCATATATGGGTGTCTTTTCTTTTTACGTTAAAAGGCCCCCTATTTCCGTAGGTGGCCTTTATCTTTATTACACAATATTAAAGTATACTCTCTTTTCCCCGTAAACTTTATGTAATTATACATATTAGTGAAAAAATACACTTAATGAATATTAAATATAGTAAAATATAAATTGTGGACATGTTCTATAAAGCAGATTCTTTTGACAGGCGTAACATATCAATCATTATAGGGGATGTGGCGTTACTCCGATACTGATCTCAAATCTCTTTTATTTTATGAACTAACAATCTGGTGTATATAAACGATTCTGTTTTATAGGGTGTGTTTACATTTATAACAAAGGGGTAATACGAATAGATTCGTATGAAATGAAAATGGTTCAAGTCGGAGAAAGGCACCTCAGGGTGTCTTTTCTTTATAATAAAAAAGCTCTCCATACAGGAAAGCTTTTACGTTTATACATGTAAGTCATCCAAATTAGTGATTCACACAACTCTTTATTCCTTCACATCTTTCATGCTGTAATATCCTAAATTAATAATAATTAAGAAATACCCACCCATAATTCCAGCAGCAAATGTCCACATGAAATCATGATGTTCAATTTCATACATAATGATCGCGCCGAGTATTGCGGCTGCAAACCGATTTATCATTCCAAGCATCGGCGCTTTTTCTTTTTTCACAATGCTGTCTCCGAACTTTTCAATACGCCTTCCTAAAACCCAGGCGCAATACATACTCACTGAAAGGCCAATGCTTATTCCTACAAACTGGGCGGAAAAAGGTGTCATCAACCATCCCAATAACATCAGGCCTAGCAAACAATACATTTGTATGTTAAATGATCTTAATGCCATACGAATCATGTTATGCTCCTTTATCTTTCTCATTGTAATTCCGTATCATTAATCCAATCTTTCAGACTTCAAGCTTTCAGCTATATCTTTTTTAAAATGAGGGAATTTGATTTTGCTCACCATTAAATAAGCGAGTACGCATGTGCCAAACGCCACGGAAACTGGATTATTCAAAAAGCATAAAATGAGGAGACACATTGCCGCGAATGGTATTGGCATTCCGATAAATGTCGGGAGTTTGCTTTGCTGCGTGTTAAATCTCGCAAGCCGAAGCATGCCACAAATACTGTAAGCAAGCGCACATATCATCCCGATAGACTGTAATTCTTTCAATGCGACACTATATGCAAGAATAGACGGTGCCACACCAAAGGTAACTAAATCCGCAAACGAGTCCAACTCTCCGCCAATTTCCGAAACAGCATCAAGTTTCCGAGCGACCATACCATCAAAAAAATCAAATAACATACCTGTAATAATAAAAACTGCTCCTAAATAAATATCGTGAACGAAAACAGCGTAAATAGCCAAAAGCCCACATACAAAATTTGCTATCGTAATCATATTTGGTATGTAACTCATAACATGCTTCTCCTCCTTTCTACTAATTGCTTCATCTACGTTCTTACTCATTAGAATCAAGATCCTTCTGTTTTTCTTCTAATATAACTTTATTTATTTTCGTTAACGTATCGGTCATTTGCTCTAAAGCATGTATATCGATTTTAGAAAAGTACTTCTCAATTAATACATCATCTAAATCAGACAACCGCTCTATATACTTACTACCGTTTGGACCAAGTGTAAGGAAATACTCCCGCTTATTATTAGGGTTTACTTGTTTCGAAATCATCTTCTGTTTTTCCAATTTCGATAAAACTTGGCTCACAGCACTTTTCGATATATTAAAAGTAGTCGCAATGTGATTCGCTGTCGTATTTTCATTTAAATTAATATGAAATAGCATGCTCTCTTGCTGTCCTGTAAGACCGTACTCATCTTTTAGCTCCTGAAATAGTAAAATGTAAAATTCATTATAAGCCCGGTTCATTTCATTAATTACTTCTTTATACGATCTAGTCATAGCATTATTCCTCCATGCTGTTATTTCGTTTCGTTATATAGTTAAGTTCACTTAACTTAACTATATAATACCGTTATGTTCGTGTAAAGGGAAATATAGCTCTATCCTTTATTTACAATGAAAAAAGAAGACATCATTTAAGATGTCTCCTTTCTATACTTAAGACTCCAAACTCTCACCATTCGTCTCAATTACTTCTTTATACCAATTGAAACTGTTTTTCTTCGATCTTTTTAATGAACCTTTTCCTTCATTATCTTTATCAACGTATATATATCCATAACGTTTTTTCATTTCTCCAGTAGAAGCACTTACAATGTCAATTGGGCCCCAGCTTGTATACCCGATAATATCTACTCCATCTTGAATTGCTTCTGACATTTCGATCATATGTTTTTGCAAGTAATCAATACGGTATTCATCATTCACTTCGTCTTCACCATTTAATTGATCGATTGCACCGAGACCATTTTCAACAACAAATAAAGGTTTTTGGTAACGATCGTAAAGTTGGTTCGCTGTAATACGGAAGCCTTTCGGATCAATCGTCCATCCCCACTCTGATTTTTCCAAATATGGATTTTCAACAGAACCGAATACATTCCCGCTCGTTATGCTTTTTAACACTTCTGGATCTGTACTTGTTGCTCGGCTTGAATAGTAGCTAAATCCAATATAATCAACTGTATGCTCTTTTAAAATTTCCTCGTCTTCTTTTTCCATTTCAATTGTTACATCGTTATCTTTAAAGAAGCGTTTTGCGTATCCAGGATATTGTCCTCTTGCTTGTACATCAATGAAGAAGAATGATTCACGGTCTTGTTCCATCGCACGAAAAACATCGTCTGGATTACATGTGTATGGATACGTTGCACCAGCAGCAAGCATACAACCGATTTTTGCGTCTGGAATCATTTCATGACACGCTTTTACAGCTAACGCACTTGCGACAAGTTGGTGATGCGCTGCTTGATACTGAATTTGTTTTTTGTTCTCACCTTCTTTAAATGCTAGCCCTGCACCCATGAAAGGTAAATGTAAAAGCATATTAATTTCGTTAAATGTCATCCAATATTTCACTTTATCTTTATATCTATTAAAAATCGTTTTTGCATACGTCTCAAAGAAAGTGACAAGTTTTCTACTTCTCCAGCTTCCATACTTTTCTACTAAATGAATAGGAACATCAAAATGAGCCATCGTAACGACTGGTTCAATGCCCTGCTTTAACAGTTCATCAAATAAATTATCATAAAACTGTAATCCTGCTTCATTCGGCTTTTCATCTTCACCATTTGGGAAAATACGTGTCCAAGCGATAGATACACGTAGCGCTTTAAATCCCATTTCTGCAAACAGCGCGATATCTTCTTTATAACGATGATAAAAATCAATCGCTTCGTGTGATGGATAAAACTCCCCTTCTGCCGGTGTAAAGGAATGAATATTCCCCTTCATAATATCCCAACGTTTTTCACCAGTTGGCAATAGATCAACTACCGTCAATCCTTTTCCATCTTCTAAATATGCTCCTTCAACTTGATTGGCTGCGATTGCTCCACCCCATAAAAATCCTTTAGGAAAAATAACTTTAGACATATAGAAAAACTCCTTTATATAAGAATTAACGAGGAAAGGCATTGTAAGTTTTAAAGAATACCTTTCTTCGTGTGAACCTGTATGAAATGTAACTACTATTTAACTCCTAACTCTAGTAAGGAATCTCCAGCTTGAATCTTTTCTACTTCAGTTTTTTTAATACTATATTTATTATAATTTGTAACAACAACTGGTGTTGTCACAACATAACCCGCCTTTTGAATTTCAGCTATATTAAACTCAATAAGTAATTGTCCTTTTTCTACTCTCACTCCTTGTTCAATATGAGAGGAGAAAAATTCGCCATTTAATTTCACAGTATCCATTCCAATATGGATTAAAATTTCAGCACCTGAATCCGCCGTAATTCCTACTGCATGATTCGTCGGGAAAAGTGCAGAAATCGTACCTGAAACTGGTGAAAATAACTTTCCTTCTGAAGGCTCAATCGCAACCCCTTCACCTAACGCACCTGATGCAAATGCAGCATCGTCAATATTTTGAAGTGGCATAACGGCGCCATGAAAAGGACTCAGAATTACTTCATCATCGTTTGATGCAGCAATTTTATCAATTGTTTCAGCTGATTCTGTAGAATCTTTCTTTTTAGTAAAACCAAATAAATAAGTAAGAACAAAACCTAATATTAAAGAGACAACCATCGCAATAATCGCGCCCCAAAATCCAGCTGTAATCCCTTCTTTCGGACTAATGAATGTTGGAAGCGCAAATATACCAAGTCCACCTGTCATATAAGCTTGCGTACCGAATACGCCAAGTATTCCGCCGCCAATTCCTCCCGCAATACAACTCATAATAAACGGCTTTTTAAGAGGAAGTGTAACACCATAAATCGCCGGCTCTGTAACACCGAAAATACCCGAAATAAAAGCTGGAATACTAAGTGTTTTTAATTTCCGATCTTTCGTTTTCATCCAAACTCCAAGAACAGCCCCAATTTGAGCAAATGAAGTAGCGAATATAAGCGCTAATATAGGATCAATACCGTGCACTGCTAAATTGTTATAGCCAATCGGGACAATTCCCCAATGAAGTCCGAAAATAACGAGCACTTGCCAGAAAGTACCAAGTACTACCCCTGCTACTAATGGACTTAAATGATAAACCCAAAGTGTAGCCTGTCCTAAAAATTGACCTGCCCACGTCGCAATCGGACCAATAACAAGAAATGTAACTGGTACAACGATTAGTAACGTTAAGAATGGTAGTACAAATGTTTTTACAACATCTGGAATGACTTTCTTTAAAGACTTTTCTACTTTCGCTCCAAAATAAGTAGCAAGAATAATTGGAATAACAGATGATGCATAGTTCATTAAAATAACTGGAATTCCTAAAAACGTAATATGAATTGGTGATTCAAACATCGTTCCTGCAAATAGCGTATATAATGGCTCACTTGCTTTTAAACCGGATAGAGCCGGATACACTAACGCTCCCCCAATTGCCATACCAATGAATGGTGATCCTCCAAATTTCTTACTTGCTGTATATCCTAAGAAGATTGGGAAGAAATAAAATAATGAATCGCCAACTGCATTTAATATTTGATACGTTCCTGACTGCGTACTTAACCAGCCTAACGCTACAAATAGTGCATTAAATCCTTTAATCATCCCAGTTGCAGCTAGTACTCCTAAAATGGGAGTGAAAATGCTAGAAAGAATATCTATAAGACTACTCTTTTTCTTCCCACTCGCACTTTCTTCCTCTGTTTCTTGAAACCCTCCAGCAGCAATAAGCGCTTTATACACATCAGATACATGGTTACCAATTACAACTTGATATTGTCCGCCGCTTTTCATAACAGTCACAACATCTTCCATGCTTTTCAGTACTTCTGTATTTGCTTTCTCCTCATCTTTTAACTGAAATCGTAAGCGAGTTATACAATGTACAACGCTATTTATATTTTCTTTCCCGCCAATATGTTTCAGTATGTCCTTTGCTAATTTTTCATACTTCATAGTTATTTCTCCTCCCTACAATCATCCCATTTATCATTTTTATAAAGTGAAACTGTAATCAGTGGGGGTATTCATCCCCCACTGATTACTAGCCTTCACCAATCGGGCATTTACGGGCAGCCCGACTCCCACATAACTTCTTGGCCTCAGCCGAATTTTGAGGTGGGACAAAAGAAAAAACCTAAACTAACCATAACGGCGCGATACATACGAATCACTCCATTACAAGTCAATTTAGGTTTTGCCTGCCAAACAGTAACAATCCTGTTTATTCAATTACATAATTCATTGCGTTTCGTTACACGATGAATGTGCAACGTTACATACACTTTTTCATCTTTTGAAAGATGACTATTATGTGCTTTTTGTAAGTATGCTTCAATTTTTTCTGTACAACAATATGCCTCTTCATACTTACTTTTCACTTGCTCGTATAAAAAATCATCCTCTGCCGAATGCAATTCCTTCTGCATTAAACGCTGAGCAAAGTATCGTAAATGCGTTACGAACCGGCTATAATTAAATGAATTTTCATCTAAGTTCATCTTATAGTGGTACTTTACAACATTTAAAATATCTTGGACGATTTTCGTCATCGCCACCGTTTGCTGCATTGCCGGTTCTCCTTGCTGCGCATTCACGAAATGCAAGGCAATTGACCCTGCTTCATCTTCAGAAAGTCTAAAGCCAGTCTCCTCTTCAATTATGTTCAAAGCTTGTAGACCAATTTCAAACTCTTTCTGATAAAATCTCTTAATCTCCCAAAGCAAAGTATTTTTCAGATCCATTCCTTCTTTATGCCGAATTAAAGCGAAACTTAAGTGATCCGTTAATGTAAGATAAATATAATCACTTAAAGTCCCCGGCAAAACTGTCTTAGCAAACTGAATAATTCTCTCTGTAATCTCTAAATTTTCTACAGGAATTTCAGTTAGTAACCTAGCGAGTTTCTCTGATAATTCTCTTGTTTCTAGTACAAAGGTCTTTTCTATCTTAGATTCATCAATCGCATCGCCTACTTTTTTCTGAAACCCCAAACCTCTGCCCATAAGTACAACTTCTGTCTCATTATCCTTCATCGTACAAACAACATTGTTATTTAAGATTTTATGGATTCTCATATTGTTCCGCCTTCTTCTTCTTAAAGTCACAAAAGGTAATAAAAAAACCTAAACTGATTCCAAAAGCTACACTACACCCGTAGCCTCTAGATCAATTTAGGTTTTGCCTGCCGAACAGTAACAATCCTTTTACTTATTAACTTACTTTTATTATACACAACAAGTAAGCGTTTGCAATGATAAATTATTGAACATTTTTTTACAAGAGAAAACAAAGACTAATCATTTCAAAAAGTATTTTTCCTTTTTCGATATACTAACAGTTTATCAGCTGTTGTTTTAATGTATTTAAAACTTTCTTTCTCTCTTCATAATCTTCTGCATCAGCTTCTTCCCAAAGTTCAAGATCAGCCCCTCGCTCAATTAATGCAATCGCATTGTTGCGAACCTCATCCTGAAGGCACCCTTTCTCCAATTGTATTGCCGCAAGACCAATATATACTAAAGACATAACTTCTAAATCTTCATCTATATCAAACTCATCTAAATACTCTTCTAAAATGAGCTTAGTTGCTCCTTCTACACTATTACCTTCTTCTAAGTACTCAATAAACTGCTCTTTTACATCACAAGTTGTATCATCATCAAATAACCCAGTTCCCCAAGCACCCATATTCCACAGCCCCTTCTTTGTACTTTTCTATTATATTTCAATCTTAAATATAATAGAAATTCATTACAAGGCTAGTTATATACATCATTATATTTTACAATTACTATAGGTAATATATATTTTACCACATGTATCATTCTGAATAATTAAATAAAACTATCGATAAAATTCCATATAGACCCATTACTGGTTAAAATGTTATAATTAAATCACCCTACATAGTTACTCATAGTCAGACTGAGGAACTAGCGTCTTATTAAGCAATGCGCATAACTTAAATAAAAAAGACACTTTACAGTGTCTTTTTTATTTACATTCTATTCATTATTTTTTCATAGAAGTTATCTCTTTTATACACAAAATATATCAAACTATACTTATTTAGAGTTTTCCTTCAATCCAACTACCCGATTGGTCAAAATAGTATTTGTTACCACCAATTGATTGCCAACCCGTTAACATTGCACCTTCACCATTTAAGTAGTACCATTTACCACCTATTGATTGCCAGCCTGTTAACATTGCACCTTCACCGTTTAAGTAGTACCATTTACCACCGATTGATTGCCAACCTGTTAACATTGCACCTTCACCATTTAAGTAATACCATTTACCACCTATTGATTGCCAGCCCGTTAACATTGCACCTTCACCATTTAAGTAGTACCATTTACCACCTATTGATTGCCAACCCGTTACCATTGCACCACTACTATTTAAGTAATACCATTTACCACCGATTGATTGCCAACCCGTTACCATTGCACCTTCACTATGTAAGTAATACCATGCACCACCGATTGATTGCCAACCCGTTAACATTGCACCACTACTATTTAAGTAATACCATGCACCACCGATTGATTGCCAACCTGTTACCATTGCACCACTACTATTTAAGTAATACCATGCACCACCAACATTTTTCCAACCGGTAGCCACTTTGCCATCACTGTTTGTATAATACCAATTGTTATTTTTAAATACCCAACCTTCTTTTGTTGTATTAGGGTCTTTATCTTGAGCATTGTTAGTGAGCTTACTCCAGCTTGGATCGTATTTCACCCACTCACCTTTCTTGATTTCATACCAGCCATCTTTAATAGATAACACTTTGTATTTTTCACCCTTCTTAGCAATGCGGACAACTCCATAATTCACTCCTGCACCACTACGAACATTCACGCTTGTACCAGTGATTTCTAACTCAATATTTGGCTCAGCTGGGTTTGTTTCGTTACCATCTACATCTTCTTTTTCGTCTACTAACGGAGGATTCGTTCCAGTACCCCCATTCAGATATCCATTAGCGCCTTCTACAAATGAATTCCAAGTCCCCCTTGTGATAATAATATCAGGGCACTTTTTTCCACTCCATTGTTCATGGCGTCTTAAATTACTCGCGCTGATTCCTTCTTGTTTCATTAAATGCGCTACTAATTTTTTCGCGTTTTCTACCGCTTTATTATAGTCGCCATCTTGATTAACCGCTATCTCAATACCAATTGATTCTCTGTTTCCTGTACCTGTACCACCATCACCTGCATGCCAGCCATTTTCATTTGTTGGTAGATGCTGATAAATTTCTTTATCATCTACAGTAAAATGCCAAGAAGCAGTTCTAACAGTACCGCTTGTTGCTTGATTGTATAAATACTTTGCATGACTCTCAGCATTCGCACCCGGTGCCGTATTTGCTGTTTCATGAATCGTAATATACTTTGCTTTCATTGGGTTTGCAGGTCGAATATCTGTGTTACCAGCTGGTATAATCCACTCTACAAACGGAATTCCACTAATTGTTCCACTTTTCTTCGTTGCTGATGGGTCTGCTGCTGAATACCCTATACGGTTAGAACTACGCATTTTGGGTTGCATAGAGCGAGAGCTTCCATCTCCTTTACCATCTACATCTTTAAACGCATTTTCAATATTTTTTAAAGCTTCCGCTTCCGTGACTTTTCCTGTCTTAGCTTCTTTAACGGTCTCTATATCACCATGAACATGTGCGTCTTTTTCTCCGTCTGCAATTGACAATTGATTCGGTTGATTAACACTCTCTTCTGCTAAAGTTGTTAATGGCACAGTTGATAATAAAGTTAGTCCTGTTGTTAAAGTAATTACGTATTTTCCTAGATTTCTTGTCATAGTTATTACGGTATATTTTACTAGATTAGTAGTAATACCTTCCTCCCCTATACATGATTTTTTCACTTCCAGATTTATGAAATAGAACATTCATTTCATGCATCTGATACCACCAAAATTAAAGAACAGATTTTTCGGAAACTTACTACAATGCATTAGTAAAATTAACTTCTCTCTTGTTTTATACATTCTATCTTCCAAATATTCAATACACTAGATTTATATTCAAACAATAGGTTCGTTAAATAGTAACCTTTGAGTGTAATCATTCCTATTCATTCTAGTTCTCCTAAATATACATAAGTGCAGTGGCGTCCCAGACTATATCATATATGATATAGGAGAAAAGTAAAAGGTCATATATTTATATTGTTGTAAACTTTTATAAATAATATTACATACACAAAACCACTCAAGTATATCATTCCGCATTTGAGTAGTTCTCATTCCTGCCCTAAAAGATATGAATCTATTTCTTAATAAAACTACCATAAAAATTTCAATGTAAAGCAATCGAACTGCATGAATAATAACTAAAAAAGGCCCCATTACTGGAGCGCTCAAAAAATAATATAAGTAAATGAATTAAAAGAAATAACAGACAACTAAAACATATACAAATAAACATCATTTAATCTATATATATGCAATATTACATAAAATTATTTATTATTACATGCTATACTAAAACTGGAGTCGATAATTGTTATTTTCTTCTTAGTTTTAAAGCAATATGGATATACCTTCTAATCGCATTTGGATTGTACAAGGAAAAGAAGACACCTTAATGGGTGTCTTCTTTTCTTATATTTTTATGAATTCTTTTGAGTTGATGCTCTCCAATCACGAAAAGATGTTGGGCGTCCAGAATAAGCTCTTTGCTTTGTAACAGCTGGTTTTTCTTCAATAATAGTTGATTTCTCTTCAGGAGTATTTGGTTTTTCTTCAAGAATAGTCAAAGCTGTTTGCATTTTCTCCAGCTGTTCTCTTAAAGCTTGCTGTTCAATCTTTAAATCTGTAAGTAAGCGTAAAATCATCTCAGAATTAGCCATAAAGATCCTCCTTCTCCCAATACACAGAATAAAATACAATATGTAAACGACGAAATACCGGTGACAAAAATAAGTTCGTCAACTCTTATAAAATCCCAAGTACTTTTATTTTTCAAAAGGACCTGCTCAAGTTTATCCGTAAAAACATAAAGTGAATTAAATCCATTACGGAAGGAGGAGTTAATATGGGTTATGGCGGTAGTTGTGGTGGAGGCTGTGGTTTCGGTGGCGGATTCGCCCTACTTGTTGTACTCTTTATTTTATTAATCATCGTTGGAGCTAGCTGTTGGGGCGGCGGATTCGGCTGCTAAGGAGAGGCACTCTTGAGAGTGTCTTTTTTTTTATGTTCTACATACATATTACTTCATATAGTAATTTCCCAGCACTAAAGGCTACTTTCACAATGAAGTGCACCCCCATTGTATTGTTTGTTTCATATTTATTGTTATTTTCCCTCTCAAAAATTGCACATTTTAAAATTGACATAGCATTTCATTCACCATATACTGTTAACAACAGTATACTGTTATTAACAGTAACATAATCTATTTTAGGGGGTCTATTTATGAAACATACAGGAAGACATACAGGGGCATTCCTTTTATTATTTCTAGCCGAGGGGGATCACTATGGCGGGCAACTATTGCAAAAGTGTGAAGAAGAACTTCCGGTCAATCCAATCGATAGTGCCATCCTATACCGCACACTAAAGAAATTAGAAAACGAAGGTGCGATTGCATCTTATGTAAGTACAGCTCATCAAGATAAACCGAGAAAGATGTACAAAATTACCCTTGCTGGAAAGGAGCAATTAGCAGATTTTCAAATGGATATTGAAGAAAAAATGAAGAACTTATCCTTTTTCCTAGACAAATATAAAGACTTAAAGGAATCCGATCATGATTAACGGTATGATCCTTTACACTTTAGCCATTGTCCTTACGGGAATTTCTTTTATGAAAGATCGTAATAAAACGAAAGATGCTCTATTTAAGTCATGGAAAATGTTTCGAAATCTTCTACCTGCCATGCTTTCCATCATGCTTTTCGTTGGCTTATCACTTTCCATATTAACGCCGTCCTTCATCTCTTCCATCATTGGAGAGCAGTCTGGATTGTTAGGTATTATTTATTCTGCAATCCTCGGTTCTGTGGCACTCATCCCAAGCTTTGTCGTATTCCCTCTTGGAAATACATTAGTTCAACATGGTGCAGGTCTTCCTCAAGTTGCGGCACTTATGTCTACACTCATGTCAGTAGGGCTTACAACTATGCCGATGGAACAAAAGATATTTGGGCGAAGCTTCGCTTACGCACGTAATGCATCTGCTCTGCTCATGTCTCTCCTATTCTCCTATATTATTTGGGTGGTGATGGTATGAACGAATTAAAAAGATATCGCTTCTTTTTCATTTTACTACTGGGGCTCTTTGTATTAACTTTTATAAATCAATCTTTAGGCAAGGCGGCATTACAACTAACAGGGAATAGCATTTTAGATATGCTGTTTCTCCTTCCTCCTGTCCTACTATTTGTAGGATTACTTGATCAATGGGTGAAGAAAGAAACGTTAATGAAATATATGGGCGAAAAATCGGGCATATATGGTATCTTATTCTCTCTATTATTAGGCGGAATTGCAGCTGGCCCCCTCTACGTCGCCTTTCCAATTGCCGCATTACTTTTGAAAAAAGGGGCGAGCATTAAATACATCGTATTTTTCTTAGGCGTTTGGACAACTGCAAAATTACCAATTATCGTATATGAATTTTCTTCATTTGGAGCTACTTTCACACTTATTCACATTTGCTTCGGTCTAGTATTCTTTTATGTAATGGGACTTATTTTTGAGAAGTTTTATGATCAGGGGCAGTTGTTGCGGTATGACGTTACGGAGGAAATGTAAGGTTAACACCCATTGGATAACAGATGCAGAAGATCGAACTGTCATTGTAAAAAAAGAGAAACCAACATTAACAACTTGTTACCCCTTTAACTACATCGGTGATGCCCCAGATCGCTATATTATTGAAGCATCTTTAATTTCTACTAGCTCCAAAGAGGTGTCACCTTATAACTATGTGACACCTCTTTTTTACTTTAGAAACATTACCATAATCTTAATTCGATACAGTATAATAAATGTATAATACAGAAAATTCCATATTTTGTTTTATAATATTTTTAGAGGTGATTATCTTGAGTAAAAACGTGAATTTACTTCTTCAAATAGTAATTGGAATTACCATTATGATCGCACCTATTCTCATTACAGGGACTATGTATGATGTCACTAAAACGATGGGTGACTTATTAGTTGCAGAACTTATTATAAGAACACTTTCCCTCATTATTGGACTTTTAGTTATTAGTAAAGCTTTACATCGTTGTTCTCAATAGTTCTTCTTACTAAAAAACAGATAATACATACACCACATTTCCCTCGGCTGTTTGAACTATTATTACGAAAGAAATATAAAAAGACATCTTTAATCGTAAAGATGTCTTTTTATATAAAACTTAATTTTCGTTCTGTAAAACCCCCTTTACTTCTACTCCCTTTTTCTCTTCTTCTAAGAATAGCGATACGATAAAAGCGACAACAATAAAGATTAATCCAAGTGCAAATGCACCTTGGAACCCTGACGTTAAACCGTTTAACTTCTCCACTGGGTCCATTGGGTTTGCAGAGCTTTCCATATACTTAGTTGTTCCTGAAGACATTTTCGATATAAATATAGCTGTACCAATTGCGCCAGCTACTTGCTGTAACGTATTAAACAACGCTGTTCCGTGCGGATATAGATCTGGTGTTAATTGATTTAAGCCGTATGTTTGTGCTGTCATGACAAACATAAGTCCAACCATTAATACGCTATGCATGACAATAATTTGTAACATTGATGTGTCAGGCGTAATGTCTTTAAATAAGAACATTGCAATCCCTACTAACACAATGCCAGGAACGATAATAACTTTCGGACTAAATTTATCAAATAGTTTACCCGCGATTGGTCCCATTATGGCGCTAATAATACTTCCTGGAAGCATGATGATTCCTGATTTAAAGGCTGTAACGAGTAAAACTGTTTGCAGGAACATCGGTAATAAAGTCATCGTTGAAAATAACGACATCATCACAATGACGATTAATCCAACTGATAATGTAAACATCGGGACTTTAAATGCTCGTAATTCTAAAATTGGATTCTCAATTTTCAATTGTCGAACGACAAAAATACATAATGAGATAAGCCCAACAATTAAAGTGCCATACACTTTCGCATCGGACCATCCTAAATCACCCGATGCACTAAAGCTATACACAAGCCCACCAAATCCTAATGTCGATAAAAGGATAGATGGATAATCTACTTTTGGCCTTGTTAACTCTGAAACATTTTGAATGTACTTCATCCCAATCATAATTGAGATGATTACGATAGGAATAACAATATAGAATAACCAGCGCCAATTCAGTGAGTCAACGATTACTCCAGATAATGTAGGACCAATTGCCGGAGCAGACATCATCACAAGTGCGATTAATCCCATTGTGGCACCACGTTTTTCAGGCGGACAAATGATTAAAATCGTATTCATTAATAACGGTGAAATTAACCCCGTCGCTACAGCTTGGACGATACGGCCGACTAATAAAACGGAAAATGTCGGTGCGAATCCCGCAATTAATGTACCGACTAAAAATGTTACCATAGCGATCAAAAACATCTGTCTCGTTGTGAGCCATTGCTGAAGTAATGCTGTAATTGGGACTAAAACCCCAACCACCAACATGTAAGCTGTAGAAAGCCATTGAATCGTTGAAGCTGTTACGTCAAATTCTTTCATTAATACCGTTAATGCATTACCAAGTAACGTTTCGTTTAATAATGCAACCATTGCCCCTAGAAGTAATGCAATTAAAATGGGGGTATGTTTCATATTAGAAGTATCAACTTTGCCACTTGCAGGGCTCTTAGTTGTCATATTCATTTGCAGATTCTCCTCCTGTTTCTTACTAAAAAAACTTTAAATACACCAGAACACATGTAATATAATATGCATATGTAGATTAAAAAGGGAGAATCAATTTTCAGCCATTGTATACTTAATCTACAAAAAAGGAGAATTGTAGATGAACGATAATGAAAAACAACTTGATTTACGTATTAGACGTACACATAAATTACTGTGGGATTCCTTATTTGAATTAATGACGCAATCAAAGCAAAAATATAGTTCCATCACCATTAACCAAATATGTGATCGTGCGATGGTACATCGAACAACCTTTTACAAACATTTTGAAGATAAAGATGCTTTATTAGCATTTGGATTTAAACGATATGGCAAGATGATTGCTGAAATACCTCTTTTAGATCGATTAAGTAAACCATTTCAAGTGATGGAACAATTCCTTCACCATGAAGAAATCGGTAAAATATTAGAGATACAAATGTCTGATGAACAATTCACTAGCCGCATGCATTATTTAAGCCACGAAACAAGAAAACAAGAAACAGAAGCGCTAAATCGCCTTTGCAAAAATCATACGATGCCACACGATTTAATAACGGAATTTTATTCAGGAGTAATCACCGCATTAAGTTCGTGGTGGTTTCAAAATGAAAGAAAAGTTTCTGCAGCAGACATGGATAGGCACTTCCACCAACTCATTAATCGGGATATTTTTCAGTTTGAAAAGGAATAACTTCAGCATCAAAAAACGCCCATGTGAAAGAGGCTATTGTATAAACCGATTGGACCGGGTTATACAATAGCCTCTTTCCTATAGAGAAAAAACCGTCGATAAATTTTTATTTAAAATATTCAGAATTAATACTAAAATAAACAATAGAGTTGCGAATATCACAAATTATACATAACGAGGGAATAGAAATGAGAACTCAATTAAAAGCAGATTTAATGCTACTACTAGTTACATTTTTTTGGGGTGCATCCATCCTACTTACAAAGCTTGGACTTGATGGCATAGAAGAATATAATTTAATCACATTACGATTTATTATCGCTTTTCTTTTATCAGGTTTAATATTTTACAAACATTTATTTAAGATCGATTTTAAAACTGTAAAATATGCTTTCATATTAGCTTCTGTTTTATTTATCGTTTACATTTTCGCGACTTTCGGTACAAAGTATACAAGCGTTTCTAATGCTGGTTTCTTACTATGTCTCACAGTCATTTTCATTCCAATATTATCAGCTATATTTTTAAAACACATTCCCGAAAAGAAAGTTATATTAGGAATTTTGTTAACGATAATAGGAATCGGCTTATTAACATTAACTAGTGAATTCAAGATCGGGAACGGTGATATATTTTGCATACTGTCTGCCTTATTTTATGCGGTTCACGTTATCATTACTGGAAGCGTAACGAAACATGTGAATTCAATTGCACTTGGAGTCATACAACTCGGTTTTGTAGGCCTATTTAGTCTTATTTTTTCATTCATTATAGAAACACCAAAACTTCCTAGCACGATCGATTCATGGCTCATTATATTAGCCTTAAGCATATTTTGCACCGCAGTCGCTTTCATTGTGCAAGTAATCGCCCAGCAATACACTACACCTACACATACAGGACTAATTTTTTCATTAGAACCTGTCTTCTCCGCCGGTTTTGCTTTCGTTTTCACAGGTGAAACACTGACAGGAAAAGGGTATTTAGGGGCTACGCTTATATTAGTAAGTGTGTTGATTGCTGAGTTGGATTTTAAAGGTTTGCTAAAGGTAAATTACAAGAAAAATATGGAATAGATATTTTACCAAAATAAATAACTACACATCCACATTAAGAGGATCCGTTTGTATTATTCTCTTAATCTAAGTGTACTTCTAAGTGAATATCTGTCCCTCAGAAGAATATTCAGGTGACTGAAGCATACTGTGCTATGCCTTTTATTCAGCGACAGGAATTTTATTTCCTGTTGCTGATATTAGTTTAGAATAAATTTTGATTAATAATAATGCCCCCCCCCATTTTTTAGAAAACAATTCTAATTCATCAAAAGCTGATAATTAATAATAATTTATAGTCCAATAAATCCCACTTACGTAAACAAAAAAACGTCAGATCTACAGGAGAAATTTTCAAAGATTATCACCCTTAGTTTAACAGTAACTTTTATCAACAAACGGATGCATTAGTAAATAGGATATGTGGATGAAATGCTTTATACAATTGATGAACATGGTATGTGAATATTTTCTTACTATTGGAGGGATTTCCTAATGGTTGATGATATACAACAACTTATTCAAGAACATAGACAATTTTTCCATCATGATCATACAAGAAGTCTTCAATTTCGGCTTAAACAGTTAGAAAAGCTAAAAAATTCTATTCAAAAATATGAAAGTCAAGTACTGAGCGCATTATATCAAGATTTACACAAAAGCGAGTTTGAAGCATACGCTGCAGAAGTTGGTTTCGCATTTAACAGTATCAATTTTATAATGAAATATCTAAAACAGTGGATGAAACCTCAAAAAGTAAAAACCCCTATTCATTTTGCACCATCCAAAAGCTACATAATAAAAGAGCCATATGGTACCGTGCTAATTATTGGGCCTTTTAATTATCCATTTCAATCATTAATTGAACCTCTCATTGGGGCAATTGCAGCAGGAAATTGTGTAGTTCTCAAGCCTTCAGAAAATGCACCAAATGTTTCAGCTGTAATGAACAAAATAATAAGTGAAACGTTTGATAAGCAATACATTCGTGTAATTGAAGGAGACAGGGAAATAACTTCTTTATTGATTCATGCACCTTTTGACCACATCTTTTTTACTGGTAGCGTTCAAGTTGGAAAAATTGTCATGGAAGCTGCGGCGAAAAATCTTGTACCAGTAACATTAGAACTTGGTGGAAAAGGCCCCGCTATTGTCGATGAAACCGCTAACCTCGATATAGCAGCCAAGCGCATTACCTGGGGAAAGTTCATAAATGCTGGCCAATCCTGTATTGCACCTGATTATGTTATTGCACACAAATCTATCAAAGTAAAACTGATTTCGAAAATGAAAGAAATCATTACAAACTTTTATGGATTAGATGTATTAAAAAGCAATGATTATGGTCGAATTGTTAATGAGAGACAATTCGATAGACTTCTTTCTATATTAGAGCAAGACAAAAATTATATAGTATTTGGTGGAAATTCATCTAGAAGCCATTTATATATTGAACCAACACTTCTTGAAGTAAAATCATGGGATGATGCAGCTATGAAAGAAGAAATTTTCGGGCCAATTTTACCAATTATGGATTACAATGATTTAGATGAAGTCATTCATACGATTAACACCCATCCCAAACCGTTAGCTTTGTATGTGTTTACTGAAAACAAAAATGTTGAAAAGCAGGTATTAGGACGAATTTCTTTTGGAGGGGGATGCGTCAACGATACAATGTCACATATGGCTAATCTCCACCTACCTTTTGGCGGAGTAGGAACTGCAGGATTTGGCTCCTATCATGGGAAACATAGTTTTGATGCTTTTACACATCGTAAAAGCATTTTAAAGAAAAGCTCAAGGATAGATTTAGGGTTTTTATTTCCACCGTATAGGAACAAAATTAATATTTTGCGAAAGATTTTTAAGTAATACGATTTGTTAAACATTCATGTTGATATTAAAGAAGAAATAATAAAGGGAATCCAGTAGAATGGACTCCCTTTACCTTGTAATAACCTAATCTATTTTTAGCGATGGTTCTCCCTGCTTTAAACAGGATAGGGATACGCGTTAACAATGTTCTAGCTTATACAAATATGCATGAAGTGCTTTATTTTATCTTTGCACCAGAACCGCTAAAGAAAATGAAAATAATCTACACATTTCCCGTCTTAAGATCTGTATTTCCTCCAATTATTAAACGAACAATCTTCCCTTTCTCTTTTCCTTTCATAATTGAAGCCGCTTCTACTCCGTTCTTCAAAACACAAGCTTCTCCCTCCCACTAATTCACCCTCTCCACAAACCGCCCAAACTCCTTCAAAAATCTCAGCTTAAAACTCCCCACAGGTCCATTCCGATGCTTCGCCACATGAATTTCCGTCATCTCTTTCTGCATCGTTTCCTTATCGTAATAATCCTCTCGATACATAAGCATAATGACATCCGCATCTTGCTCAATTTGTCCCGTCTCTCTTAAATCGGATAAAAGGGGACGCTTATCTTGACGCGACTCTACAGAACGAGATAATTGCGACAACGCCACTACACAAACATTTAAATCACGCGCTAACAACTTGAGCTTACGTGAAATTTCACTGATCTCCTGAAATCGATTGCCCTTATGCTTTGGATCTCCCGTAATAAGCTGCAAATAATCTACAATGACTAAAAGCTTCTTATCACCATGCTTCCGCTTTAACTTACGAGTTTGCATCCAAATATCTTGCACCGTAACACCTGCATGATCATAAATCTCAAGTGGTAACTCACCAATCTCCGCAAACGCCTTACTCACCTTTTCCCAGTCTTCCATCGCAAAACGGTGCTTCGGATTTTTCAGCCTACCACCTGACACTTCACCTACGCAAGAAGCCATTCTTTTTAACAATTGCTTACTACTCATCTCTAACGAAAACAATCCAACCGCCGCTCCAGACTTCGCCGCATGCAGTCCAACATTTAACGCAAACGCAGTCTTTCCCATAGAAGGGCGCGCACCAAGGACAATGAAATCACCTTCCTGCAATCCGCACGTCATTTTATTTAGCGATATATAACCAGTCTCAATACCAGTATTCTCTTTCGTATCTTGATGAAGCTCTTCATACAAACCAACTAACGCATCCTTCAAATCAAACTCACATACGCAGTCCTTTTCCTCTAACTCACAAAGTGCCGTAATCGTCTCACCAATAACTTTCTCATTCTTCTCCGCAATAAGACGCTCTCCCATCTTGTGCCCGAGAACACCTGCCTGATACATTTTCCAGGCACCTCGAACAAGCCCCTCATAATAAGAGAAGTTACTAGTCGCAGGCACACCATCCATTAATCCTATAAAATACTCCATTCCCCCGATCCCCTTCAAAAAATTCGGATCTACTCTAGAAATGAACGTCACAAGATCAATCGGTTGCCCCTCCTCTTCCATTTTTCGCATTAACTGAAATATAGACTTGTGCACGGGCATAGAAAAATAGTGCTCCGTCAAACGGCACTCCTTAATAAGCTCTCCATCAAGTAATAGAGAACCTAGCACCGTCTTTTCCGCCTCTACATTTTGAATACTCATGGCCGCCACCCGCGTTCCGCTAAAAAGCGCTGCAACTCTTCCTCTGACGGCGTATTCTTCTCCCACTCCTCACACTTCGCCAAAAAATTCTCCGTCTCTCCGCTACTAACAGACGACTCCTTCTTTCGAAACCTTTCCGTATCCGCCTCAACCTCAGACACTTTCGTAAATCCTTTCCCGTGCCACCCCCGCAAAATCCCCTTCACATAAGCCATCTTCCGGTTTTTATTCTCATACGAAATTTGAAGAGCCTTCAGCACAAGCTCCTCTGACAAATCATTCATCCACGCATTCAATTCCTCTACCGTATACGGAGACAAACTACCAAAATGTTGCTCATAAAACGTGAACACCTTACTTCCCGTTTCCTCCTCTATAACCTCTTCTTCCACTGTTTCCTCGCAAACTGGATCAACATCATCCATAGTCATATCACTAGGCATACCGAAATGTGCTAAAAGCATCGGAACATTCAGCTCCTCCTCTACGCACTTCTGCAAAAACATATGTACAAACTCCTTATTCTTCACACCCTTCAGCTCACGGAGCACACATTTCTCCACATTTGTATTCGTCACAGGATTATAACGAAGCCAATTTAAAATGAATAACTCCCGCGTCTCCGCATCATAAAGGATCTTTCCATAATCAATGAAGCGCTGCAAGAGCTTATCAACAGTCTCCCGGTTATAACCCGTCTCCATCTCAGCTAACCGCTTCGGAAAAGGAAAAATCCCACACTGCGTCGTCTTCGAACAAGTTAACAAATAAATATAAAAATACCGCTCCTCCGGCGTCAAATCCAAAACAAAATCATCCTGCCAAAAATTCACCTGCACATTACGATACACCGCCATCCTAATTCCTCCCGTCTCCATTCAAAAATGAAAAATCCCTCTTTGTACTATATATAGGAAGGAGGTCTGGGTTTTTGGCGTGTTATTTCAAAATTTTTTTTGAATACTACTACTACTACGGTGTTTGTTGGTGTTGGTGTTTTTGTTTTGTTGTGTTTTTTCTTAGTGATTTATTACTTGGTAGGGGCTTGGGAGGGGTATGGAAGGGGCTAGTTATCGGTTACTTCGATTAGGAAGGCTCGATCTGAGAAGCCACCTCTTTCTTCTACTTTCTTTTTGCGGATGTTGTTGATTTCTTTTAGTGTTGTGCCTTCGTGTTCGGCTAGGGGGTTTATTAGTTTTAGGAGGTTGGATAGTTCTTCTAGTTTATCAGGTTTTGTTTTTGCTTCGATGTATTCTGTTAGTTCTTCTTGTGTTTTTTTGCAGAGTTCCTCTATGTATTCATCTTCGTTTAGGATTCTTGTTGTGGGTGTTTTTTCGTTAGCTTTTATTATTTGTGGTATTTTGTTTTGGGTTAGTTTGTTGTAGGTTGGCATGGGGATTTCCCTCCATTGGTTTTTCTTCTATTATAATGGAAAAGCAGTTTAACTAGGTGTTAAACTGCTGCATTGCTACTTTTATATAGTTTTCTTCTTCAGTTGTGAAGAGGGTTGGGAATTCGGATAATGACAATCATACATATGATGAAAAAGAAATAGATTACTTCAAAGAACTTATGTCCCAAAATGCCAAAAATCTAGCCATTACACACTTGATATCATAGTATAAAATATAATTAACCCCAAATTCACCATAATTAAATTAGTAATTCCGCATCAGCATAATATTTAATTCGTCCTCTTGTTTTATCTTTACTGATTTTATATGTTTCAATAAAAAATGTTTCAGGCTTCTTCAAGCCTACAATCACCAAAGGTACCGTCAATTGAGTATTTAAAGGCATTAAGTGCTCAATGTACTTTTCATACGTTCCAATTGCAGAGTCAAATCCTCCCGAATCTCTTAATTCATTGGTTGCAGAAATGATAATCCCTATTTTAGTTTGTACAGCTTTTTCAACATGATTTAATTCGCTTGCAATAACTGGTTTCATTAAATTCCATGCAATCGTCCCACTATGATTGAAAGCAACTTCTACAGAAATAATATCTTTAGCAAAGTCTAAACGCCATGCTTTATTTTTATATCTCTTATCCTTAAAAATATAACTTTCACTTTTCCATCCAAAAGTAGCTAATTGTTCCTTAATTAATTGATTAATTGCCTTTGATAAACTTTTGTTTGAATCAATATATTTTTGTCTATGAACTTGTAAGAGCATTTCATCTGTAATATTAGAAAGAGCTTTCTGAATTTCTAGCCAGGTGTTTGTAAATTCTGGGTTCGTTTCAAGTATATTTTGACCATGTCGATGTGAGTATACTATAAAATTCATTTGAAACCTCCTATGAAAATATAATTATATAGTACCATTTTCATAAAGAGGAGTGAATCTACATAAGGCTTATTTATACTATTCCATGTAATTCTGCTCCTTTTCCAATTTTCCACAAAATACCATTAGGATTATTGGTAACTAGCGAGATATTTATTCATAGTTTAGAAACCCATTTTGATTCCACAATTATTTTTGTCTACATTTTATCTCCCATAAAACCAAACATTGTGATTCTTACACAAAATATATCGGTTCATAAAATACCTAAAAATTAATTTATACTCTTAACAATAAATAGAGAAGGAACAGAGTACATTTATACACTCTGTCCCTTCTCTATTTTTTAAAACCAACTCAACTGCACAAAGTCTTTCATTTTTTCTTCTTCCTGGTTAATTTCTAAAATTCTCTCACCCATTCGTTCCACCAAGTCAACCACTAAAGCATTCCCCATACAAAAGTATCTATTTCTTTGTGGCATACCTGTATTTGTCCAGTCCATCGGGAAGCCATTTAACAATTCACATTCAACTGGTGTTAAATATCTTAGTCTTTTTGTATAAGGATCTTCGATTACATGTGAACTCCTATTACATGTTCCTTCACTTGTTAACATTGTACGTCCAGGCTTATTTAAATCATCCGGGAAAGCCATTCCTCCCTCAGAATAGAAATATTTATGCCCCGTCGCCTTTGATACTCTTTCTTCTTTTTTAGGACCCTTAAGGTACTTAAGTTCCTCAAATTCCGTTCTTCCCTTTTTGTTAACCTTATCCATTTTCAAATAATATGATTCATCTGCAGGACCAAATTTATCATATACTTTTTGAACAACTTCACCTAAAGTCTCTGGACTTTCAGTTACTGGAACTAATTCTTCCGTATATACTTGTCCATCCATCATTACGCCCGAATTATAGTATTCAGCTTTAAATGTATCAGAAACCTCAATAATATCGACCGGCAACTCAAATTGCCCTCTTTTTTTGTTTTCCTCAGGCGCTTCATGCACTTTAAAAATCGGAGCGAAGAATCCATTTTCACACAATATCTCTAAAGGCTTCATTTTACTTTGAACAGATGTGAAATGAGATTCTTTTAAATACGCAAAAATAAATACTCTTCGTCTTCTTTGAGAATTTCCATAATCAGCAGCGTTAATAACTCTCCATTCCACTACATATCCTGCGTCTCTAAAGCTCGCCAGCATAATAGAAAAATCACGACCTCTTTGTTTTGCTGGTGATTTTAATAATCTATCTACATTCTCTAACAAAACAAATCTTGGCTTGCGAGAATTAACTATGTTCATTATCTCCCAAAAAAGAACACCTTTTTTTCCTTGTATTCCTTTTTCATTTGATAAAGTACGTGCTACAGAATAGTCTTGACAAGGGAATCCACCTACTAATAAATCATGCTCAGGTATTTCCGGCCAAGCTTCTGCTATGTCTCTATTTACATGTATTCCTTTATTTTCAAAGCGAGTTGCATAACAATTAAATGCATGTTGTGCTTTAGTTGAGGGCTCCCACTGGTTTCCCCAAAGAACTTCAAAGTTTTCGTTTGCTTCTAGTCCTAATCTAAAACCTCCTACTCCCGCGAAAAGTTCTACTACTTTCACCATAAATACACGAACATCCTTTCGGTATTTTATTTATCTATGCTTCATTATAATAAAAAGTGAGGAAAAGATCAACTATAACATTTTAGGAATCATATTTTTACAGTTCCTTTTTGACTTGTAACCGTTAAGAAAATAATTCGTTACTATATCAATAGTATAAACGAAACAAATCGCCTTGAATAAATCCAATATAACTGTTATTTAATAGAACAAACTGACTTTTCCTTCTTATAAATTTTACTTGTATAAAATTGAAACAGCTTTTTATTATAGCATAAATTTAATATGTATTGTTTAAAATCATACAACGCAGCACTGGATACAGAAAGGAGTTTATTATGGACTATACTACAATAGAAGAACTAATGAAAAAAGCACATGAAGCTGAAGGAAAAACATTTGGTGAAATTGATTCCACTAACCGACTTGCAAATGCTAAATCGAAAGGTGGACTAGGGCAAGTAATCGAAGAAAGCTTTTTTGGATATGAAGTCAATTCAAACGCAGAAGCTGACTTTAAACACCTTGGTATTGAACTTAAAGTAACTGCATTTAAACAAAATAAAAACGGTTCATTATCTGCCAAAGAGCGGCTAGTCTTAAATATTATCAACTATATGGAAGAAGTTCATACACACTTTGAAACCTCAAGCTTTTGGAAGAAAAACGAAAAGCTACTATTAATGTTCTATGAATGGGTACCTGGTGTAGACCGTAAAGATTTTCACATTACAAAAAGCCTTTTATTCACCTATCCCGAAGCTGATTTAGAAATAATTAGACAAGACTGGAAAACCATCGTAAATAAAATTCGTGCCGGCAAAGCACATGAATTATCTGAAGGTGATACAAACTATTTAGGAGCTTGCACTAAGGGTTCCAATAAAAATTCACTTCGCTCACAACCGTATTCTGAAATTCCAGCAATGCAAAGAGCTTTTTCGTTAAAGCCTTCTTATATGACAGCACTAGTTCGCAGGTATCACCTAAACGAAGAACTAATAAGTTTTACAACAACAAATGAACTAAAAGGAAAATCTTTAGAAGAAATCCTTTATTCAAAATTTGAAAATTACATAGGCTTAACTGATCAAGAAATCGCTCAAAAATTATCTATTGATTACAAACCTACAACCAAAAGCTTTGTTCCATTATTAGTAAGCTCTTTACTTGGTATTAAAGGAACTCGACTCGATAAAATTGAAGAGTTTGCGAAAGCTAATATAGAATTCAAAACAATTCGTTTAGAACCAAACGGAAAACCTGAACAAAGCATGTCATTTGAAACGATTGATTTTCATCAATGGACAAACGAATCATGGGAAGAAAGCGAAATGCGAGAACGCTTCTATCAAACCAAATTTTTATTCGTAATTTTTGAATTTAGCCAAACAAAAAAAGAAAACCCAAACCGTAAACTCTACTTTAAAGGTATTAAACTTTGGAACATGCCTGCTCCTACAATAGAAAAAGAAATACGTGAACTATGGGAAGAAGTTAATAAAGTAATACATGAGGGTATTCAAATTGAATATAAAAAGCGTGGTGACAAAATCGTCGAAGCAAATAACCTACCAAAAATAAATTTCAACGGTGTCGCGCATATTAGACCAAAAGCCCGTAACGGTGCCGATAAAATAACTTTACCTGATGGCCAACATATTACAAAGCAGTGTTATTGGTTGAATAATTCTTATATCGCCCAAATCATTAACAAAACGAATAAATAATTATCTTTCTTATTAACAAAAATGGATTATATCTAGATAGTATATAAAAACTTACCTAGCTATAATCCATTTAATATATATCATTAAAATTAACTCATATTATATACAATATTTAATAATACTTCCATCTATGCAAAATCAGTTATTTCTTCATTTTCCCTTAAAATACTTCTGATAATCCTCTTCATTTTTAAATTCAATCTGCCCAACATCCATTCGGAATTTTCCATTCTCATACAATAGTGGTGAAGCCTCTGAATGGTCTTTTGAGTAACTTTCTACGTGTGAAATTTTCATCTCATTTGAATTGGTGAAATCAATATGAGCAATGCACACCCAATAAGCATGGTCATTTATTTCTAATAACGGTGCTGTTACAACGCTTCCCATATGATTATCGACAACAGCTTTAGCCTTCATAGAATAGAAACTACCTATTCCATTTCCGACAGCACTATATGCAGCAAATAAAACATATTTTAAAGCTTCTGGTCGATAAATACGAATTGTTTCTTTTCCTGGTTCTTGCGAATCACCGTCCAATACAATATACGGCGATACTTTAGACGAACCTAGATTTTTATAATAAACCTTTCCTATCTCTCCATTCGTTGTTACGTAAAAACAATATAAGTCTAAATCTTTATTTGTTTCCCACTCTAAAGTAGCTGTTACCATTTTAGATTTTTGTATATTTATAGATTGTTTTTTCTTCAATTCAACCTTCACTGCATTAATAGCTTTTTGTACTGGAGGCGGAGTAGGAACTATTTTCTTCTCTATAGGAGGAGCTGTTTGTTTTTCGTCATCTGCGATTTCTATTCCAAAACTTGTACATAATGCAGCTAACCCACCAAAATAGCCAGCTCCAATAGGATTGAACTTCCATCCTCCTCCATGTCGATATAGCTCTCCAACAATAATGGCACTTTCATCTGTAAATGGATATGTAATAGGAAAATGAATAATTTCTAAACCTGATTGTGCGTTACTTATTTTCAATTGAATATGGGAAACATCTCGTAACGCCTGTTTCTTCTCTTCCGCATTATGAATTGTAATCGAAAATACAATCTTTTGTACCTCATCTTTTATATGAGTAAAATTTATCGAAAATCTTTGTTTACTTCCATTTGTTTCATTTTGATTCAATTGAACAGATCGACAACTAGAATAAGGTTGTCCATAGAAAACGAAATCTTCTTCTTTAGTAATTTTCCCATTAAACCCTACTAAAAAAGCTGATGCATCTACATCCATATTCATCGGGGCATTCCAAGTTAAATCTACCAGTAAACCTCTAATCTCCGGATGATTATTAGTGACGTCTATCTTTTGTCCCCTTACTAAAGTATGTATCATCATAATTCCCCCGTCCTATACCTTTAATGTTCTATCATTCAGTCCAATTATACTCCCCTTTAGATTTCCCTTTCTATCTTAAATATGAAACCATAATAATGAATTATCATTATAAAAGGAAAAATCTATATAAAAACTTATTGAATCAACTAATCTCTATTTAAAATTCTAAATAAATATACTAAGAATGATGTCAATATTTCATGAGTACAGGTGGCTAAAATTACTTATCAACTCTAGCTCCACCAACCATTCCCCCATACCAACCACTACTCTCCTCCAAAAACCCCCTCGTCTCTCCACTATCCTTATAATAAGAATTCCAACCCCGCTCCCTCAAAATCCCCTTCCAACTATCACTCTCCACCATCCTCTTAATAACACCATCCCAATAAGCAACCTCTTCCTCCGTCATATCTTTCGGGCCCATGATCCCTTTCCAGTGCTGGAAGATGACGTCGATGCCTTGTTCTTTCCAAGTTGGGATTTCTGGTAGTCGGTCTAGTCGTTTTGGAGCGGATACGGCTAGGATTTTTATTTTGCCGGCTTTGTATTGTTTTTCGGCTTCGGATAGGGTCATGGTTGCGGCGTTGATTTGTTTGTTCGTTAGGGCGTTTATAATTTTTTCTTTGTTCTCATAGACGAAGAATTCTAGTTCGGCAGGGTTTATGCCGAAGGCTTTGCTTACTTGTACGAAGGATAGGTGATCGTCGTTTCCTAGGCCCGGGGCAACGCCGATTTTGAAGTTTTTCTTGTCTTGTTTTAGTTGTTCCATGAGTTCGTTTGCATTTTCTATGTTTGATTCTTTTGATACGACAACGACTTCCCAGTCCGATGCGAGTGTTGCGAGCGGGGTGAAGTCTTTATATGTTAGTTTACTGTGGCCTAGTAGGTTGTTCGTTATGAGTAAGCTTGAGTTAATCGCCAGTACGTGACCGCCTTTTTGTTTCGTATATTTCCATCCGACATCACCGCTGCCACCTACTTTGTTTGTGACTGTGATTGGTTTTGTGAAGATTTTTTCTTCTGTCAGCGTTTTTTGCATCGCTCGTGCAGTTAAGTCCCAACCTGCTCCTTGAACGTTTGGCGCAACGATTTCTACTTTGTCGATGTTCACTGTATTCGTTTGAGATTTTTCCGAGGAACAACCAGCTATTACTCCTGCCATAAGCCATATATATAGTAATAATCGTTTTTTCATAGTCCTCGTCCTATTCGATACTTTCGTTCTGGTCGTCCGATAATGCCGTATGTGTATTCTACTGTGCATTCGCCGGTCGCTACTAAGTATTCTAAATATCTTCTTGCGGTTGTTCTGGAAGCTCCCATTTGTTCTCCCATTTCTTCTATTGTAATTCCCTCTTCGAATCCTTTTATAATTCCTTTCACTTTTTGTAGCGTTAACGGATCAACACCAGTCGGTAAGTTTTTCATATCTTGTATTTGCGAAGTGCCGAAGAAGTTATCGATGAGTGCTTGATTTACTTCATTATTACTATGTAATAGTTGCTTCTTTCTTTTATAGTCTTCAATTGTGCGAACGAATTTTTCTAATGTGACCGGTTTTATAAGGTAGTTACTTACGCCATTTCGAATTGCTTTTTCTAGCATATAGTTTTCATTCGCCGCCGTTACCATAATGACGTCAACGTTTGGAAAGTCAGCATGAATTTGTGGTAATAAGTCGGTTCCAATTCCATCTGGTAAGTAATTATCTAATAGAAGCAAATCGATTTCTTCCTTTTGTAGTAGTTCTATCGTTTCTTTCGCGTCCAATGCTTTTCCAATCACTTTTACGTCCTTTATTTTTAATAAAAACTCCTCTTGAATTTGCGCGACGCGGAAATCATCTTCTGCAATTGCAACCTTCAACATATGCCCATCCCCCTGTTTGTTATGTACTTTCTCTCAATGTTTTCGGAAGGTAAATTGTAAAAATAGCTCCCCCATTTTTCTCGTTTTGAATTTCAATTGTTCCTTCTAGTAGATCTACCATTTCTTTCACGTTTGCTAGTCCGTAACCACGATCAGTTCCTTTCGTTGAAAATCCTTTTTGAAAAATGGTCGTTATTTTTTCTGCCGGTATCCCTATCCCGCTATCTATCACTTCAAACACAATATCGTGCCCAATATCCGTAACAAAGAAGGAAACATTCTTTTCCTCTCGTTCGCTCACCGCATCAAATGCATTATCGATTATGTTTCCAAGAATCGTAATAAGATGCGACACTTTTATATGTTCTGGTAATGGACGAAGCGCACTATCTCCTTCAATATGAAAATCAATTTTCTTCTCAGACGCTGTTGCGAGTTTTCCTAATAAAATAGCTTGTACTTTCGCATCATGAATTTGATGAAATAAAATATGATTTTGGCTTTGATGAATAGTAGATTCTTGCTGAATGAATTCAATTGCTTCTTTGTAATGCCCTAACTGCAATAAGCCGGATAAGACGAAGAGCTTATTTGTAAATTCATGCGTTTGAGCACGTAAGTCCTCTGAATACTTTCTCACCTCAGATATTGTGTTCACAAGGTTTTGCAGTTCTGTTTTATCTCTAAAACTACATACAACTCCTACCGTACTGTTGTTTTCAAGTATCGGTGTCATGTTTAAAATAAACACTTTATCTTGAAATGCGATTTCTTGATCGGTTTCTAGCACTCTTTCCATATTAAAATCCGGTAAAACTTTTGAAATGTGTTGCTGCATATAATCATCATTTACATGAAGCATTTCTTCTGCCGAGGTGTTCATCATCGTAATAAAACCGTTTTGATCAATGGCGATGATTCCTTCTTTTATAGATAGTAGTATCGCACTTCGTTCCCGGTATAACGCTGCGATTTCATTGGGCTCTAAACCGAGTGTATCTTTACGAATGCTACGTGCTAAAAGAATGCCACCAACAATTCCGGCTAATAATACCGCTAAGGAAAAGAGGATAATTTCTTTCGTTCTGCTCAATATGTTAGATTCAATACCTTGTATTAAAAACTCTACTGTCACAACGCCTACAACTTGATCGTAGTCTCCGTTATGAACAATAATAGGTGCCTTTGCCATTAAAGCAGGACCACTTACACCATTTCCTTCAAGCGTATAGTACCCTCCAAAAGTGAGTGCTTCATAGTTATATGGATTGTTACTCTTTGTCCCAATCAATTCCGAATTAGAATGGGAATACATAAACCCATAGCGATCTTCCACAATTACATAATCTGCACCAGCTTGCTCACGAACTTGTTCCGCAATAGATTGAATGGTACTTTTATGGTCGTTATATTGAAAGGCCTCTTTTATAGCTGGCATAAAAGAAAGCGACTTCGCCGTTTGCAGTGCTAGCTGCTCCACTTGGCGCTTCGTATCAACGGACTGAATGTAAACAAATATTCCCGCTAATAGGAGAACGACAAATAAAATTAACGTAATAATTAAGCTTACTATTTTCGTTTGTAATGATACTTTGCGTGATTTCTTCATATTTCATATCCTTTGATAAAATATTCAAAACTATCAATCTCCTTTTTCTATTATTATGACAAAACTGAAAATGAAGCAACTATTAAAAATATCCATGTTCATAAAGTACAAAAAGAATAAAATTGCCATAATATTGAGATTTTAATTCATGAACAGTACAATTCAACTATATTGAACGCGCTTTCATAAATATCATTTTATTTATAAGCAAGAGGAGGAATTAGTATGGCTCAAGCAAAATCTAACCGAGTCGCCGGTAATATTTTCAAAGGTTCTGTCGGCAATTTAATTGAATGGTACGACTGGTACGTTTACTCTGCTTTCGCTGTTTATTTTTCAGCAGAGTTCTTTCCTAAAGGAGATCCAACGAGTCAGTTACTGAACACAGCAGCTATTTTCGCAGTTGGATTTTTAATGCGCCCTATCGGCAGTTTGCTAATGGGACGTTATGCGGATCGTCACGGACGCCGGGCAGCATTAACGCTTTCGATTACGGTTATGGCCGGTGGTTCTTTAATTATTGCCTGTACACCGAGTTACGAAAGTATCGGTATTATGGCACCAATTATTTTAGTTCTTGCTCGTTTACTGCAAGGATTATCACTTGGCGGAGAGTACGGAACTTCCGCAACGTATTTATCTGAAATGGCTAGTAGTGGTCGCCGTGGTTTTTATTCAAGTTTTCAATATGTAACGCTCGTTGCTGGACAGATGGTTGCGTTAGGCGTTCAAATTGTTCTTCAGCAATTACTAAGCGAACCAGATATGAAAGCTTGGGGATGGCGCATTCCGTTCATTATTGGAGCGATGGGTGCAGTAGCTGTATTATGGCTTCGCCGCACAATGGATGAATCGGAGCAATTCTCAAGCATAAAATCACAAAAACGCGAAAGCGCAGGAACCATTAGCGCTCTTATGAAACATCCGAAAGCAGTATTAACAGTAGTCGGTCTAACACTAGGAGGCACTGTTGCATTTTATACGTACACAACATATTTACAAAAGTTCATGGTAAATACAGTCGGTCTTCCGAAAGAAGTTGTAAGCTGGATTAACTTTGTCGCACTACTTATATTCGTCGTACTTCAACCAATTGCGGGGCTACTATCCGATAAAATTGGACGCCGCCCACTATTAATGGCTTTCGGTATTCTTGGAACGTTACTAACAGCGCCGATCTTCTTCTTCATGGAAAAAACGACAGAACCAATCGTAGCATTTTTACTCATGATGGTCGGTCTTATTATCGTTACTGGTTACACATCAATTAACGCAATTGTAAAAGCAGAACTCTTCCCAACTGAAATTCGCGCACTCGGCGTAGGTTTACCATATGCACTAACAGTTGCGATATTCGGCGGAACAGCTGAGTTCATCGCATTATGGCTAAAGAGTATCGGAATGGAATCACTATTCTATTTCTACGTAGCTGGATGTATCGCAATCAGCTTTATTACGTATTGGCGTATGGATGAGTCATCGAAGACTTCGCAGATTGAGGCGGAGCTTGGTGGCGGGGATACACTAGCTAATAATAAGTCTAGTTAAAATTATGTATTCTATGTTCTTCGTTTATCTGAACTCGATTTACTTTATCTAAGAAAGCATAATTCATTAATATATAATTTAAAAACCTTCGGATATTGGTTCTATAAACAAAGATATGGCGATGTTGCAAGAAATCCTTAATCATAATACACCACAAATTACACTTAAATACATTGGTATCAATAAAGAAGAAAAGGATAATATCCTTGATACATTTCTCCTTTAATTTCTTTTTAAAAATATATATCAACCTATTAAAAAGCAAATAAAAGAAGACTAAAAAGCAAATATTAGTCTTCTTTTTCAATTAAAATATTAAAAGCAAAAAAACTTTAATACAAATTCAAACCCATAAATAAAATTTAATTATTTTTCTTACATTATTCTTTTAACATACTTAAAAACTCACTAAAATTATCTGCAACTTCACTAGTTACCGGATTCAACTCTTCTGATTCTTCATGATACCATACCACAACAGATGGTATTTCTTTTTCTCTAAAATCTAAACAAAGAAAATCACCTGCGAATAAAACAGCAAACGGAATAACATTTATCCCTGTTAAATCTTCATCATCCGTTAAACGAGTATCGATATCAGATAATACAACCTCTATATCATACCAACCATTTTCATCATCATCTTCTGGGTCCTCCAACAAACATAAGAAACGTTCAATTAAAAGTTCGTTTTTTTCATGTAAAAAAACATTAGTAATTGGAATAGAGCCATTATATTTTTTCAAAAAATCTATAAAATCATTTGGTAATTTTATCTCACAATATTCCTCAAATGATTCAATTAATTCATCATTTGGTGATTGAAGTTCACTACCATTTTTAATCTTCATTTTAATTCCTCCATTTCTTTACCTACCTTTAGATCTATAAGACCAATGTCCTTCACTCCGCTCACCTTTATGAAATATGCTATTATGTATTCCAAATGGTACTAATTCCATTTTACCTGGCATCTAACCATTTAAATTATTGTTTGTCACTTGCCAACCACATTTCCTCTGGTAACTCATCCGATTTAATAATTAAATCACCTTTCTTAAAATTAGGATATTGTGTACCTAATTTCATAGGAACATCAGGTATTAAACCTTTCTCAATAGCAACCTACTTAATAATAGCTTTTGGGGGAGCTGTTAATTTTTCTCCATTTCCACGGACTATTAGAATTTACTACTGCATCATTATATTCTAATTCAAAATTGAGATATTTTCCTTCTACAACACCATCTAAAATCTTTATATATTCATCCACTTCATATAAATTTTCTATAAAATCAGATACAATAGCAATCTCTTCCTATAAACGAATTCTTAATCTACTAAATGGATCACACCAAAATTCATGTGAACTATCTCTCCACCCATCATTATATCTAAATACCTTTAGATTCTTTTGCAATGACTATTGCTGATAATTATTTAGGAAAAAAGACTTTAAAACCTGAGATAATGGAGAAATATGAAATAATAGATAGAGCTGACTTCTTATAGAAGTCAGCTCTATCTATTATTTCAATTTTTTCCTTTTTTAAATTCTTTTTGTTTATCTTGCCAAATATGAATTAAATCTACTAATTCAATCGTTTCTATCTCACAAAAATCTCCCTTACCATCTTCAGCCAAATTGTCTAGGACAGTAGTTGTATCTTTCCGAATTTCTAAACCACAAATGTTTCCATTTACTACTACGTAATTTTCTTTCCCATTTAAAACACTATGTATTTCTTCTAAAATCCAATCTCCAAACGCAGAAACTTCAACGCCTAAAAAAGTCTCCATAAGTTTAATTTCTTGAGGAAGCCTCATAACTAGTTTTCCATTGGTAAGTACTTCAAAGCTATATGGATATTTCATTACTATTGTACTCCTTTATACTAAAGATAAAATTTATTCCGCTGGGAAAGCAGAGATAATTTTCCCATTCCCATCTATATACATGCTAATCCTTATACCCTCTAAACCTATTCCAGAATATGTGTTACCAAATTCATACGTTCTATTATTATATGCTTCATTTATATTATCTACAATCTTTTGTGGGCTCCAATCTTTAGGGAAAAATGTAGAGAATCCTCTATTTCCAGTTTTAGGGATTCTATTCACTTCTACCCTAGCTTTATAAATGCCTTGATCATTTAATATCTCTTCTGTTCCGCTAATTATTTTTCCAGGTGTATTCTCCAATACTTCAGTATGATAACCCATTGCGTCACCACGCCAATTTATTTCACCCTCTAGGATATGTTTGAGTGTATTTGGTCTAAATTTTTCTGTATGTTGTAAATTAGATATAATTTCCCTATTAGAAAGTGAAGATCTATGATTTTCATTAACAAAATTACTCCCACCAGAATTACTTTCACCTCTAGCAAACTGATAGGTCGACAGCTTTTCTTCAGCTTTTTTAAAATCAGGCGTATCAAATCTAAATCGCAAACTATTTCCACCAGCAAGAGCAAAACGATCTCCCAATTGTAAATTACTTGTAATATGTGAAATAGCTTGCGGAATCTTATTTTTTGCTAGTTTGGTCACTTTACCCGCTTGCCCTAATTTACTTGCTTTACTTAATCCTTTATCACCAATAAGTCCTAATCCAACTTGTGTTAAAGCATAACTTCCCCACTTTGCCCGACTTTCTGCATCTCCATTTATTACATCATTAATAAATGAATCCGACAATGCATTATACATGGTACTAAGGGTATCAATAGGGTGCAAAGCAGCGTTCCCCATGTTTTCCCATGTTTCCCAATCTCCTAAAGCTTTTATTCCGTCTATTGTATCGCTAACTGCTTGTCCCGTACCATCTACAATACCGTCCCAAATTTTTTCACCAGTAGATTTTCCAGGTAGCTTACCACACATTTCACCTTCTTCAATTGAATCGGCAGCTTGTCGTGCCCTCTCTTCTGTAATCGCTTGAATTGAAGTTGTCCATTCCATATTCAACCCTTGTGTACTAAATGTACCACTTGCAGGACTAAAGCCTTTTCCACTTTGAACTTCCGCCAAACCCGTCGCAATACTAGCGGCTAGTTGGAGTACCGTATCATAATTACTACTAGAAGTATAATTAAATTCATATAGATGTTCTAATTTTTCTTGCAGTTTTTGCCTCATGACAGTAAAAAGATTTACCATAGCGTCCATACCTGGGATTGGCATAGTTTGATTGAGTGCTTCTGTACTTGCTATCATTCGGTCAATTTCCCGAATTTGTTCTAATATCTCTTGTTCAATTACATCAGTTGAAGCTACCTGTGACTGAAATTGACTTGGAAAAGCATTGTTTTGTCGGATTAGCTCTTCACATAAGCAAATGATTCCTTGCGCTAAAGGACGAAAGGTTTGTACAAAAAATGATTTTGCACTACTATATGTTTGCCCTTGTAAAACAGTATCAACTGCAAAAGTGTCAATCGACTGAATGGCTTGTTCCATACCTTGAATGGTAGCAGTACATACAGCATTCATGCTTTGAGTTTGGCTTTGTACTTCTCCTAAATACATATTTAAACTCATGCATTGACCTCCCTTGCTAATTGTTGTTGTTGATAGGAAAGGTCGTTTTCTAAATTACTAAGGTCTCGTCTTTCTTTAAGCAACGTTTCTTTTTTGTTTTCCAATTCAAATGTGACTTTTCTTTCAATATGTTGTGCATCTTGATATGTATTCATAAAAAACTGAGACATTTCTCTATCACCATGCCAAGTTCCTAAAATTCGATCAAACAAACGATGGCTTCGACCTCTCCATTCATAAAAATCTGCTTCCGCTTGCTCCTGAATGTGAATCGCGGATTGATTTCGGTCTTGTTCTTCAAATACACTTCGTAACTTTTGATTTACTTGATTAATTTGTTTTTCAATATCTTGACTCATCATATTCCTCCTACCATTTTACCTTTACGTAGGTTGTCACATTAGCGAAAAGTATTGTGAAGTTCGTTATCCATTTTCTCAAACTCTTGGGCTACTGAATGAATATTATCGACCGCTTGTTGAAAGGCAGTGGAAAATTGTTTCGTAAAATCTAACATTTGTTGATTCGCTTCTTGTGCTTTAGAGTTAACAGATAGTGTTGTACGCGTCGCCTTTGTTATAGAACGATTTGTTGCACTCTGGATTATATCCGAAGCTGTTCTCATCTGCGTAGCAATTTGTTGTGCCGTTTGAAAATTACTTTGAAATTGTCCCATCACTCAAATCCTTTCTCTAATTTTCAGAACATGTCAAAGAAATCCCAATAAACATCTGAAATTTCTCTATCAATATCGCTCTTTTTAAACGTGTGTCCAACACAATCAAATGAGCCATACAATATAAGCTGTATGGCTCATTTGAAATACTTGTTATATAGAGTATGACAATTTTTATTTCAAACCGAAATTACGTGATAATTCTTCATCATGAGAAGCAACAGCCTCTGCAGTTTTATTAAGCTGCATATTAATTTCTTGTAATAGCTGTGCGAAGTTTTGTACTTTTGGCTTTAATTGATTGAACTGTTGATCAAAACCTTCGAAAGCACGACCTTCCCATTCTCCTCTTAATTCATTTTGTAAGTTTTGTAGTTGACTTAAAATGTCCTCAATTTGATTTGCACCTTGTCCATATCGAGCTGCTTTCGATTTAAGCTCCTCTGGTGACATACGAATTTGTCCAGCCATTTTCATTTCCCCTTTAATACATAATGAGCAAAATATAGATTGGTTAATTTTACTAAATATATTATAAAGTATTATTCTGAACTTTTAAACGTTTTATCTTTCTATTGAATATTAAAATATTAATATTCTACTTTTTCTTGCTTCACAAGATTTTATGCAAAAAAGACCGCCAAAAGGCAGTCTCAAAACTTAATCCTATTCCCCATCCTTCCTCTATTTAAACGTAATTCTATATTCATGATGTTGCTTCTCTCTTTTCTTTTCCATAGTCTTTACTGACTATAGGAGAACCGCGATTATATACTTAATATTCAATACAGACTCTTTAAAAGGTTTCCTGTGTTCTACCCCAACCTTCAAATAAAGAATATATTTATGATTAAAACTAATTATATTTTTTTACCTTTAAAGGAATAGATATAAAATACAAATCTATAGCATAAATAGTAATCAAAATACCTTTACCTTCATCAGCAAACTTTGATTGATGAAACTGTTCTGAAACTTTTCTTTTTCCCCATTTTTTAGGAAACCATTGAAATCCTGAAAACATATAATTAATCTACCTTTTCATTAAAATTTTGCTAGTTTATTTCTTAACTCTAACTCTTCAACTGTTTCAAAACCTTAAAAAAATAAACTATCGATTTAATTATGATTAAAAAATACATTGTATTCTTTAGATGCTTTTTTCAATCAAAAAACTATTTTTCTTTTTTCCATGATATTTGAAATTCCCCACCATGTTCTTCCGTTTTAATTTTAACCTTATATGTATCATCCTTAGGCACTTTAATATTTTTTTCGCCTTCGCCACTATTAAACTCTAGTATTGTATTATCATTTGAATCCACAACATAAGCAATTATAGTTCCTTGTTTAGTTTTATCATCAAAAGAAAAAATCCAATTCTCACCTTTTTTAACTTTCCTATCTTGAGTTGCAGATCCAGTAAATTTTCTATAATCTCCAGATATACTACCTGATACACTATCTGAAGAACCATGAACTTTACCACCAACAATAGTTCCCTCTCTTGTAAAACAACCACTAAGAATTACTAAACACAAAACAAATAAAATTGTATTTTTAAAAATTTTTACCATCATTACCCCTTCTATTCCCAATAAAATTTTCACCATTAAACTTATAAAAATAACTATAATAAAAAATTATATCCATTAAGATATATATATTTTATTATAGTTATAAATTTCAAATTATTATTTCAAATCTTCACGCAACTTAATTTCATCCTCATTTATGTAACCAGTAAAAATAACTTCTGATATGTATTCATGGTTAAAAAACATATTATATTCAGTTGAAACATTTCCAATAGGATAATAACAAGCCACATAATCCCAAGTTTCCTTAGTTTTTGAATCTTCCTGTTTTCTACCATATATCATCAAAGGTTGCTCCCACGTTTTAAATTACTCCAGTCTTATATTAATCCCGTTTTTTTGTAAATTTATCATAAAATTTCTCTTGCGCCCACCGTCCGAATTTTAAAAAACATATTAAACCTACACCCAAAAGAATGAGAACGATAGTTCCTAACAATTTTTCCCACAAATTGTTGGATGGAGTAATCATTAATCCTATAATAGATACAGATATTACGACATAAACTAAAATATATAATGGTTTATACGATGGAGTTTTCATATCATTTTTTCTCCTCAGGTTTTTCAAATTTTAAACTACTTCCCACAGTAAAACCCTCTAAAGCAGGAACCGTTATACCAGTTTCTTTTCCAACGCTACCTTTCAAACCTATTGCGCCTAATCCCAAATCACCTTTAATTTCCAGGTCTATACCTCCAAAAATTGGAAACTGATCTGAAAAATGTAGCATACTTACTTCTACTTCATACTTAAGTGTAGAAGCTTCCGATCCTGCTTTTAAGGAGTAATCGTCAATACCCGCTATAACTTCTCCTGAAAAATTTTTTTGAGTAACTGTAACCTCTCTATCTTTTAATTGTATAATACCTAAAGGTGTCATTAAAGGAATTGTGGATTTAAATTTATATGAGTTATCTCAAATACCTGCTGCCCCTTTTACGCCAATAACTTTACTAACAAATACATCTTCTTTTAAACTCTTCCAATCATAGGGTATATTCACATCCAATTTCCCAGCTATAGCCTTTGTTGAAAGCTCATCACCATTAGAGAAGCTGCTCTTTTTTTCCATTTAAAAGCCTATACGTATTTTCCCTCCATCTTCTATATGCTTCCGTAAATAATAATACTTATGGAGTTCTATAATCATATAAAACAAAACAAACGAAATCACTGTGCATGCAGACATAAATACAATTGCCCCCATCTGTTGTGTTGCAATGCTAAGAATTATATTAGCAATTAACTGCCCCAATCCCGCTGCAATAGCTGCTACTTTTACACCACCAGATCCTTTCGACGACTTTGATTTTTTTCTTGGTTCCTGAAGTTTTTCAATATGATTTTTATAAAAATAATACAAAGCAAAACCATACAAACCAAATGAAAGAATAAAATAGATGGGAGTTTGTAATTGTAACACTTCATAAGCATATTTTTGAGTTATAACCAATAATCCGACTGAACATATGGCGCCATATACTCCTCGAAATAGAGTGTATTGTAACTGTCGTTTCCGAGGATTAATAGCAATCCATATCGCCCACAAATTTAAAAAAATAACTGGAGGAGTTACTATATATACATAGAGTAATTGAAAAGGATTCGCAAACGCAGGCAAAAGAACAAACACATCTGCCCCCAAAAGGACAAGACCAATTACGTGAACTCTTATTTCATTTACAGGATAAAGAGCCATATAATGTGCAAAAGCTTTCTTATTAAAATCTATACTTTTTTTCATATTAATTAAACCACCCCGCTACTGTTCCAATCGGTAAAAGTTTCATAGCTATTTATTCTACTTTTTCTTAAATTTATCCATAATATTATGAGCAACTATATTCCATAGTAAAGAAAGTACGGTAACAAAAAGTACAGCTAAAGAAAAATAAATCCTATCCTTCCATGTATCATGTACAATCATGCCCAGTATAATCATTATTAACGCACCAACACATATAACTATTTTTGAAAATTTTCGCATTCTATTATCTCGATTCCTTCTCAAATTTAAATGAAACTCCCCCGCCATAACCGTTAGGTGAAGTTGCGGAAACCCTGATTCTTCACCTGCGCGGAATCTATAAACATACCCGCCTATTATAATTTCACCTTTCATACATAATGAGCAAAATATATATTGGTTAATTTCACCAAACGCATTATAATATATTATTCCGAACTTTTAAACACTTTATCTTTCTATTGAATATTCTACTTTTACTTGCTTTACAAGATTTTATGCAAAAAAGACCACCAAAAGGCAGTCTCAAAACTCAATCCTATTCCCCATCCCGCACTCCACCGCTTTCTCATACAAATACTTCGCGACGATAATATCTACTACTGCCAAACCAAATGATTTGAAAATAGTAATCTCTTCATCATTTTCGTGTCCAGCTTTTCCCCGCTTATAATTTGTCCAAGTTCGGCGTGGAGATTGCTAGTTTTATCAGAATTTGAAGGTCACCTGTTTCTAAATCACATTCAATTAAGCAATCCTACAAATGCCTCTTCTTCCTCATCTATAAAACCTACAAATATAATTTCTTCAATATCCTCATGATTAAATACAAATGTATACTCAGGATTAATGTATCCTTCTGGATAAAAACAGCCAATATAGTCATACATCACAGGTTCTTTAACCATAAGTTTTTGTTTTCTTCCATAAATCACAATTTTCTTCGTCCCACCTTTTAATAGAACAATAGAACCATTTGGTAAAAACTTTTCTTTAGAAAATTGCATAATTCCCCATCCTTCCTTTATCTAAATATAATTCTATATTTATGATTTTGCTTCTCCCTTTTCTTTTCCGCAGTCTTTACTGGCTATAGGAGAACCGCGATTATATACTTAATATTCAATACAGACTCTTTAAAAGGTTTCATGTGTTCTACCCCCATCTTCTATATGCTTCCTTAAATAATAGTACCTATGGAGTTCCATAATGAAATGAAACAAAATAAACGAAAGCATGGAGTATACACACATTAATACAATTGCTACCATCTTTTGTGTTGCAAAACCAAGACTGATATTAGCAACGAGTTGACCCAATCCTATAAAAGCCACTACTCCGAAACCCGAGTTTTTTTTCGATGATTTTGATTTTTTGATTGGTTCCTGAAGTTTTTTAATATGATTTTTATAATAATAATTCAAAGCAAAAATATACAAACCAACCGAAAAAATAAAATAGATGGGAGTTTGTAATCCTAACATTCCATATGCAAACTTTTGGGTTATAACTAATAATCCTACTGAACATACGATACCAAATACCCCACGAAATAGAGTGTATTGTAATTGCCGCTTCCTAGGATTTATAACAATCCATATTGCCCATAAATTTAAAAAAGCAACTGGTGGAACTATTATGTACATATATATCGGTTGAACAGGACTCGCAAAAGCAGGTAAAAGCACAAATATATCTGCTATCCCAATCACAAGAGTAATTATAGTCGATCTTATATCATTTACAGCATAAAGAGCCATATAATATTCAAAAACTTTTTTATTAAAATCTGTATTTTTTTTCATGTTAATTAAACCACCCTGCTACTGTTGACCAAGTTTTTTTCGCACCCGTTTTCACCATATCCTTAATACTATCATCTTCACCATCACCATCTAAATCAACATCCCATTTTACACCTTCTGTGAAATATTATTCTCTTCTCGAAAAAAAGATCAACCCATGAATAAGATCCAGGCTTATCGAAAATTGCAAAAAGCCGGAGATTTTGCCAGTGTAGAATCTATTGGGACCCACACCATGCGCAAAACCTTCGGCTATTGGTTCTATAAACAAACAAAAGATGTTGCTATGTTGCAAGAAATACTTAATCACAGTACACCGCAAATCACATTGACTTATATCGGAATCAATAAAGAAGAGAAAGATAATGTACTAAATACATTTTGTATTTAATTCAATTGTAATAAAAAACTATATTTCCAACAATTTCTCACGTAATATCAATTCATTTTCAGTCATGTAACCTCTGTGTAATTCTTCTACAATCTTATCGCAATTAAAGCATAATACTTTTTCATCACCTAAATAACCAACTGGATAAGGAACACCTACATAGTCAAAATCACGTTTATCTGCTGAAATAACCATTCTTCCGATAATCATAATGATTGGTTCTACACCTTCTAGTTTAACAACTGAGCCAATAGGTAATAGTTTCATTTATTTGCTCTCCTTTTTCTTTTTATATCTGAATATAAATTCTAAAATAATTATAAAAGCAAATCCAATAGATAATTGAATGACTGTAAAAAGGATTTTTTCTTTTGAAGAAGCTTCAGGTAAATTCCATATTACTACAAGGGGAATAAGTACCCCAACACTGGTAATAATCCTTAACAATTTATTCATATTTTGAATTCCCCTATCACATAGGTAATATCATTTCTTGTTAAATTTACTATGTAACAGTTCAAAAAATTTATTTGCACCAAGTGAAATTGCACCAATAATAAGAACCCCGATAATAAAATAAATCTTTTTAAATAAACTGTAAGGAGATAAAATAGCAACTACAAGAAGTATTATAATTGCAACGAATGTGACTAACTTTCCAACTTTAAATGCTTGCATATCAGCTTTCCTCTTTCTTTGGTTTTTCAAATTTAATAAATCCTCCAAGGCCAAACTCTTCCCCAAAGTATCCCCCGGTTTCAGCTCCAAGCTTTACTTTATAACCGAATGTACCTAATCCTAATTCACCTTTTGCTATTACATCACGGTCTCCTATAAATGGAACGAAATCTGGGATATGAAAAAGATTTAACTCTGCTTCATATTTGTTAGCAGTAAGTTCCGATGCAATTTTTAATGTATATTGATCCACACCTGTTGTAAAGTTTGCTTCGCCAAACTTTTGAGTAATGGTTAACTCTTGCGGAGTAAACCTAATAGGTCCAATGGGCCCAATAAAAGTAGTAATTGGAACCTTTATTTTTGTTATTTTAAAGGAGTTTTCTAAAGCAGATCCCTCTATTTTTGCTCCAATAATATTTCCAGCCATTAAATCATCTTTAGCAGCATCAAAAGAAAAAGGCACATTTACATCTATTTTTCCAGATAAAGCTTTCATGTTCCACTCGCTGTTATTACCAAGAGGCTCCTTACCATCAATCACAGAACCTTCTAAAACTCCTCCAACACGATCTCCATCTTTCCATTCTGCTTTACCTGTAAAATATTTAATGTTATCCTTATCATCTTTTTTAGTTCCTGCCTGTGCTATTTTATTAGCTTCACGAGTTTTCTTTTCTGTAATTTTTTGAATAGATATTGCCCATCCCATGTTCAACACTTGCGTATCAAATATACCACTAACGGCATTAAACCCTTTCCCACTTTGAACTTCCGCAAGACCTGTAGCAATACTAGTTGCTAATTGAAGTGCTGTACTATAATTATTACTAGAGGTCTGATTGAATTGATACAAATGATCCAGCTTTTCTTGCAGTTTTTGCCTCATAACAATAAAAAGATTTACCATGGCATCCATACCCGGCATTGGCATGGCTTGATTAACAGCTTCCATACTTGTTTTCATTCGGTCAATTTCTCGAATTTGTTCTAATATCTCGTGTTCAATTACATCTGCCTGAGCTACCTGTGATTGAAATTGACTTGGAAAAGCATCATTCTGACGAATCAATTCTTCACATAAATAAATGATCCCTTGCGCTAAAGGACGAAAGGTTTGTACAAAAAATGATTTTGCACTACTATATGTTTGCCCCTGTAAAACAGTATCAACTGCAAAAGCGTCAATCGACTGAATCGCTTGTTCCATACCTTGAATGGTAGCAGTACATACAGCATTCATGCTTTGAGTTTGGCTTCGTACTTCTCCCAAATACATATTTAAACTCATGCATTGACCTCCCTTGCTAATTGTTGTTGTTGATAGGAAAGGTCGTTTTCTAAATCATTAAGGTCTCGTCTTTCTTTAAGCAACGTTTCTTTTTTGTTTTCCAATTCAAATGTGACTTTTCTTTCAATATGTTGTGCATCTTGATATGTATTCATAAAAAACTGAGACATTTCTCTATCACCATGCCAAGTTCCTAAAATTCGATCAAACAAACGACGATTTCGACTTCTACATTCATAAAAATCTGCTTCCGCTTGTTCTTGAGCTTGAATCGCAGATTGATTTCGGTCCTGTTCTTCAAATACACTTCGTAACTTTAGATTTAACTCTTTAATTTGATTTTCAATATCCCGATCCATCTTTTTCCTCCTACTATTTTACTTTACGTAGGTTGTCACATTAGCGAAAAGTGTTGTGAAGTTCGTTATCCATTCTCTCAAATTCATTAGATACCGAATGAATATTATCAACCGCTTGTTGAAAGGCAGCGGAAAATTGTTTCGTCAAGTCTAAAACTTGCTGATTCGCTTCTTGTGCTTTGAAGTTAACAGATAATGTTGTACGCGTCGCCTTTGTTATAGAACGACTGGTTGCACTTTGAATCCTATCAGAGGCTGATCCCATTTTCGTAGCAATTTGCGTTGCTGTTTGTAAATTACTTTGAAATTGTCCCATTCTTTCAAACCCTTTCTATAAGTTCTCCAAATGCATCAAAGAAATCTCATAAAATATATATCCCTATCAATATCACTCGCTGGGCATGCAATCAAATGAGCCATACAATATAAGCTGTATGGCTCATTTGAAATGCTTGTTATATAGAGTATGACAATTTTTATTTCAAACCGAAATTACGTGATAATTCTTCATCATGAGAAGCAACGGCCTCTGCAGTTTTATTCAGCTGCATATTAATTTCTTGCAATAGCTGTGCAAAGTTTTGTACTTTTGGCTTTAATTCATTGAACTGTTGATCAAAACCTTCGAAAGCACGACCTTCCCATTCTCCTCTTAATTCATTTTGTAAGTTTTGTAATTGACTTAAAATATCCTCAATTTGATTTGCACCTTGTCCATATCGAGTCGCTTTTGATTTAAGCTCCTCTGGTGACATACGAATTTGTCCAGCCATTTTCATTTCCCCTTTAATACATAATGAGCAAAATATAGATTGGTTAATTTTACTAAATATATTATAAAGTATTATTCTGAACTTTTAAACGTTTTATCTTTCTATTGAATATTAGAATATTAATATTCTACTTTTTCTTGCTTTACAAGATTTTATGCAAAAAAGACCACCAAAAGGCAGTCCCTCATAACGAAATTCTGTGTTAACTTATAACAAAAAAGAGGAGCCATCTCCTCTTAATAAATAAACACTACTTAATTTGTTCCTTATGCTCATGGTTAACAACTACATACCATTTTCCTGTATCAAATTTTTCTTTATTAATCACGTAAACTTTACTTTCTCTCATTACCTCCCCTGGTTTTAATCCCTTAGTAAGAGTAGAGGTCTCGCCTTTTTCAACCGCATAACTACTAGCTGCCAACACATCACTTTGGTAAGCATTATCATTTTCATCCACTAAATTCACTGATGGTAAAACGGCTAATTTCATCGGTTCGTTTGTGATATTTTTCCCTTCTGCTTCTACAACAATAAAGACATGTCCATCTTCAGGTTTTTGGAATCCTATACTTTCTTTACCAACCTTATCTCTTTCTACAACTCTTTTTACAGTTACATCAAATTTAGGCGTATGAAAATCCTTGTTTACAGCATACTCTTTTTCTTTTATTTTTGAGTTCTCTTTTGTTTGTTCTGTATTTTTCTGCTTTGTATTCTCTTTCGTTTTCGCCTCATCAGTTGTTTGCACTTTCTTTTCTTCTTGTTTAGAATTGGTTTCTTTAGATTCTGAAGAAGTTTTGTCGGATGTATTGCCGCAACCAGATAAATTGAATACTAAAGCGCCACCTAAAATACATGTAGTGAATTTTTTCAACATCTCTTTTTATCCCCCAATAACACGATATGCAAATTCCTTACTTATCATAGCAAGAAATACCATCTTAAATTGTTGCATCTTGTCGAATGATTAAGAATAATCAAGTTACTCCACGTCCTCTTTTATTATCAAGGTAAATATAAGTCTATATTGGGGTAGCATCAACATAGACTTATATGCTCTATAAAACCTGCTATAATAGTTTTTTACACCCTTAGCGTACAATTTTTAATTTTCGGTAATGTGACCATTTGAAGGATAATTGAAATATTAAGACCAACTGATAGAGGTGTTTGCGTGGAATTATTTGAGTATTATAAAAAAAGAGGGAAGTTTAAGTGTTTAATTGGAACTGGGCTTTTTCTTTATGGATTAATTGGTATGTATAATACTTGGGGTAATATTAATTGGGGACCAGTAATCTTAATTATTATAGCTTCTCTTGTATTTTTTAGTATTGGATTTTGGCAATTAAGAAAAGGAAATTTACTAGAAAAAAATATAGTTAAAAATGATTTAACATTTTGGGATATTGATACTTATGTTTTGTTAGAATTACCCGGCAATAATAAACATTTAGGTTTATATACTCCTGATGGAAGATATGTAGCAGGAACAAAGATGATTTCTTCAACATTACCTATTTTAAAAAATAAAGAAGTTTTTGGATTGGAAGCAAGTGATGGAGAAATTCTTGCATATTTTCAAAGTGAAGTTGAAAATTATGATTGGGCTATTTATGATTCGAATTATAATTGTGTAGGTATGTTTAAAGAAAATATGATACAAGGATTTGGAATGGTACGTGGTTCTTTGATGAATGAAAAAGAGATAAAAATTTCTGAGATAGAAGTGGAATTTGATTTTTTCGAAACGTCTTTTCATACAATGGATGATCGTATATTAATAAACTGCAAGAGGGGATATATGCCTTTAGAATGGAGTAAAAGATTTGGCTTAAATGTACCGATTATTAAATTAGGTAATAATATTTCTAATGCTGAAAAAATATTTGGTTTAGGTATTCTTCTTTATATTTTAGAAACAATTAAAGTAAGAAAAAGTAGGATTTTTAATGATTAGAATTAAATATTTATATTATGAAATTTATTAAATCTTTTATTAGAGATTACATCGCCGAAAGTGAAATATTGTATATTTTAGAATTACTTTACGTTCACTTCTTAAAATTGATGAGCATTTGTTATGCCAGAACCAACTGGAAATGGAAACGGCAAGCGAGTATGCTCCGCTTGCCGTTTTTTCATAGCTTCGTATGTATTTGAATTCCTTTCGCTTTCTCTTCTTCACCCTTCACGCGTACAATTAAATCATATGATCCGGGTTTTGGCGCTTCAAAAGAAAGCAAACCTTCTTTTTGAGAAGTGACTTCTTCTTCATAAATGACCTTATCATCTTTTGTGACTTGCAATAAAATCGTACCTTCTTCAACTGCTGCCTCATAAGGAATTTCCACATTTCCTTTTTCAGCTTTAAGCGTTTGTACATCGTAATACCCCTTGTTAAAGTCGTTTCGCCATTTTTTTGAACCTTTGTGACTTTTGTTGCTGTATTACATGCACTTAACAATACAACCAGAGTGAAAATGAGAAATAAACGAAGCAATTTCATAGAGAGTCCCCTTCCTTTAAATATATTAAGGATAAAATATACAATCTAACATATCATTACAATTATAGTTGAAAAATAAGGAAAATTATATAACAGGAAATGCAACTATAAACAATCACTGACCATTAGTCTACAACCAATCTCACACCCACACACAAAAGAAAAAAGCACCAGGTCCCCCCCGATGCTTTCTCCTCTAAAACAAATGACAAGCCACCTGATGCCCTTTCGCAATCTCAACCATTTTCGGTACTTCCTGTGCGCATTTTTCAGTGGCGAATTTGCAGCGCGTTCTGAATTTGCAGCCGGATGGTGAGTTGAGCGGGCTTGGAACTTCACCTTGCAGGATGATTCGTTCTTTGCCTGCGTTTGTTGGGTCTGGTTCTGGCATGGATGAGAGTAGTGCTTGTGTGTATGGATGTGCCGGTTTTGTGTATAGGTCTTCACTGTCGGCAATTTCTACTATGTTTCCTAAGTACATGACTCCGATTCGGTCTGATATGTGTCTTACCATAGATAGGTCATGTGCGATGAATAAGTATGTGACGCCTGTTTCTTCTTGGATGTCTTGCAGCATGTTTACGACTTGCGCTTGGACTGAGACATCTAGTGCTGAGATTGGTTCGTCACACAGAATGAAATCTGGTTTTACAGATAGTGCGCGCGCGATGCTGATTCGCTGTCTTTGTCCTCCGCTAAATTCGTGCGGGTAGCGATATAAGTGTTCTTCTTTTAACCCTACCTTTTTCAGCAGGTCTAATATGATTTCTTTTTGTTCTTCTTTTTCGTAAGATCCGTGAATGTTCATCGGCTCGCTAATAATTTGAAATACATTCATCGACGGATTTAATGATGCGTATGGATCTTGGAAAATGATTTGCATTCGTTTTCGATATTCTTTTAGTTCACTTTCCTTTAAACTTGCGATATCTTTTCCGTCGAATAAAATGTTCCCTGAAGTGACATCGTGTAAGCGAATGATGCTTCTTCCTGTCGTTGATTTTCCGCAGCCAGATTCCCCTACTAGCCCGAATGTTTCACCCTTTTTTATTGTGAAGCTTAAATCGTCTACTGCTTTTAATTGCTCTGTTTTTCTGCCGAATAGTCCTTTTTTAATAGGAAAATACTTTTTTAAGTTCCGAACTTCAATTAAGTTTTCTTCACTCATGGGAATCACCTACTTTTTCATCGTTTAGCCAGCACATAGAGCGTCTTTCGTTTCCGATTTCAAAATATGGCGGACGTTCTTTTTCACAAATGTCCATCTTATGCGGACAACGCTCTGCGAATGGGCAACCTTTCGGCGGATGTAGTAAGTTTGGCGTTACACCTTGAATTGGCGCGAGTCTTTCTTTTACGCCGTTCGATATTTTCGGCAAGGAGTTTAATAGCCCTTTCGTATATGGATGATTCGGCGATTGGAATATATCAAGTACAGGTCCTTCTTCCATAATAAGCCCGCCGTACATAACGATGACACGTGTACAGTTTTGCGCGACAATTCCTAAGTCGTGCGTAATAAGAAGTAACGCCATATTCGTTTCGTTCTTTAAGTTTTTCATTAAATCTAGTATTTGTGCTTGTATCGTTACATCAAGTGCTGTCGTCGGTTCGTCCGCAATGAGAAGGTCTGGATTACAAGACATCGCCATTGCGATCATAACTCGCTGCTTCATACCGCCGCTTAGTTCATGCGGATATTGTTTTACCCTTTCTTCTGGTGAAGAAAGACCGACTTGTTTTAACAAGTTGATCGCGATCTGCTCTGCTTCTTTCTTTTTCACTTTTTGATGTCGTATAATTACTTCCGTCATTTGCTTCCCAATTTTCACGACTGGATTTAGCGCCGACATTGGATCTTGAGAGATAAGTGAAATTTGATTTCCTCGAATAGAACGCAATTCTTTTTCAGATTTAGAAAGGATGTTTTCATTATGAAAAAGAATCTCTCCTTCTTTCACTTTCCCTGGCGACGTAACGAGAGACATAACGGACTTCGCCATTACACTCTTCCCGCTTCCAGATTCCCCAACGATACCAACTACTTCTCCTTTATTTAAGCGAAATGTCACGCCTCGAACCGCTTCAACTTCGCCACTTTCTATGAAAAAAGAAGTCTTTAAATTTTTCACTTCTAGTAGTTTTTCAGACACGCTTCTCACTCCTTTCACTTAACACGTTAGTTTTCATGTCCAGCTCCTTTTGGTGCGAAAGCTTTCTTCAATGCTTCACCAATTACGTTAAAACTTAATACCGTTAAAAGGATAAGGAATCCTGGGAAGAGTGTTAAATACCAAGCTTCACCAATATATCCTTGCGCATTATTTAGCATGCTGCCCCAAGAAGAATCTGGTTCTCTAATACCTAATCCTAAGAAGCTAAGTGATGATTCCATTAAAATCGATGTCGCAATAGTTAATGTCGCGGCGATTATAATGGTTGATAAAATGTTAGGAATGATATGTCTTACAATTATCATGAGTGATTTTTGTCCTGATACTTTTGCGTATAAAACGTACTCTCGCTCTTTTACAGATAACGTTTCTGCCCTTACGATACGCGCAGTGTCCATCCACGTTAGTAATCCAATAATAAGAACTAACGTCGTAATTCCTGGTTTTAAATACGCATTTAATAGTAGCATTAAAAAGAATGATGGAATTGACATAAGTACTTCAACAACTCGCATTAAAAAGTTGTCTAACTTTCCGCCAAAATATCCGCTAATTGTTCCAACTGCAGTGCCGATTGTAATAGAAACAACCATCGCAAGGAAACCGACCGCAAGTGAAACGCGTCCGCCATATAACGCCCTCGTTAAGTAATCCCTTCCATAATCATCCGTTCCGAAAGGATGACTTAAACTCGGTTCTTGTAAACGATCTGGAATCGACATTTTACTAGGATCGTATGGCGATACGAATGCAAAAATTGATGCGATCGTTAAAACCGAAAGTATAATAACTCCCATTACTACAAACTTATTTTTTGTAAAACTACTTTTTATTGTTTGAAATCTCCTATTATTCATTCCAAATCACCCCCTCATGCGAATGCGCGGATCTACTACGCCATATAAAATATCAGCAATTAAGTTACCGAGAATTAACATGAATGATGATAGTAATGTAATTGCCATGATAATCGGATAATCAAATCTAAAAATAGCATTTACCCCAAGTGAACCAAGTCCTGGCCATGAGAATACTGTTTCCGTAATAAACGCTCCGCCTACTAAACTTGGAATCGATAATCCGAAAATTGTAATGATCGGTATTAATACATTTCGAAGTACGTGATTAAATAACACTGTTTTCTTTGAAGCGCCGTACGCATATTGAATTTGTACATATTCTTCTTCTAATTGCTGAATCGTACTTGAACGAATATATCTCATATAAACAGATACGTTTTGGAACGCTAGCACCATGCAAGGTAAAATGCCGTGCTGCACAATATCCCAGACAGAATCTTTACCTACGGTGCGCATACCCATACTCGGAAGTAGGTTCAATTTTAAAGAGAATAAGTAGACTAATAGTAGTGCAAACCAGAAAACCGGCATAGAAATACCAACGTATGAAATAAAGTTTATAATGCGGTCAAAGTATGAATTCTTTTTCACACCTGTAAATAATCCAAGTGGTATTGCGATTACGAATGAGACGAGTAAAGATGATCCCATTAACCCAATTGTTGCAGGTAATCTTTCTGTGATAAGCTCCAAAACAGGACGATGATTTTGAAGCGAGTAACCAAAGTTTCCTGTTAAAATGTTTTTTAACCATAAAAAATACTGCACGTAAATGGGTTGATCTAGTCCTAAACTTTTGCGAATACGCTCCACGTCAATTGGACTCATATTCGGCGTGACAAAGTTTCGAACCGGATCCCCTGGCGCTAATTTTATTAATAGAAAAGAAATAATAGAAATAACAAATAAAAGTGGAATTGCATTTAAAAGCCTCTTTGCAATTACTTTATACACAAACTTCCCCCCTCAGGATAAAGCGAAACTTTAATCAGCCTGCACCAATTAGGCTTTAATGGACAATCCGACGACTCCCGCCCTACTTCCTCGCGTTCATCGAGTTTTGAGGCGGGAGTCTTACTGCCCGTTAAAGCGGGATAAAGAAGCTGATTTCCACCAGCTTCTTTACTGTTTCTTATTTCACTTCATAAATCTTAGATAGATCTTCAAACATTGTGACAGGAATTGCTTTCGCTTCTTTCAATCCGTCAAACTTTTTATCTACTGCAATAACTGCTTTCGGATAAGCAATTGGTAGATAAGGTACGTCTTCTCTAGCTGTCTCTTGAATTTTATGGTAAAGCTCTGCGCGTTTCGTTTTATCTGTTTCAACTGCAGCTTCTTCCCATAATTTATCGAAGTCAGCATTTTTATAACGTGCATAATTGTACTCGGCATTACTTAAGAATAAGCTCTTATATGAATCTGGCTCAGGTCCCATAATGTAACCACCAAATGTAATGTCATATTCTTTATTCTCTTTATCTAAGCCTTTTTCACTTGCCGCACTAGCATCTAATGCATTTAGTTCAACTTGTAAGCCAACTTCTTGTAATTTTTGTTGTGTATATAACGCTAAGCTTTCCATAATTTTATTATTCGTTACATACATAACTCGTACTTTTTCTTTATCTTTCACGCCAGCTTTTGCTAATAAATCTTTCGCTTCTTTTTTATCATACTTATAGTCTTTAATATCTTTCGCATAATACATAGCGTCTGGCGTTAAGATTGAATTTGCTGGTTCTGCAAATTCACCTGAAACGAACGCTGAGTTAATCATTTCTTTTTTATCTAACGCATGCGCAATTGCTTGGCGCACTTCTTTTTTCTTCATCAAATCTGTATTCATGTTATAAGATAAGTAGAATAATCTACCTTCAGGGAATGTCACCATTGAGAAGTTCCCAGTGCTATCTAGTTTCTTAAAGTCTTGCGGCTCAATCATCTTCATGTTGATTTGACCATTTTGCAGTGAAACATTTGCTGTATTACGGTCTTTTACAACGCGGTATACGATAGAGTCTAATTTAGCTTTACCACCTACATAATCATCGAATCGATCTAATGCAACGTACTCATCTGATTTATACTCTTTAAACTTAAACGGACCTGATCCAACAGGCTGTAAGTTTTTCGTACTCTTCGCTAAATCTGCTTCCCCTTCAAATACATGTTTCGGAATTGGGAAGAAATCATTCATTACACCTTCGAAAGATGCACTTACTTGCGGTAAAACAAATTGAGTCGTTAACTCATCTACTTTTTTCACCTCAAGCGGTTTTCCTTTAAAAATAAAGTTTTCACGACTTGAGCTATTTTGCTTCTCATCTAAAATAGATTGGAATGTAAATGCTATATCGTCTGATGTAATTTTCTTACCATCATGCCATTTTAAATTATCTTTTAATTTCAACGTCCACGTTAATTGATCTTCTGAAGGCGTAAAGCTCTCAGCAAGAACAAACTTTTTCTTACCGTCTTCCATGTGATATAGCGGTGCATATAAAGCTTGCTGCACAGTTAATGACACACGATCATTCGCATAAAGCGGATTCATCGTATCTGGATTATCGCTAACACCAATCGTTAACGCCCCTCCATCTTTCGGATTCCCTGACTTACTAGTGCCCGCTTGCTTCGAAGAATCTTTTTCCCCAGAACAAGCCGCTAATGCAATAAGTAGTATTAGGACAAATGGTAATGCAAATAACTTCCGTTTCATCTTTCGGCCCCCTCGAACTGTTTATACCCATAAGAAAACTCGGAATTAATTCCGAGTTTTCTTATAAGTTTTAAATTACCACTACCAGTATGTATTGTCAAACTTTTTCGCAAAGGTAGAAAGTTTGAAATCTATTAATAGAAACAAATACCTCCCACAAAAAAAGACCACCAAAAGGCAGCCTCAAAACTCAATCCTATTCCCTATCCCACGCTCCACCGCTTTCTCATACAAATACTTCGCAACGATAATATCTACTACGGCCAAGCCAACTGATTTGAAAATAGTAATCTCTTCCTCATTCTCTCTACCAGCTTTTTCACCGCTTATAATTTGACCAAGTTCGGCGTGTATGTCGCTAGCTTTAAATAAACCTTCTTTTATTGGCACTTGAAGATCGCCCGTTTCTTCTAATGCTGCTTCTTTTGATTCGACTACTACTTTATTTGCGTTCACGATGGCGTGAGATGGTAGTTCTTGCATGCTCGGTCTGAATGAACCGACGGCGTTTATGTGGACACCTTTTTGTAGTTTTTCTGAGAAGACTGGTGTGGATGCATTTGTTGTTGTGACGATGATGTCTGCTTCGCTTATCGCTTCATTTGGATTTCTATAAACGTAAGCAGGTTTGCCGAATGTCGTTTGTATATGTTGCACGAATGCATACGCTTTTTCTTCCGTTCGATTGTATAAAATGACCTTTTCGATATTTCTAACCGCGAATACTGCTTCTGCAATTCCTTTCGCCTGTTCACCGGTTCCAATAATACATAAAGTTTTTGCGTTATGACGAGCTAAATGTTTTGTTGCTACTCCTGATAAGGCACCTGTTCGGATCATCGTTAAGTACGATCCTTCTAAAAGTGCGAGTGGTTCTCCCGTTTGAAAGTCCGATAGCATTACAATCCCGTTTATCGTTTTCTTTCCTATCTTTTTGTTCTGCGGGGCGACTGTTACTACTTTTAAGCCGAGTGCCTCAAGTCCTTCCGCTACTGAAGGCATAATTAATGCCGTATTTTGTTCGCTTGCAAATGGTAATGAAGTACGTATTGGTGTGATCGTTCTTTCTACGGAAAATTCTTGTAAAGCAAGCGCCGCGTATGCAATGACTTCGTTCATATTTACTAAATTTCTTTGTTCTTCTGCGCTTATAACTAGCATATCTTTCCACCTCCTCCTTCTATCCCGTATTAACGGGCAGTAAGACTCCCATCTGAAAATTCGGTTGGACAAAGAAGTTATATGGGAGATCAACTGCCCGTAAAAACCCGATTGGTGTGGGCTAATAATCAATGGAGGATAAACCCCTCCGCTGATTAAAGTTTCACTTTATCCTAACAAAAATCCCCGATTCAAATCATCTCTCGGATCTAATACAAACTGATGAAATCCTGTAATAAATGCCTGCCCGGTTACTTTCGGAACGATTGCTTCATATTGAGCTACCGCTGTTACAGATAATACTTCTCCCACAAAATGACCATCTGTGATACATTCGTGGATAAAAGTTTCTCCCTTTTGTAAGGCACCTTTTTCAAAAAGGGTTGCGAGTCTCGCAGAAGTTCCTGTGCCGCAAGGAGAACGGTCTACTTGCCCGTCAGCAAAGATTGTCACATTTCGCAAAGTAGCGTCTTTTCCTTTCGGTTCATCTGAGAAAATAACGCCGTATATTCCTTTTAAACCTTCTTCCAGTGGATGTTTCACTTCCATTTGGCTCTCAATATAGTGTTTAATTTTTCCTCCCCACACTTGAATAGCAGATAAATCTTTAAAATCAATTTTCAAACCAAATTCTCTACTATCTACTACCGCATAAAACGCTCCGCCAAATGCGATATCTACTTGAAATTCGTAGTTATCTATTTTGATAGGAACGTCTTTTTTATATACAAATGAAGGAACATTTTCAAATGATACGGATTCTACTTCACTTCCACTATACTTTGCATACGCAATAACTTCCCCTGCAGGACTATCAATAATGAACTTTTGTTTTTCACCAGTCACTTCAAACATACCTGTTTCAATTCCTACTGTAATAACAGCAATAATGCCGTGACCACACATCGTACTCCAGCCTTCATTGTGCATAAATAATACGCCAAAATCAGCATGAGCACTTGCGGGCGGCGTAACGATACAACCGTACATTCCGTGATGCCCTCTCGGTTCATACATAAGAATTTCACGAAGGTGATCCAAATGTTCCATGCAGTATGCGCGTCTTTCTAATTGCGTTTCCCCTTTTATTTCTGGCACGCCGCCCGTAATAATTCGAAGCGGTTCCCCAGCTACGTGAGCATCAATTGTTGTGTATATTTTGCTAACCTTCATTTCTATCTCTCCCCTATATGTTGATACCATTTTTAATGCAAGTATCATGCCAACGGATAGAGTATAAATCTGTATACATTTTTCAAAAAAACATACACTACTGTCTACTTTTTTATACAGTAGACAGTGGGTTATTATTAAGGTTCAAGCACACGTACCAAAACAAAAACCCGAAAAAAACGTTGGGGGTGTATATTTTAAATACAGTTTAATTAAAACATTTCATAGACTCACATTTTGTTCGAAATAAAAAGAGTCCATCTTGAAAAAATTTGATCAAAACGGACTCTCAATTTATAAAGTATTATACAATTGCCTTAAAAAATTTGATTACTTTCTACTATTTAGCTATTCCCCTTTACGATAGTACCCATTTGCAATATATACATATAGCATTCCGAAAGGAGCAATAAGCGGACTAAGCATATAAAGTATTAAAATCTTAAACGCCTTCCACATCAACATAAATAGTAATGGTAAAATTATAAAATGACCACCCATAAGTGTATTTATCAAGTCATCCCAAATAATTGTTGCAAAAGGAAATAAAAATCCAGCCAATAAAACATATATTGTCTGTGCAGATGAAAGCTCATTTATATATAGTAAAAACCCAGATACAGCTATTGAAATAATATATGATTTCACCAAATATTGAGTATCCACCCCATGAAACATTTTCCCGATAAATTGTATCATTTTGAACATAGCACCTCCTTAATTTCAATTTTATTCCTTATTTTAACATAAAAAGGTTATTTATCGTCGGTTTTATACCGAATTTTCAAAATATTAAGCAAAAAAAATCGTTAAATAGATATTGATTTTTGAAATGAATTTCCATAAAAATAATTAACAAACTCATATGTGACGACATAAAGAAGGAAGCCATTTTGACAAAGTATTATCACAATGACTTCTTATCTAATAGATTTAATTTTTTATTGTTAAAAATCAAATTAAACCCAATTGTTTTTTTAGTAGTGAAATAGCGTAAATGTATTTCACCCCCACAGTGGGACCCATCAAACCCTCACCGCCACCACATCCGGCACTTGCTTAGCAATTTCCTCACCAATCTTTATACTTGCCGTTGCAGCTGGAGATGGTGCGTTACAAATATGTAGAGAATTGATGCCAGGAATAATGCAAAAGTCATCAACCATTTTTCCGTTTGATAAAATAGCTTGTGCCCTTACCCCTGCATGTGTTGGCACGATATCTTTCTCTGTTAGTTCTGGTATGAGGCGCTGTAAGCTTTTTAAAAATGATTGTTTACTAAATGAGCGCACCATCTCTTTTATGCCTTCTTTCATATTTGGCATCGCCATTTTCCAAAAGCCTGTGTATGTCATTGTTTCCATGAAGTCTTTCATATTAAAGTCCGTTTTCGTATAACCTTCGCGCTTGAAGCTTACTACTGCGTTTGGTCCTGCATGTACTTCTCCGTTTATCATTCTTGTGAAATGAACGCCTAAAAATGGGAATTCTGGGTTTGGAACTGGATAAATTAAATGTTTGATGAGATGGCGTTTATCTGGGACAAGTTCGTAATATTCACCACGAAACGGAACAATTTTCATATCAGTTAGTATACCTGTCTTTTTCGCAATACGATCACTATGTAAGCCAGCGCAGTTAATGAGAAATTTCGTTTTAAATGTGCCTTTATTCGTCTCAATTGTTACAGCATCTTTTTTCTCAGTAATACGCTCTGCGGCTGTTCCTAAATGTATTTCTCCGCCGCTTTCCTGAATTAAACGGGCAAATGCATAGCTTACTCCTTTATACTCAGCAATCCCGCAAGAAGGCACACGAATTGCGCCTAGTCCCTTTACATGAGGTTCAATTTCAGCTAATTCTTCCTTATCTATTTTTGAAATGTGTAAATCGTTTTGTAAGCCTCTTTCATATAAGTTATGTAAAAGAGGAAGTTCTTCTCTTTCTGTAGCGACAATTACTTTTCCGCACATGTCATAAGCGATGTCATTTTCTTTACAAAATTGAACCATAGCTGCATTTCCTTCTTTGGCAAACTTTGCTTTATAACTCCCTGGTTTATAATAAATGCCCGAATGAATTACTCCGCTATTATGTCCAGTTTGATGGTGTGCAAGTTCCTTTTCTTTTTCAATGATCGCGACTTTCGCACGAGGGAATTTTTTCGTTAAAGCCATTCCAGTTGATAGACCAACAATTCCTCCGCCAATAATTATAAAGTCATACACTCTAATTCCCCCTTAATCGTATAAAGTGAAACTTTAATCAGTGGGGTTTCGTCCATCCCCACTGATTATTAGTCTTCACCAATCGGGCGTTTACGGGCAGTTAATCTTCCACCTAACTTCTTTGCTTCAGCCGAATTTTAAGGTGGGAGTTTTACTGCCCGGCAAATAGCGGGATAAAAGGCAGGTCTATTCGAAAGACCCGCCGTACATATTATTTAGAAAAACAACCGCGCTGACGCATGAGTTCTCTATATAAATCTTTATTTTTCTCAAATGCAGCTCTTCCGTGCATCCAAAATAAATTGTTTAAAAGAACTAAGTCACCAACTGGTAATTTTAATGCATGTGTTGCCCGTGAGTTTTCAACTGAATAGGATAAGTCTTTCAAATAGTTTGCTTGTTCCATATTATCTGGATAAGCGAACTGATCAATAAAGCAAATACATGGTGCGTTATTTATATCAAAAAACGTTTCACGATAGACGATTTCTTGCGCATTTTTACTTGGTGGTGCTTTATACGTAATTTTAACAGATGCGAGTGAATGGTTTCTAAATTTTTGAAGATCTTCCCAATCGTCTAAATGTAGTAAACGAGATTCTCCTCCTACTGCATTTTGCTCTTCCATTTTCATCATAAGAAGCCAATCTGTCGGTTCATCAACGAATGTACCGTCTGTATGAAGTGTAAACAATCGGTACGCTTGACGAAGGTAAGAATCACTACTATCCGTATCTTTTACATTAAATCTAGCATAATACGTTCCTGTCATTGCATCGAAGCTTGGCGCCCCAATTAAATGTGTTAATGCTGTTGCAAATTTCACGTAGTCTGCTGGATCTGCCGTTTCACCTTGCACCCCAATTGTAAATCCGCCCGTTTCACGGTCATGAATAATGCCGCGAATGTTATCCATAAATGATTGTCCAAAAATCTTTCTCATTCCATCTGCAAGATTAAACCGTGAATACGGAATGTATTGTAATGACTGCTCTGAATGTTCTTTTACCTCTTCAAAAAACTGCTTAAGCAATTGCTGATTTAACATAATATGATATAAACGTTTATGCTCCGGATGAGGAACAATTTCATAACCCTCATACTTTTTTGCAAACTTCATCTTCGCACTTTGTTCTGTAATAATCGACATTTCAATTCCTCCCTAAACGAAATATGAAGAACGTATTGACGCTTTTTACAGACAGTTATCCTTATCTTCTTATGCCGAGATTCGGTCTTACTGCCCTAACAGCAAAAAGCCAGTCATACGCACCACGATAGAAAATCGTAGAAACGTACAACTGGCTTATCATTACGAGTGTCTTTAATCTCTTAAAGTACAATAATAATAGACAGTTCATATGAAAATATGTGTAAAACAGGAAAATAAGATCGAATTTAGAGAAGGCTAATTTCTCGAATGGATCTTATTAATTAAATAATAATTCTAAATATTCTAACTGTCAATTCATTTTTTATTATTTCCTCGACATACTTTACACATTTTACAAATCCCCTTTTTTCGCTTCTTGTTTTACAACTTGAATTGCTTTTCACGTATTCATCTTACTTACTCCCAAATAAAATAAGCCAGTCGTATCTCTTTAAAGGAAATACAACTGGCTCTCATTTATCGTTATAAACTAGACATTGATTATAAATTTGTTTCCTCGTACTCTTCCACGGGCTTTTCATCATTTAAATAACTTACATATTGGCGATGCAAATCTTTGACCGCACTGACGATAGCATTTTGCGCTTTTCCTTGGTAATGATCTGTAATATCTTGCACAATTTCTTCAATACCATCTCGTAAACTATGTCCTCTTAAAATTTGGGCGACGAAGCCTCTACCGTGCTCTGTTGCAAGTGTACATGACGCTTCAATAATGACATGATATTTATGATCTGCTTCAATTGTAATTGTTAACGTTTCGTACATACTGCGAACCGCCATCCCTTTCGGAAGCCTCGAATGTCCAGCCATGAAAAAAGTTCCTTTGCGCATATTTCACCCTCCGTTACTATGTTAAAAGCCAGAAAAGCATCGTATACAGCTGCATTGAATTTTATTTACTCCCCTTATCCTTCTAGCTCGTACTCCTGCTAAAGAAGCTCAAGTGGAAAGAAGCTACTCTCTTCATTTTCAAATATAAATCCGGGCTTACAGCGAGGCTACTCACTGCCATCCGATACTAAATTAATCATAATGTAAATAAACTGAATATTCAATATTAATTTGATAAGAAAGTTCCAAATCCCCACAACATATACTGTTCAAAAGAAAAAAGGAAGTGGTCTCATGTATTACGGAACAAAAGGCTGGTACGTAGCTGAACTTAAAAAATTAGGTGTCCGCTATCATGAAGGACGAAAACTAGAAAGTTACCGCGGACACGTATTGCGCAATTTATTAATCGCACAACAAGAGAAAACGAAAGAAGAGCAATCTAATATCGATTGATTCTCGAAATATATTAGCGGTTCAACATAGTATATCGACTTATCGACAAATCATCTCCCCATTCCACCAACCAATCACACATTCATACAAACCAAAAAGGCCACCCTAACGGGTGACCTTTTTTATTCACAAACAAGAATTTGTCTAGAAAATGATCCTTTTCTTGTGATACAGCGGTCTGTAATTTCAAATCCCGCTTCATGAATCATGTCGTCCATTGTTTCCATCGTGACAACGACTACTTTTTTTGCGATACGGCGCGCACTTGAAAGAATCGAGAGTTGATCTTCTGGTGTTGCGTGCGTAAATAGGTCGTATGGCATATCGATAATTGCGACGTCGTAGTTCTCAGTAATTTCTTCAATTGGGCCTTTTGTTACTGTTCCTTCAAACCCGAAATGTGCGATGTTTTTTCTCGTTCCAAGAACTACAAGTGGATTTATATCTCTACCAACGATGTTAATCCCCATAGAAAGTGCTTCTACTACTACTGTTCCAATGCCACAGCACGGGTCAATTGCTCGTACTCCATCTGGGTTTGGTACAGCGATATTTGCGACAGCTCTAGCAACACGTGTGCTCAGTGATGTCGAATAGCTATGCGGTTTTTTTATGTGATGATACCAAACTGGATCACTTTCTACATAGTGCCCGAAGTACCAACGTCCTCCAAGAGGAACAATCCCGAATACGCGCTCTGGATTACGAACGTCTGCTTCTCCTTCAATATGCATACCGAGGTCTCGTTCAATAAGGCGTCTTTCCCCATATTCAATTTTATTTTCTTTACCAAGATCATTGATTTTAACGAAGATAACTTTGAATGTCGCTCCCGCTAAATCAATTTGTTCCACTTGTTCTAAAATGCTTTCTAAGTCGTCCCCTTCATACATAACCTCAACGCGCTCTTTAATAAACGGACTTCTACTCGGAGCAATCTTGACTTCACTTTTCAAAATATTAACGTGAGACTCCATCCCAAAGAACGAGCGCATTTCCAAGTAACATAAAGCACGCTCCTCTTCGCGAAACGCATACGTATATATACATGCAGGTGTTTTACTATGATTACTCAATCTATTATCATCCTTTATCGTTCAAAATTGTTATGATCACAATTACTCGAATATTTTTGTATATAAAATTAAATGATATCATATGCCGGAAATAAAGAGAAACCTTTCTAAATCCTTTCGCAAATAAAAGAGACTGCCTATTGGCAATCTCTTTATTTTTAATAACAGAAAGAAGATACATTCTGAGCTTGTTCTTCCTAGTAATCTAGCATACCACCATAAATTGCTTCTCCTAATGTATCATTTGAAATTGTCCTTAACATATACATTCCCTTCCTCCAAAGGAAGCTTTTTCTGATCAACCCGTTTCGCTTTTCCCGTTTCAAGATCGGTTTGGAAAGTTGAAAAATACCACATTCCTTCTCCATTATCATAATTCCCAATAAGAAACTTCCCTTTATCTAAAGCTTTAAAACAAGTTCCTGTAATACCAAAATCATCTTCATCAATTTTCACTTCGAGCACTTTCCCTTTATGAATGTAAAAAGCTTTCACTGTTGAAAAATTAGAAGACTCACGTTGCAGTGCTACGAAAAAATCTGGTGTACCTTTACTTACAAATCCATTTTTTCTAGACGTATTAAATACAAACTCTCCAATTTTCGCCTCTTGCAAATATAATGTCGCGCTTGTAGATTGTAAGGCAAGCTGATATTCACCTTTATATATTTGATCCCCTTCTTGTGCACCAACCCAAGGTTCTTTTTGCGTCTCATGTTGTTCATTATTCGAAAAAACATGCAAAGTATACGCTTCTCCCTCAGTAGAATTCATTAAAACAGTGTAGCGACTTTGCACTTGTGGATTTATTTGTGACCCTTGTATTTTTCTACTCTCTTTTTTATTCCCCTGGGTATCCTCTACCTTCGTCACTACTTTTTCATCTGAACCTTCTTGAGCACATCCACTTAACGCTAAACTTACAACGATACTACCCATCAATAATTTCTTCATCTTGTCCCCCCTAAATAAAGTGGGCTGATTAAAAATATTATTTTTAATCAGCCCACTTTATTTTCTATGAAATTAGTCTTCAATTAAATTAGACATTACATACGCATATACTAATGATTCTGTATGTGCAATGGAACTCTCATGCGTACGTTCAAAAGCGTGAGAAGAATCAATACCGGCTCCAATTAATGCATGTTTTACATCAAATCCAGCGTGAATCGCAGCTGATGCGTCAGATCCGTAGTACGGGTAAATATCTACTTTATATTCAATATTGTTCGCTTTCGCAAGCTCAACTAAATGTTTACGTAATGCATAATGGTATGGACCACTAGAATCTTTTGCGCAAATAGATACTGTATATTCATCAGATGTTTGTCCATCACCTAACGCTCCCATATCAACTGCTAAATATTCTACAGTTTCTTCTGGAATGTTAGAGTTTCCACCGTATCCAATCTCTTCATTATTAGAAATTAAGAAATGCGTCGTATATGGTAATGTTACATTTTCATCTTGCAATCTTTTAATTAATTTTAATAGAATTGCTACGCTTACTTTATCATCTAAATGACGTGATTTTATGTATCCACTCTCTGTAATTTGAACGCGTGGATCAAATGAAACGAAGTCTCCTACTTCAATTCCTAATTCGCGTACTTCATTCGCAGAAGAAACACGCTCATCAATACGCACTTCAATGTTTTGCTCATCACGTTTCGCTTCACCTGCATTTTTATATACGTGTACAGATGTTTGATGCATTAAAATCGTTCCTGTATACGCCTTACCGCTTGACGTTTCAATTTCGCAATATTCCCCTTCTACAGAGTTCCAGCGAAATCCGCCAATCATAGATAAACGAAGACGACCGTCAGATTTAATTTCTTTTACCATCGCACCTAACGTATCAACATGAGCAGTTAATAAACGATGTTGATCATCATTTTTCCCTTTTACCGTTAAAATAAGAGCGCCTTTATTATTACGCTTCGTCTCTACGTTCCACTCACTCACATAGTTTTCAATGAAATTAATAATTTTCGCCGTATTTCCAGATGGACTCGGAATAGAGACAAGCTCCTTAATGAGTTCCATCGTTTCTTTCGTATGATGTGCCATTGTCGTTTCCTCCTCATTTTCTCTATTATTCAGTATACAAAATTTGCTATGAAACCTCTACTTATATGGTCTAATTTTCTAAATTATAGTAAAATTCTCTTTAGTATGTAAAAAGGAGCTACAAAATATGAATATATCAAAAAAATATATACACATTGCACTCATTTGGTTTTTAGCATCATTACTTTGTTTACAAGTTTCTTATGCCGTTCATACTACTACTTCTATTACAATCGGCTGGGGATTAACGGCTATCTTCTTCATTATTAGCTTCATTGCAGCAAAAAAGCATAGCGTTAGTGAGTAACGCTATGCTTTTCCTATAAAACTATTCTTCTGAAACATCTAATAAATAAATCCCTCTTTCAAATCCACCGTGCTCTTCTTTTTTTTGCTTACGAAGGCGTTCTACGTCTTCAATTGTTGCTCCTTCTGCACGCGCTAATGACATAATCACTTCCAGTGCATCCGCAAGAGAATCTAACGCATGTTCACGCTCTTTCATAGAAGCAAATTCACGAACTTCTTCCGTTCCAATTTTCGCTAAAGCTTGTATGTATGCTTGGCCTGTTAATTTTTGTGCTGTATATGTTTTTCCAGACATTAATATTTTCTCTGGAACACGGTCTCTTACTAACTTGTTATAAGTTGACATCATTCATCCTCCTATGTTCAATAACACCCGAGCTCTGCTTTATAGAAAAACCACTCTTTTTTCACACACGCACTTAACATATCAATTCCTGATCCGTGCGCCCTTACATGCGGGAAGAAATAGTGCTCTGATTTTTCTTCTTCATTACCATATAAAGTTTGGTACTCATCTGGAATCGCTTCTTTTTTCACATCTTTTTCTTTCGTCACCCCGCCAGAAAACGCAACACTTGGATGCCCTTCAAAAAATAATGCAGTTCGTACAGCCATAGATGGTGTACTGTGCAAAGCATAATATACAAACAAAATTATACCGGTAATACCTATAATTTTTTTCATGTATTACTCCTAAAAAAAAGTGCTAACACAATTATACTAAAATGTGTTAGCACTTTCTCCCTTTTATCCCGAATTAACGGGCTAATAATCAGTAGGAAGTGAGCAAAATCCCTCACTAATTAAAGTTTTACTTTATTCCCCTTTAAATGCTGGTAGACGTTTTTCTAAAAACGCAGCAATGCCTTCTTTATGGTCAGCTGTTTGTCTCATCGCATATTGACCGCGTTTTTCAAGCTGAAGCGTCTGTTCTAAATTAGAGCGATTGACTTCACATAAAATTTGCTTCGTTTGAATCATCGCCTTAATCGGCTTTTGTGACCATTCATTAATTTTTTGTTTCACAGCCGTTTGGAAGTTCTCGCTGATTACTTCATCAATTAAGCCGATATCTAACGCTTCTGTTGCTGATAATTTCTTGCCTTCCCAAATAATTTGCTTCGTCATATTTTCACCAACGCGCTTTTGTAGGAAGAAATGACCGCCACCATCTGGAATTAAAGCGATTCCAATAAAGTTCATCGCAATAACTGACGATATATCTGCCATCACATAATCAGCAGTTAATGCAATACTTAATCCAAGACCAGCAGTTGGTCCATGAATTGCACTAATCACAAGCTTCGGCATCGTATATAAAGTTACAACGACTTCAGAAATGGTATTCATAATACCGTCAAACTTGCTTTCATCATTACTTGAAAGCATCGATTTAATATCCCCACCCGCAGAAAAACCACGGCCGTTCCCGCATAGCACAACAATATGCGCAGAACTCTCCGCTACTTCTTTCAACTTTTGTAATAGCTCTTTTAACGTTGGCTCATCTAATGCATTTAACACTTCTGGGCGATTGACCATCACCGTTGCTACGCTTCCTTCATATTTCACAACCACAGATTCTGTTTTACTCGTTACTTCCATCATATACCCCTCTTTTCTACATAAAGATTATACTTATATAATTATAGAAAACAGGTAAAAAATCCTTCTTTTTTCTTAATTTTCTGTCTAATAATCTCGCAATTTGTATATATCCTGTATAAAACATACCATTTCGTTAAAAAATATAGCAATCAAAGTCGTTTTATCCATACCTTTCATCTATCTATCATTACAATGAAATAATGTCTTCTTGCATGTACTGCTTAAAAACAAATATTGAAATTCATTCGCCTTACTATAAAGTGAAGGCTTTTACGGTCCGCAGGGCTTCCACCTAACTTCTTTGCTCCAGCTGAATTTTGAGGTGGGAGTTTTACTGCGCGGTAAATAGCCGGATAAAAAGGTATTTATCCCCTCACTCGGGTGCTGAAATAAAAGAATGAAGAAATGGAGGAACATATGGTTAATAAGTTGAAACAGACGGATAACTACTTCCCACATTTCCTACTGCTATTCATTGTGTTTCAACCAATTTTAGATTTACTAACATCTTTTTCAATCTATGTATTACACATGAGCGCAACAGTCGGAATCGTAGTCCGTTTCGCCTTTATGCTTCTTGCATCAGGGTATCTACTTCTTCATCACAAACAACAAGGTGCGAAAAAATACATTCTCTACTTATGCTTACTTGGAACTGTACTCACAATCGGCCTTGTTAATAATTTAATGGTCAAATCTCCAGTTTCTTTCGGAGAAGAAGTGAAATTCATTTTAAAAAGTGTATATCCAATGGTACTACTGTTTGGATATATTATTGCTCTTAAAGAGTTAAAAAATAACGAATATGCGTTTCATAAAATCATTATCTATTTCTTATATGCAACGTTAATTTTGAGTATCTCAATTATTGTGGCAATGTTGACTAGTACAGATTTCCCAAGCTATCCGAACTCAAAGATCGGTTCAAGGGGATGGTTCTTTGCTGGAAATGAGTTAAGTTCCATTTTCGCCATTACGTTCCCCATCGTCGTCTTGTACTCAATTCATAAAACAACTTCTTTCTCGAAAATCTATTACTGGATTCCAACTGTACTTGCGATGTATGCAAGCATTATGATTGGAACGAAAGTAGGCTATGGTGCCATTGTTATTACACTTGGTATCGCTCTTTTTTTCTTATTTATTGAATATATTATTCATCGTAAAAAAGAAGGAAAAGGATTCACATATCTTGTAAATACAATTGTTGTTGCTATCGTATTAGGAGGTATACTCATACTTACACCATATACTCCTATCGCCAAAAACATGAGCATCCATTTACAAATATATAAATATAAAAATCCAGTACAAGAAGGAGAGGTAACGAAAGAAGAACGTGAGCAGGGTGAACTAACAGACTCTGAAATGAAGAGTTTAATTTACAGTGATCGTGACAAGTTTTTAAACGTATACAAACAATACTATAAAGACGCACCACTATCTCAAAAACTATTTGGAATGGGCTACGCTGGTAACTATACAACTACACCTAAATTAGTCGAAATGGATTTCTACGACCTATTCTTTGCGTTCGGCATTGTTGGATTCCTTATGTATTTGCTGCCGCTTCTTTATTTCGGTATTAAAATATTCATTCGCATCATCACTAACTTCAAGAAACTATTAAATGTAAAACATATGCTACTAGCTAACACACTCGTCTTATCGCTCGGCATCGGCTTTATGTCTGGTCACGTATTAACAGCACCAGCCGTAAGTATTTTCTTCGTTGTTATACTTGCTTATATGATTGTTGATTTGGGAATTGAATAACAAAAAGAAGGTACTCTGAAAAGTCCGTTATACTGGATTTTCGAGCACCTTCTTTTTATTTCATTCGTGTTTTACATACTCTAAATTTTCTTTTGCGATATTTTTATTATACCGTCTAAACACCTAAAAACTTCAATTTCTCTTTCTGTTCGTCGTTCGCCATTACTACAATTGTTTTTTCAATACTTGGATGTACTTGTTCAAGCGTTACACTCGCTCCAGCTTTATTTGACTGCTCAACAAAATTTAATAATGCCATCGCTCCTGACACATCCATATAGCGCACATCTTTCATACGTAAAACAATCGGTGACTTCACATCTTGTAAAGTAGTAAAAATACGATCTACTGATAAGAAAGAGAGCGGTCCTTGAATCGTATACGTTGCTTCTCTTTCTTTTACAATCGAAGTTTTACGTTCTTTACATTTCACAATGTATAGGATGAAGGAAAGAATAATCCCGAATGCAACAGCGATCATTAAATCAAACTTCACTGTAACGATCATCGTTACGAGCATAACAATAACATCACCTTTTGGCGCTACATGCATTTTCTTCATGCTTTCCCAATCGAACATTCCAATACCCGTTAAAATTAAAATACCTGATAATACAGCAAGTGGAATGTATTGTACGACTGAACCGAGTCCCATAATGAAAATAAACAATATAACACTATGCATACTTGCCGAAAGCGCCGTTTTACCGCCACTTCTTATATTAACGATAGATCGTACAGTCGCCCCTGCACCTGCTAATCCGCCGAACAATCCGCTCATCATATTACCGATACCTTGTCCGACAAGTTCTTTATTACTTTTATGACGTGTACCTGTCACATTATCCATTACGACTGACGTTAATAAAGAGTCAATCGAACCTAATAAAGCAATACTAAGCGCTGGTAAAATAAGTTCTGCTAATCCTGTTCCACTTAAAGATGGAATATGAAGCGTAGGCATCGCTTCTGGAATCGTTCCAATCTTTTCAATTACTTTATTTAGTGAAAGGTTTCCGATAATCGGTACCTTCACTGTAAGCCCTTCTAACAATGAAGAAAATAAAGGCAACAACGCAGTCACACCGACTAACGCAACTAAACTAGATGGAATGGCCTTAATCCATTTTCCAGAAACAATCATTACAATGATCGTTAATACTACGAGCAGAAAACTATTTTGCACGTGTTTTATTTCACCTAAAATAATAATCAGTGCAATACCGTTCATAAATCCTGAAACGACAGGATACGGAATATATCGAACGTAAGAGCCTAGCTTACATACCCCGAATAAAATTTGAAAAAGTCCCGCCATCATAAATGCTATAAAACTCGCCTCTAACCCGTGCGTCGCAATAACTCCTGTCGCGATAACCGTAATCGGTCCAGTTGGCCCAGTAACCTGACCAGGTGTACCACCAAATAACGCTGCGAATAAACCTGCAAAAATGGCACCATACAATCCGACCAGTGCTCCTTCAGACGTTCCCGTTGCCGCAATACCAAACGCAATGGCAAGTGGCAACGCAACAATCGCAACCGTAAATCCTGCTAAACATTCCTTTGCAATTTTTTGAAACATAAAATAACCACCTTCATATAAAGTCCACGTTCCATTGTACACCTAAAAAGATTTATTCGTTAGCGTACTTTTTACAGTCTCGTGAAGTAAACGTATTCAATGAAAAGTTTCCCCCTTACCTTTGGAAACAATTGCAACTATGCTATAATGAACAAATTAAATCTTTTACTATATACTTGGAGGCACTATGCTAACTTTTGAAGAAAAATTATCGATCATTGAATCTTTCCCTGAATTAGAAAGAAAGAACGTATCATTAAAACGCGTAAACTTTCACTTTGAAGAAAGTCGTTTAGATAAAAAGAACGTTGTATATCATTTACACCCAAATGGAAACGGATTTGTATATGCAAGCGGTATTAAAGGTTACAAAACGGACGATAAAGGTATGATTAACATCCGTGAATTTTCAGCGGAAGAATTACGTTCAGTAATTGAGCAATCAATTGAACTATTATCACAAGAAGAAGTAGTAATCCCTGCAGAACCTGCGAAAGAAGAAGAATGGCATAACGAAGATGGTCATATTCTTACTCTTATATCAGAGGATGACATGTGGAACGTTTACGCTGGCGTAAACTTAGACGGTACATTCAACTCTTATCCAGAAGCAGCGGAATACCTTGATGAAGAAGGTTTTTCACGTAAATAATAAAAATGCCTTTCCAAATTGGAAAGGCATTTTTATTATTTTTTCGTACCTTTTAACGACTCTCTCAACACAAATTTCTGCAGTTTCCCACTCGCATTACGAGGAAGTTCATCCACAAATAAATAATGACGTGGGCGTTTATAATCTGCTAATTCATCACTTTCTTTACAATACTTTTCTAAATCAGCTTCTGTGATCGCTTCATCTTTCTTTACAATAACGGCTACAACACGTTCTCCCCATAATTCATCAGGTTCACCAAGCACTGCAACATCTAATATACCAGGGTGACTATGGAGGTAATCTTCAATTTCACGAGGATAAATATTTACACCACCGCTAATTACCATATCATCCACGCGATCTGCAACGAATAAATAGCCATCTTTATCAAAGTAACCTAAGTCACCTGAATGATACCATCCTTTATACAGCGATTTTGTGTTTGCTTCTTCACGATTATGATAGCCAGCCATCATAGTCGGACCGCGCAAAATAATTTCTCCCACTTCATAAGGAGGTAATACATCATCTGGCTCTGCAGGTGCATCTTCGTTCGGCTTTACAATACGAATTTCATGGCTAAAACATGGCGTCCCTGCTGAACCAGCTTTCGTAATTTGATCCTCTTCCACGAGAAACGCAACAACTGGCCCCATTTCTGTCATTCCGTATATTTGGACGAGATCAATATAAAGACGTTCTTTACATTCCTTCACTAAAGCCGGTGCCATTGCTGCTCCGCCATATATACCAATTTTCATCGAAGTTAAATCATATTGGGATAAATCTTTTTGCAGCAACATATTCCACATCGTCGGTGCTGCAAAGAACGTTGTAATCTTCTCTTCTTGAATCGTATGTAATACTGTTTCAGTATCAAAGTGATGCAAAATAACATTCTTTCCGCCAACTTGAATGCGCGGTATAATCCCAGCATTCAACTCACCACAATGATATAAAGGTGCTACTACAAGCCCGACACTATCCCTGTTATATTTTAAGAAATACGTACAAATCATACTATGCTCAGTCATTTCACGATGACGATGCAATACGCCTTTCGGATGCCCTGTCGTACCGCTCGTATAAAGCATAGAGCAATAATCCATTTCATCAATTTCGATATCTACTTTCTCAGAAGATGCTGCATTTACTTTTTCATGGTAGGAGCTTGCATAGGAAGGTTTATCGTCTTCTACATACCAAAAGGATGTATTTGGAAAATCTCTTTCAATCATAGCAACAGTTGACTCAACTGCTTTTTCAAAGACAACTACTTTCGAGGATGCGTCCTGAAGAATATAAGATACTTCTTTCGCTTTTAAGCGGAAATTAATTGGATTAAAGATTGCACCAATTTTTGCACAAGCTAAGTAAACGTTTACAAATTCACGACAGTTATATAAGTATACAGATACACAATCTCCCTTTCTTACTCCTTCTTCTAATAGAGCGTGCGCCGTTTTATTTATTTGTTCATCCCACTGTTTATACGTCCAGCGAATATTTTTTTCTGGTTCCACTAACGCCTCTTTATTCGGATACTTACCAACAGATAAATCAAAAATTCTCCCTATCGTCATGTACATGCCAACAATTTCCCCCTTTTCTCTTTCATAAATCTATCATTTCGTCTATAAGTAGACATTGTCCTCTATAAAATTGACTAATTTTTCTGATTATTATCGACATAGTTTTACAAATGAAGGTATGTTTTGATTCACTTCTCAGTAAATAAAATTATATCGGCGGTTTTTTGAATATATCGACCGCAACTCAATATATATCAGGGATTTTTCGAATATATCGACTTACCGACAAAAACTGACAAAATAAAATGAAACTTTAATCGGGTTTTTACAGGCAGCCTGCCTCCCGCAAATAGCAGGATAAAAAAGAGACTGTTCCAAATCGGAACAGTCCTCTTATGCTTACACAAACAGCTCTTCTAAAATTTTCAGTTTATCTTCTGTATATTTTACAAAGCCATCGTTATATGATTTTGGATCTTTCGGATTCGCGAAATGCGTAATTGCGCCCGTCTTCGGATGAACAAACTTACTTGAAGCACCACAGCCAAGTCCGATAATCGATTGTACTTCTTCCATAATAACAATGTTGTAAATACTTTCTTGCGTAGGCATTGCATAACCAACGTTCTCTAAGTTACCTAAAATATTCTTTTGACGATATAGGTAATATGGTACGTAATTATGCTTTTGCGTCCACTCTTCTGCTTCGTGCATCATCGCTGTAATTTCTTCACGACCTGCTACTTTATATTTACGTTTGTTTTGTGTCATTTCAGAAGCACGTTTAAATGATAACGTATGAACTGTTAATGATTCTGGCATTAACTTTTCTGTTTCATCTAACGTATGCTTGAAGATATCTAACCCTTCACCAGGAAGACCAATAATTAAGTCCATATTAATATTGTTCATTCCCATTTCACGAGCTAAATGATACTTTTCAATTGTTTCTTCTACAGTATGATGACGGCCAATTGCTTTTAGTGTTTCTTGATGGTATGACTGCGGATTAATACTAATGCGGTCAATATTCCATTTATTTAACACTTCTAGTTTCGCTGGCGTGATTGTATCTGGACGACCTGCCTCAACTGTTACTTCACGCACATTTTTCACATCTGGGAACGCTTCATACATTTCTTCATACAGCATATCCATCTCTTCTGCTGTAATACTTGTTGGTGTACCGCCGCCGTAATAAATTGTCGTAACTGTCACACCTTTTTCTTTTAAAAACTTACCAATTTCACGAACTTCATAATGTAGACCACCTAAGAACGAATCAACCGATCCTTGGCGTCCGTTAATTGCGTAAGCTGGGAATGTACAGTATGCACATTTCGTCGGACAGAATGGAATACCGATATAAATACTTACTTCCTCTTTCAAACGGTATAAATCCGGAACAACTGCTAATTGGCAATCAACAATACGCTGAAGAAGTTCAATTTTCTCTTCATGAATTAAATAGCTTTCACGAAGTTCTTGATGTGCTTCTTCTTTTGACATACCACTTTGAAGCATTTTATGAAGAAGTTTCGTCGGACGTACTCCCGTTAAAATACCCCAGCTTTGTTCAAGACCTGTTAACTGCTGAAGAACAGAAAGATATACATAAGAAACAACATGTTTCACTTGCTTCATACGCTCTTTTTCATCTGTAAAAGCAGATAAATCTTTCGCGAATGTTTCTTCATACACATTTCCAGTAGCAACATCTGTTAAGCGAGCTGATGCTTTCACATTCTCTTCAATGTGTATATCAACGATAAGATTTGCTTCCTCTTGTTCAAATCCAATCGTACTATCTTCAAAAAATAAGCCGCCAATATTTTGTAGCGGGCGTAAAAAACGATCATCTTGTAACGTTTTAATTGAAATTAACAACATTATCACCTTTTCATTTGCAAACTCTCTTTAGTTTACTTGAAGGGCGTTTGCAGGTCAATACAGAAGGTTTTACCTTATTCCTTCTATTAATAACTTAAAGGCATAAGAGATAACATTTCTCTTATGCCTTTTATACATCTATTAACTATTTTTAGTCATAAATCTTAAACGTATTCCTAATAACACAAGAACAAAACCAACGAATGGAAGATAGTTCATATCATGTCCTGTGGCTGGAAGTTGTTGATTATTAGAAGAACCTTGCCCTTTTTCGGGTAAGTTAGGCTTCTCTGTTCCTTCACCTGGTGTTTCCGTTCCTCCACCTGGTGTTTCTGTTCCTCCACCTGGTGTTTCTGTTCCTCCACCTGGTGTTTCTGTTCCTCCACCTGGCTCTTTTTGATTTGTAATTTGAAGTTTTATAACTTCAATTTTTTGATTAGAAATCGTAAACTTAACTTCCTTATTAGATAAAGTGTATCCTTCTGGAGCCTGTACTTCTTTTAAAATGTAATCTCCTGGTTCAAGTTTCTTGGAAATTGCTTTACCATTTTTATCTGTTGTTAATTTGTCTATTTTCGTTCCGTCTTTCAAAATTTCAAAAACTGCGCCTGCTAATATTTTATTTGTATCATTCGCATCTACCTTTGTAATTTCTACTTGACCTGTTATTTTTTCTTTCACTTTTTCATTCAATACTTCTTGTTTTACTAATTCATTTGCTACGATGTTTACTTCTACTGTCACTTCCAGCGCTTTATAACCTTCTGGCGCTTTCGCTTCCTCTAACGTGTATTT
>NZ_JAEHCA010000060.1:0-8487 GCF_016483345.1 Bacillus cereus group sp. N24
TTTCAATGTCAACTAAGTTTTTTATTTCGTTTGTCGTTTTCTGCGTTATTGCATCGGCGACTTGTTCTATATTACACTTCTAACCCTTAATCGTCAATACCTTTTATGTTTTTTATTTTATAAATTATAAACCTCTTAATTTATAATCCATCCCTAGAGATTCTAAAACTCCTTTAGTCAAATTAATAATCGGCAATTTATAACCTTTAGCTTAATACTAATACTTTTCTAAAGAATGAATGTCAGGCTAAGTAAATATATATTAAGGGTAGTAGTGCACCCGAGCTAAGATTACCATTTTCCCCTCTCGCTTATCTCTAGGGGATTATAAATAAAATACTTCCTTATCTTCTTTTCCTTTACTAAGTCGATAGAAAGGTAAAGAAATCTAATAAACTTAGGAGGCGTTATGAAATGCATGTTAATAAGAAAATCATTTATGTATCCCATGATGCCCATTTCCACGGAGCACAGCTGCTTTCTTTACATACTATTAAAGCTCTTAAAGAAAACTTCGATTACTCCGTCGCAATTATTTCTATTGGATCAGGCATTTTAATCCCCGATTTTCAAAAATATGGTCCTGTTTATTGCTTAGAGGAAGACTACCCCACGGAAGAAACGGTCGAATTATTAATAAAGACTTTATTATCACAAGACTATACCATTGCCATATGCAGTACGGTCATAAGTGGTGATATGGTTGCATTACTAGCTAGGCACAATATAAAAGTTATTTCGTTAATACATGAATTACCGCATTTAATACAACAGTACTCTGCCGAAGGAAAAGCTAGAAACATTGCTGAATCTGCTTACAAAATTGTCTTCCCTTCACAATACGTATATGAAAAATTCCTTACAATTACGCAATTAGATCATCAAAAATGTCACATTCTCCCTCAAGGTTTATTTAACCACAATCCTTATAAGAATAATATTACAGTGGCTAGAAATGAATTACGCAAAAAACTCAACCTGCCTCTAGATAGTAAAATTATTTTAGGTGTAGGTTTCGCCGATTATCGAAAAGGAATAGATTTATTCTCATTTATTGCTTACTCAGTAAGAAAGGTTCATACTAATATTCATTTTATTTGGGTAGGAAGAACAGATGTTCACCTTATGGATACTCTATCACCAAGATATAAAGCACATTTCACATTAGTTGATCCTACTCCAGATATCGGTTTATATAATGCCGGGGCTGATTTATATTTATTAACCTCAAGGGAAGACCCTTTTCCAAATGTTGTTTTAGAAGCATTAGATACAAAGGTTCCTGTTATAGGTTTTAAAAATGCTGGAGGTTTTGAGGATGTTGTTACAGAAAAAACCGGTGCCTTAGTAGACTTTTTAAACTTACCAAAAATGGTCGAAAGAATATATGAACTTATTGGAGATGAAGAGTTACGCTTACAAAAGGGGAGCTTTGGCCAAGAGCTCATTGAAAAAAACTTTAATTTTCTTAATTACATTTATCAATTATTAGCGCTTCTCGAACATAATTACAAAAAAATAAGTGTAATTGTACCAAACTATAATTATGAACACTACTTACCTGACCGAGTCAGATCAATATTAAACCAAACCTATCCCCTTTACGAACTAATTTTCCTAGACGACGCCTCTACTGACAATAGCGTATCAACATTTGAAAAGCTGCTCCCAAAAGAAAATAAGCCTCATCTGAAAGTTCAACGAATTATTAACGAAAAAAACTCTGGTTCTGTATTTAAACAATGGATAAAAGGAGTCTCCGCAGCAACCGGTGATTATATTTGGATCGCAGAATCAGATGATTTATGTGAGAAGACATTTTTACAAGAGGTGATACATGGATTTCATATAAATAACAAGGTTACCTTAAGCTACACACAATCAAAACAAATAGACGAACAAGGAAATGTAATAGCTGATCATTATTTAAATTACACAAATGATATCGATAAAGAAAAATGGAAAACCCCCTATTTTCGAAAAGGCATAGATGAAATACAAGATACGTTACTTATTAAAAACACTATACCTAATGTCTCAAGTGTAGTTTTTAAAAACATAGATATAAAAAACACAGAAAAACAACTAGCAAAATTTAAAGTTGCTGGTGATTGGTTTTTCTATGTTTCCATCCTGCAAGAGGGACATATTCACTTTAATCCAAAGTCCCTAAACTATCATAGACGACATACAAATAGTGTAACGAAAACAGAAGATTCATATTCTCATTATAATGAAGTTGTACAAATGCAGAATTTCATTAAACAGAACTTTACTATCGACGATATTTCTAAAATGAAGATGTATACATATAGAAAATACCTAAAAACATACTTGAACATTTAGCCTTGAACTTTATTTACTATCCGCATTTTTTATAAGACGCTACTATTATTTAGGGGGAATACTCTTTGAAAGCATTTATAGAGGAAAATAAAAACTTAATTTCTCAAATCGCAAACAACTACAATGTAAACGCAAATATCCATCCTGAGGATCACATTTTTCAGTTCCTTGTCACTAATCCAATCTTTCCTTCTAAAAAAGAAGCGATAGATTATTATTTTAAAGATGGACAAAAATCAGCACAAATACTCTTAGACTTAATTACTTCCTTTTATCCTCCTGCAGACAATCCAATTAAATTATTAGAATTTGCATCTGGATATGGCTGCGTAACACGCCATTTATTAAATCTACAAGCAAACTTGAGTATAACTGCTTGTGATATACATGAAGAAGCTATTACTTTTATTGAAAACACATTAAATCATTCTTCTATATTATCTCATCCTGAACCTGAACATTTAAAATTGGAAACTTCTACGTACGATATTGTTTTTTGTCTATCCTTTTTTTCTCATATGCCTGATACAACTTGGTTTCGTTGGCTTCAAACATTGTATAGTGCTGTTTCACCTGGTGGTTTATTCATTTTCACCACCCATGGGTATCAAAGTAAAAAATACTTTGGATTTCCAAATTTAAATGAACAAGGCTATTGGTTCTTTCCTTCTAGTGAACAATTCGATTTAGATGTTAACCAATATGGCCAAACGATAGTTAGCCCCTCTTACGTGTGTGACAAAATTAAGTTATTACCCTATAACCCTATCATTAAAAAATACACTGAAGGGTTTTGGTGGGATCATCAAGATCTTTGGGTAATAAAAAAAGAAATAAAATAATAAACCATGCTCTGCTTATATAAGTAGAGCATGGTTTATTATTTTTTACTATATAAGAACTCTTCAATCCATAACTTATTTAATCTAATTCCACTTTTGAAATCTATTTTAGGTTCCCAATTAAATTCTTGTCTCACCTTATCTATATTTAAAATGATTTTTTGAACATTTTCTTGTTTTGGTTTATAACAGATAAAGTCTACTTTTCTTTCTGTTATTTTCTCCAATTCCACTATAATTCGTTTTAAAGAAAGACCTTTGCCACTTCCTATATTATATACACAAGATTTCAATCGATTTAATTGTGATAGTTGTATAGTAATTTCAACTAAATCATCGATATAAATATAATCTCTAATAATCTCTTGTGGATTCCCGTATATATTAATCCTTTCATTACTAAGATGTTGGTACAAAAAACAATTTATTGCCCCAACTTTCTTTAAAGGATTTTGATATTTCCCATATGGATTAGAGTATCTACATACAACATAGTCGATGCCGTAGTTTCGCTTATAAAAATACAAATAATTCTCAAGCGAAACTTTTGTGATTCCATATGGAGAAAGTGGTTTCAACGGATGCTTCTCATCAATAGGCAAATATTCAGGTTCCCCATAAACTGTACCCCCTGAAGATGCTAATACAATTTTTTTAATACGAAAATCTTTAACACTTTCCATGAAATTAAGAAAAAAAAGGCTACTGTTAATATCCCCAAAAATATCTTCGATGGAAGTTGCTACATTAGACGTCGCAGCTAAATAAATAATAATATCCACATTCACTAAAGCTTTATATATATCTTCAACATTTTCTAAATCACCTGTAATAAATTCAACTTCATTTATAATATTTCGAGGGAAATTATTTATATGCCTGGAAAATACTTTTACATTTTGCCCCTGTTCTAATAAACCTAACGTGAGGTTAATACCAATGAAACTATTTCCACCTACTATTAAATAATTATTCTTCCTCATAATATCCTCTCTCTAGTAAGCAAATTTTTTACTCGTCACACCTAGAAATGCAAATACATGAACTCGATCATTTTTATTATTCATCCTCTTGTAATTGTATGCCCCTTATACATTTTCATTATCTTTATTTTATATTTTCATTTTAGAATCACTACCTTATCTAAAGTGTCCGAAAAAACACTCATAATATTTACTCACCCCCATGAATATAGTTTATTAATAAAAAATCAACCTTTTCTTCCTATATTTCCACTCGTGTATTCCATTTAAAGAAGCTTCTACATACACAAAACTCTCGAAAAAGGAGTACAGAACTCATGAAAAATATAAATCAAAAACTTTTAAACCATGTAATTCTACATAAAGATCGAATTCCACACTTCCATAAAGACTTTCCCCTTATACTATTTTGGAGTCATAGAAGCGGATGCACCACATTAGCTAATTGGTTCTTTTTTCAAATTGGATTATATACTGAAGCAAAGAAATACAATGACTTTATTCATTACTATGAGTTCTGGGTATACAAAAACAAAGAAAATTACATACCTGAGTTACAAAATGTTCTTCTAAAAGGGAAAAAAGATGTTTGTAAACTCGTACGAAATCCCTATACAAGGGCCGTTAGCTCATTTCTATTACTTGCTGACAATCCATATGCTAGCCCACAATGGGAAAGTATCCGAAAATGTTTTTATAATGACAAATATAGTAATGAAGGAATATCATTTAAACAATTTTTATATTACGTTCAAGCACTTGGTCCCAACTCCCTAGTAATGGATATACATTTTAGTCAGCAATATGTTCAGGGGGAAGAAGCCTTCATCCAACGCTACATACCTTTAGAAGATTTTAATAAGCAAATTCCCAAAATAGAAGACGAATACGGTTTAATTAAGTCGGACCTAGCCATACTTACGAATTCAGATCATCATCGCACTCATAAGATGATGTATGAAGGCAGCTATGCAGAACTTAGCATTACAGATGAAGCCTTCCCCCAATTTCCAACATATAAAAGCTTTTACGATAAAGAAACTATGGATTTAGTTACAGAAATATATGCACAGGACTTTGAAATGTATCCATACAAGAAAGGGATATTTTAAGTCTATACATTCTTCAATGAATAAAAGCGAATGTCTCGCATAGCATAAATTGACACTGTAATTCGCGCGGGATTATCCCTCAGCTGGTTATTCCCTTCTATCAATCGTACTTATATGAGTTTCCTAATTTTCAGCCACTCTCTTTGATTCCTTTGATTGTTGAAGTGTGTCATACTATCCATCAATACATTGCATTTAAAACAGGAGTGATGTCATGTGGAAGACAATTTGAAACACAATACTGGGTACTGCGTTATTTGCGAGAAGGAAACTACATTTATAGAACATAATGATTGGCTTAGAGATCATTACTTATGTTCTACATGCCACTCTATACCAAGGCAGCGAGCTTTAATCCATGTTTTAAATACATTTTTTCCAAAATGGAATTCCTATAATATCCACGAATCCTCTCCTGGAGGAATTACAACTCAGCTACTAATAAAAAACTGTAAAAACTATACATATTCTCAATACTTTAAAAACTATCCTCTCGGCCAATACTTTCAAGGAATTAGATGTGAAAATTTAGAAGACATGACCTTCCCCAGTGAATCTTTTGATTTATTCATTACTCAAGATGTTTTTGAACATGTCATGACGCCAAACAAGGCATTTAAAGAAATAGAACGAGTATTAAAACCCGGTGGTGCTCATGTATTTACTGTCCCTTGGTATCATACACTCACAAAGACTGTGCAAAGAGCAAGAGTGAATAAAGAAGTAATTGAGCATATTGAAGAGCCCATTTATCATGGAAACCCTATCGATGAGAATGGGTCTTTAGTAACATTTGATTGGGGGCTAGATATGATTGAATATATTTATACACAGGCAAATATGTATACTACTGTTTATTTACAAAAGGATAGATTATTAGGGTTAGATGCTGAATTTTTGCATGTTTTTATTAGTACAAAAAACTCGTAAATAAATTTTATCATTATGTAATTCGGAGGTTTAACAAATGAATAATTTTAAGTTAGGAAGTGATTTTGATAACCTTGTTAGTCCATTATCTGACGTTGAACTTCTAAATCTATTTATACAAAGTTGCTCAGAAACAACAATAAACGGTGTAACCGTACCTATGTTCCCCCCTGAAGAAATCCAAAAACAATTTGTAGGTGCTTCCTATGAACACGCCCTATATGAAGCATATTTGTTTTATAGTCATATAAAAACATACGCTCAAAATTTAGGGGTTCCCTTGGATAAAGAAAGTAAAGTTTTAGACTTTGGTTGCGGTTGGGGACGAATTATACGCTTCTTGTTCAAAGATGTTCGGGATGAAAATCTGCTTGGGATTGATGTAGATCCCTTCATGATTACTCTTTGCAATGAAACATTAGGAAGAGGGATATATAAAACAGCAAGCCCACAACCTCCTGTAGAATTTATTCGTGACAATTCATTAGACATCATATTCGCTTATTCTGTATTCTCACATTTATCCGAAGAAACTGCAGAAAATTGGATAAAAGAATTTTCAAGAATTCTACGTCCAGGTGGAATCTTCATCGCAACAACACAGGCACGATATTTTCTCGATTTTTGTCAACAATTCAAGGAACACCCTGAATTAATTCAAACAGGATGGCATAAAACTTTATCTCAGGCTTTTCCAGATATACATCGCGCTATCTCGGATTATGAACATGGGAATTTTGTACACAGTCCTACTGGTGCAGGAGATGTTAGAGATAGCAGCTTTTATGGAGAAACTGTTATACCTATGACCTATATTAAAAAGCATTATGAGAAGTATCTAAAACTGCGGGATTTTTTTGATGATGTAAATCGGTTACCACAGGCCCTATTTGTTCTCCAGAAAGATTAACTTCTTTCGTTCATAGTAATCCGCTTAATTTCATGATGAATGATACTTTTTATTTCAGACATATATATGAGAGCACCCAAGACTCTCGTATTAAGCAAACTATAAAACTAAATCCAATACGTAGCATACAAAAACAGTAAGAGAATATAAAATCTCTCGTTTTAAACTTGCTCCACAAAATCAAAAGTAACTTCCCACCACTTGAACTTCGAAGAACATAAGGGGGATATAGCTTGAAAATAATCGCTTTTTACTTACCACAATTCCATCAAATAAAAGAAAATGATCGCTGGTGGGGTAAAGGTTTTACTGAATGGACGAATACTAAAAATGCACAACCTTTATTTTCAGGACATTATCAACCTAGGGAACCTTATCAAGATTTTTATTATGACTTAACTACCCCATCCGTAAGAAAATGGCAAGCAGAAATCGCGAAAGCATACGGTATATATGGTTTTTGTTATTATCACTACTGGTTTAAAGGTAAGAGGCTATTAGAAACACCTTTTAATGAGGTACTTAAGATAGGGGAACCAGATTTTCCATTTTGCCTTTCTTGGGCAAATGAGCCATGGACAAGATCTTGGGATGGTCTTGATAAACATATATTAATGCCTCAAGATTATGGAGATGTATCAGATTGGAAAGAGCACTTTGAATATTTATTACAAGCGTTCCAAGATAAAAGATATATTCGTATAGATGATAAACCTCTATTCATTATTTATCGCCCGGGACATATTCCTGATTGTGAAAAAATGCTTAATTATTGGAATGCATTAGCACGAGAAAACGGTTTAAAAGGTATATACTTTACAGAAACATTAAACAGTTTTCCACTCCCTGATATAAATGGGTTCGATGCTAGCATTCAGTTTGAACCATTTTATACAATTGCCCATGATAGCTCTTCAGACATAAATAAAACAATATATGAGTCTGGTATGCAATTAAATGCTTGGGACTACGATAAAGTATGGATGTATATATTAAAGCGATTTCCTCCAAAGAAAAAAACATTCCCTGGAGCTTTCGTTGATTGGGATAACACTGCACGACGCAAAAATTCAAATAGCAGTATTTTTATAGGTTCTACTCCTGAAAAGTTCGCAATCTATTTAAGTAAGCAAATTCATCGTACTTACTCTCTTTATAACAGTGAGTTTTTATTTATCAATGCGTGGAACGAATGGGCAGAAGGAACCTACTTAGAACCAGATCAAAAATATGGATTTTCCTATTTAGAAGCGGTTAAAAAGGCAATCGATAGAGGTATGAAAGCATACAAAAAAGACGAGTCATTCTGACTCGTCTTAAGCTTGCTTGGCGACGTCCTACTCTCACAGGGACAAGGTCCCAAC
>NZ_JAEHCA010000061.1:0-7521 GCF_016483345.1 Bacillus cereus group sp. N24
CTTTCTCATTAACATAAGAAAATAGTAACGTGCTTTTAACTTCAAAAATAGTCTAAATCCTTAAGTTGATGGATGTGGGGTACCGCCACATCGCCATCAAGCTAAGAAAGGTAAATACCCCAGAACGAAATTTTGTGCTAACTTGTAGCAAAAAAGCACTTTTAGTTTTCAGTTAATTCTGAATTCTTAAGTTGATGGGCATGTGGCGGTACCTGAATTAAAACCAGAAATAAGATTCAAATCAATATTTCTCAATAACCCCTACACACCAGCGTGCTACAATGATATTGGGTGGGAATCCAATACATATTATTAAAATTAAAGTGGTTTAAGTCAGAGGAAGGCACCTTAAGGTGTCTTTTCTTTTTAATACATGAAAATAAATCCTGTACTCATAAAAGCTAAAATTAATGAACAAACATGTAAAAAGCATTATGCATAATTGCATAATCTATAAAAAATTATTCTGTTATAATTATATAGATTTTAGAATTATTCTCAGTACAAGGAAGGAACGATGATTTTTGGAAAAAGAGGAAACTAACAACATAGAAAATAAAGGGAAACTAGGTTTTATACTATTTCTTGTCATTGTACCAACTCTATTAATAGCTTCCATCATAAATTACATACACGTTATCAACATTGAAGGTACAGTAATTGATAAATATTCAAAAAAAAGCGGGAAAAGTGACAAATTTTATATTGTTATCCAACAAAATGACGATACTGAAAAAGTAATAACTAATACAGATGGTATTCTTATGATGAAATTTAATTCAGCGGATATTCAAGCAGAAATTAAAAAAGGCGAGAAATATAATTTTACATTACGTGGGTATAGAATTCCATTTTTATCCTTATTTCCCAATATAGATAATGCAAAAAAAGCTTAAAGGTATATTACTTACCTTTAAGCCTTTTTTATTTAATTTTAAGCGTCATTTAATATTCTATTTTTGAATGTTTTCCAAATCTGGAATAATACAATTATTAATATAATCGACTCAAATGAAACCATAGCAATTTTTAACCATTGAGGTATTCCATCATACGAGAAGAATTGCACAAATAAATATAAACCTGTGATTATAGAAAAAATTAAAAATACAAAATTTAAAATTCCATAAACAAATATAAATTTCACATTTGTTGTAGTTGATGCATTAGGCAACTTTTTATTCTTAATTGCATAAATAACTACTTTTAATGATTTTGAATATAAATTAGTAATATTTGTTGCTGCTGATAAGATCCAATATCCATCCAATCTTATAAATGGAATGAAATTCGTAATTATAGCAACAGTGTTACTTAGTACAAATATATCAATTAATAACTGATACTGTTCCAAACTAAATCTTAGTAATAAAAGAATTGATAATGCTGTTAATTCAAAATATGCACCTGCTAAAAAAACGATTATTTTTTCTTTTTTACTTTTAAAAAGTCTAGTACTACTTACATCTGTATACAAAGCTGGTGAAAAGCATAAAAGTAAAAAACCAATGTAGGTTACTTTTCCTCCGTAATATCTACAAATTACAGCATGTCCCATCTCATGTATAACTGAAATAATGAATAAGGCCAGATATATAATTACATATTCATACCAATTCAAATGTAATATATTATGAAAAGCATGTTTCACCATTGTATCCATTTCACCTATGAAAACAAACATAGCACTAAAAATAATTAAGAAAGAACTCCATAGCAAAAATAATCTTATATAATTATTATGAAGTAATTTATTAATGATTTCTAAAAAAGAAGTAGGATTAAATAAGGGAACCTTTATAAACAATATATTAAAGGGTTCTTTCTTCGCTTCTCCAATTATCTCTATCTTTTTTAATTCATTGATAAATGTTTCAAAATCATCATTTGTCAGTTGATGCTTAAGTAGAATTGAGTCCCTATCTAAATTTTGTTGTAAATCTTGTATAATTTGTCCTTCTTTTATACCTACTTTAAAGAACACTTCACCATTCTTAATAATAAAATGATCTTCCATATATGTAATTTCTAAATTTTTAATTTGATAACATTGTAAATCTTTATTCAAATCAATTCACCTTTTTGAATATTCAAAAAAATGAGCTCGAGGCCCATCTTTTTGAATCATTATATTTTAAAAGATTTTCTTATAGAAAACCGTTAATGAATCCTTCACCAAAATCCATTACTGGATCTTTAACTTTATTCCAAATTTTACCCCATTTTTTAGGTGCAGCAACTTCTTCTAATTTTTCCATTTGAAAAGTTAAGTTCATTTCATAACCCCCCTATAAAATTATATGTTGTATCTTATTACCAGCAAATCCCTGTATTATCACAGATATACCACTTTGTTCCTGCGCCTGCAGCATATCCAGCTACTTTAGCCCAGTTAACTTTAATTGGTGCAGTAACTTCTTCTAATTTTTCCATTTGAAAGTTCATTATAATTCTCCTTTAAAATTGTTATATTTAATTTATAAAATGTCGACTTTGCTATCTTAATATACATTTTTTGGACAATCAATAGTTTTCGATATGCAATTCTGCATATCGAAAACACTAATAAAATATCATTTACAAGATTTCTTATAATAAAAAATGAGCAATATAATATATGCTCATTTTTTAAAAATACTATTCAATTAAGAAAATAATCGCTTAATACCTTTAATAATACCTCCAGGTATAAAAGGTGCAATTACAGCTTCTAATTTCTCCACTTTATAATTCATGAAAAAACTCCTTTTTTATAACATTATAAATATAATTATATGTAAACCATTAAATTATATTAATTAACAATGTTTTTTTATTTTTTATCCTGATTTTCTACTTTTTTAGTTTCACTACTAAATCCATTTTTAAATCCATCCACAAAATCACACGCACTTAATGAAAACGCTAACACACATAACATTCCTAACATTATAACCTTTTTATAACTCTTTACATAATTCAATTTAAAACATCCTCCATAACATAAATTAATAATGTAATATGCAAATTTAAAACATACATACAATTTAAAACCATTTTAAAGATAACTAAGTAATATAGCAATCATTATTTAAAATACACAACTACAATTACGGGTACCACCACATATCCACCAACTTAAGAAAAATAAATGCTCCAGAACGAATTTTTGTTACAAGTTAGTATAAAAATTCGTTTGGGGGTACTTTAAAATCTTAGCTTGATAGCAAAACATATCCTTATATGTAAAGGTTTTACCTAAAATAGTTCGCCAGTCATTACAGTCATAAACTCCTTAAAAAACTGTTCATAATTCATTTGTATTGCAATCCTATGTTTTGGACGATTACCGAATGTCTCTGGTTCAAAGGTAGATCTAAAATCTCCTATACTTTGTCCTCTTACAGTATCAAGTACATTAACTGTCACTGCTGAGTGATGGTACGTAAAAATATCATCACGATTAATCGCAATTAAAGTAAGTGCATCATGAACCGGGCTACCTTGTATTCCAGGAACTTTTTTTTGATAAAATTGATAATAGTAATAGTCTAAAAGAGGCTTTAAAAATTTAGTTTTCCCTTTAGAGTGGATATAATTGACCATTTCCGGTGTTACAATAGCCGATTGTGTAACATTCAAAGGATAAATTGATAGATTCTTTGCGTATCTCATTACAATATTGGCTGATCCAGGATCGCCATAAAAGTTAGCTTCAGCAATGGGAGTAACATTTCCTGGATATAGAAAAGCTCCTCCCATAATATAATAAGAATGTACATATTCCATCACATCACCATAAAGGAGAAATAAAGTTGCAAGTGAAGTTAGCCGTCCGGTATTCACGATAATAAGTTCATTTTTATGCTGCTTAATAAGTGTGAGAACCTCAAAAAAATTCTCAAATGTCTGAATCTCTAGTCCTGGATAAATGGGCCCTATCCCAAATTTACCGTGAACTTCTGGATAAAAAGTTTCAGCTTCTGAAGACATGGAATGCTCCGCCCCCCCAAAAACTTTTATATATTCTTTTCCTACACTTTTAAGTAAAAAGCGAACATTTCTAACTACTTCAGCTTTAGGTACGTTCCCATAGTCTGCAACAATTCCTATTACATCAATTTTATCTGTCAAATGCGCATATATGATAGCTATCGTATCGTCAATTCCGAAATCCCCAAAAAACAGTATTTTTTTCCCCATACAATGTTGCTCCTTAATTTTACTAGTTTTCAAAACAGAGTATAATTATGTATCGTAGGATAAAATTGTTCTCATGTTTATTCGTAGTACGGTGTATGAATGAATTCATCTAGTTAACATACACTTTCGTTAATAATGAGCAAATTCCTTTTGTATGAAATGAAATAGTATAAAATTACTAACCTTAACAAATTTTTTCTGATACCCTATACTCATTATATGGTCCTCAAAATAAATAAAATACATTATTCTTTCTGTAGAATTATAGGTAAGGATAACGTATTTTCCGCTATATAGGTATTGCAATTTTTAGCTTGATAGCGATGGGGTACCGTCAGCATTTCGAAAAAAATATGTTAAACAAAAAATAAGCTGCCCATATGGGCAGCTTATTTACATAATTGTCGTTATCAGAAGTTGTTTTTAGATGATCAGTTTTTATATTTTAGGCTCTGTTAATATTAATTGTTGACTTTCAAAAAAAAACCGCTTCTTTATAAAGAGCAGTTTTACTTATATTCATTCTTATTCAAATTCTGAAGCGTATTCTTCATATACCTTTAATGTATTAAGCAGTCTAGCTGATTTAAGCATGATTTCATTTGATGAATCAGTTACACAAATGTCAATAAATCGGTTATCGTTTCTGTCACCAAACAATCCTTCTGACTCAAGTTCTATTAACACTTTTAATAATTCATTCAGCAATGTATCTATTAGCAAATCAAAGTCTTCTTCGACGGTTTCATGGTATCTTTTAATAGTTTTATTCACTTCATCAAACATTCCGAAATCGTCCCACTCACTCCACTCAACAGCCCCATATCTATAATAGTTGTATAAAGGGTCTGATTTATTCACCTTAATCAGTCTTTCTTTATTAGCCACTGGTCCAACGCTACTGAAACAGTCGTCCGTCATTAGGGAGTATCCATATATTGTGTCATTACCACACCTAGATGTAAGTTCATTATAATGACAACGAATTGCATTTTTCAATTGAACATGTAAACTTTCTTGAAGATGCATTTTCACCGTATCTCCTCCGTTCTTTTTGTAACGACATGTTATTACATACTTCAATCTTAACATGAAAATCAACATTAAACGTTAGATGAATATCGTATTCATGCTCGGTTAACATAACGTCACATTATCGGTAGCAAGGAAAAAGACGGAATCTTATTCTCACAAAGGAACCTTCTTTTTTTGTTCTATGGATCTATACATTTTTTTATACATTCCTATCCTGAAAAGGTTTTAGAGTACTCGTTTGTTACGGGATTAGCCGAAAAACTGTATAATATCTTGCATACTCTTAGCGTGCTTTTTTTCCGAAGTGCTGGAAATCCCCTTTTAAGAAAAAAGAAAAGACACCCTAAGGTGCCTTCCTGCGACTTGAACCATCGTGATATGGTATCGGATGCCAATCCAAATATTATTTTACCATGTTAAATTGTTTTATATATTGAGAAATATGAATCAGGTCTATATTTTTAAATTACTTGATTACGCCACCAGAAAACCCAGACATTTCCATAATATCAATTATTTTATCTGATACGATGGCTTCTTCTCCGCCTCCATAGTATGCGTTTAATGCGTTGATAAACCAATATGCATCGGCCGTTACTGACCTACCTGCAGATTTCATTGATTCAATAACTGTTTGAACATATATAAATTTATCATCAAATGATAATTTAACCCAATCTCTGCCAGTGGCATTCTTAATTTTTTCTACTTCTTCATTAGCTGATGAGGAAGTACTAGTTGAAGGGGATGGGGTACTATTTTTAGTAGGTTCGATATATTTTCCATCTTTGGCACTTGCATCGTAAATAATATTCTTCTCATCAGCACTTTTGTCTTTATCATCTAAGTGAAGCCAATCCCCAATTAAGTAAGGAAGATTATAGTTTGCATAGTATTCGTGTTTATCAGTTTTTAAAACAACATTTAACAATTCACATTTAACGCCTTTTCCACAGTATAATTCTCCCTCACCATCTTTACCTTGTGGCGTTCCACTTTGTTTCTTGATGATTTTACCTATAGATACCAAGTATTCATATTGTTCTTTAGGTTGTAAGTTATCAAATGAATCGTTAAGATAAACTACGATATCATAATAATAATATGGATTTTTAGCATTTTGATCTGATTTTTCTATTTCTTTATATGTTACGGATTTTAGGTGCTTTTTAATCTCTTTATCATTCGGTATTTCGGAAACAATACTATCCAAATTCTCAGTGGTTTGCTCTGGGCCCCCACAACCTGATAAAACTAACATTGCAGTGATAATAGTTAAAATGATTCTTTTCATAGTTGTCCTTAATTCTTATTGTTTTAATGGATGCCATTTACAATATGTAAGATTTCTCATCTCATAGTAGCAAACGATTCATTTGTATATTGTCACATTGTGTCGAATAAAAATAAAAAAAGACACCCAAAGGTGCCTTCCTCGGCTTAATAACCGCATTTTATTTTCCTCGTAGGCTCTGTTCATATGCTTTAACTTCATCAGTTGATCCAAATGTTTTCAGGTTAAATATTTTGTTACCATCAACACATACTACTAATAATCCATCTTTAGCTTGAATAACACTTCCAACATTGCCCTTTTTTAGAGAAATACTAAAAGGATGATCTACATTCATCGTTTTTTTCTTCTCTACATATTGATTAAATTCCATGCCAACTGGGAATGCCTCTTTTAATTGTTGAAGAGTATACTCAGTTGTAGTTGGCGGATCACTTTTAGGCTTTTCTTGTTCTGGTTGTTCTTGCGGTTTAGGTGTTTCTTGACTCGGTTGTGTCGTTTTTTGAGGTGAACTAGTTTGCTCTTTTTCATAGGAAGTTACTTTAGATTTCAACTCTTTGATTTGTGTTTTTAATTCTTGTTGTTCATTAAAGTGTTTATCGATAACTTTATCCATATCTTTTTGTGAATACTTAGGTTTCATATCTTCTGATTTGGAATCCTTAAAAATAGATACGGAAGCAATGATAACAACTATTACGGCGATAATGCCAATGATTAGTTTTTTGTTCATTTATGTTCCTCCTAAAACTATTTAATCATTATATAACAATTAAATAGTTTTAGGTAGAAAAAAAGACACCCAAAGGTGCCTTCCTCCGACTTGAACCACTTTAATTTTAATAATATGTATTGGACTCCCACCCAAAGATAATTCTAACATGTTTTTATATAAATGAAAGCGAATTCTTTAACTTACTTAATTACTTTGTCCATAACTTCTTTATATTTGTTAAATTGGGCATCTTCCATATCACCATTCATTTGTATAAGGAAGTTACCTTTTGCGT
>NZ_JAEHCA010000062.1:0-7095 GCF_016483345.1 Bacillus cereus group sp. N24
AGACTATACTGTAAACGATTTAAAACAAAATAACACTACAGAAGATTTCGGTAAACATATTAAAGTACAATTTCTTTTGGATTGGGATCCTGCGAAAAACCCTGTATACGAGACAACTCTTGCAGAACTAAAATCACAAAGCCCAGAGATTGCCTCCAAAAAAGTATTTCATTCTAAGTGGACTGAAACAGGGGGATTAAAACCTGGGAAAATGGATTGGTTTTGGATAAAGTTTGTATTTGAAGACAACGGCACAGATCAGAACGTGTTCCAAGGGGATAGTATTGCGCTAAAAATGGAGTTCCAAGCCAATCAAACAGATGGACAAGAAAGATAAATTTAAGAGCATGTTACTGGTAAAAAGTAAAACTGAGCTTATGCCTTTTAATTATTTAAAAAATTGTAGGTTATTTAAAATAAAACACAAAAAGAACTTGTAGGAATCCCTACAAGTTCTTTTTTAGATAATGCAAAAAAGGTGAAACAAACTATCTCATAATTTGAATCGGAGCAAACACTCTAACTACGGGTTGCCTTCATTATATACCAAATCTTAAAATGTGAAGTTATAATGTTTGAAAATTATGTGAATTCAGAGAGAGAAAATAAAACCCTGATTATAATCCCTAAAAATATCCAAAGGTTTTGCAATTAGACTATTAAAAAGAGTCTTATTTAAGATATTTCTATAATGAAAAAAGACACCTGTGAAGGTGCTTTTTCATCTCTTCTTATTAATCTTAGGCAGAATAATATTTATAACAATAATAGGTAGTAGGTACTCTTAGGTTAATGGCGATATGATGATACCCCTAAATGAATAAAACAATTTAACATAATAAAATAATACTCGGATGGGAGCCCAATACATATTATTAAAATTAAAGTGGTTCAAGTCGGAAGGCACCTTTGGGTGTCTTTTTTTTATTTTCCTTCGACAGAATATGACAAAATAGTTGTAACCGTTTCTGTTATGATAGTTTTGGAAATCTTACATTTTACATAACTGGAGGAAACATAATGTATAAGAAATTGGGTACAATCGCTTTAACAGGAGCACTTGCTTTTAGTTTAGCTGCATGCGGATCTAACGAGAAGACTAGTAATGGAGTAGAAACAAAAGAAAAAGAGCAACCAAAACAAGAAACAAAAAAAGATAATTCAAAAGAAGGAAAAACAGAATCCGCTAAGGGTAACCGTTCTAATCCTATAGCATTTAATGAAACTGCTTCTATAGACGATGTTATTTTAAATACTGACGGTGGAGAATTTAAGAAATTCAAAGCGAAAGTTGAAGTTTCCATTTTAGAAGTTATACGTGGTGAACAAGCTTTTGGAATTCTAAAAAAAGAAAATGAATTCAACGAACCTGCTCCTGAGGGAAAAGAATGGGTATTAGTTAAAGTAAAAGGGAAAGTAGTAGATGCTGAAACACAAGATTTTGAATATTTACTGTCTGATATGAACTTTAAATTAGTATCAAAAGAAGGACAAGTATATAATCATGAACTATCCGCTGTAACACCTAACCAGTTACATCAAAAATTATACAAAGGCGCTGAAGGCGAAGGTTATATTTCACAAGTTGTAAATGCTGGTGATGACTTTACGATTCAATTTGAAACTCAGAAACAGAATAAAGTATTCTTTAAATCTAAATAATTATATAGGGAGTTAAACATGAAACGAACAGCTGAATTTGTATTAGGACTTATTGGTGGTATTTTTGGTATTATTTGTGCATTTGTTGCACTATTAATCGGTGGTATGGGAGCAGCTTTCGAAGCTGATGGTGCAAATACGATTATCGGATTAGGTTGGGGCGCTGTAGCTCTATCTGTATTAGGAATCGTTGGATCTGTTATGGTAAGAAGTAAAGCGAAAGTTGGCGGTATCATGATGACTGTTGCTGCTATCGGGGGATTTATTTGTATTTCTCTGATTTACTTATTACCAGGAGTATTATTATTAATCGGCGGATTAATGGGTATCTTCCGTAAAGATAAAGCTACTGTATCTGCATAAAATAGGCACTCGAAAGAGTGCTTTTATTTTGATTCGATAAATAAAATCTAACATCCGAGAACAATCGATTGGAGGAATGTATATGAATAAAAAAATTATTGGCAGTGTCATTGGTTTTATAGTTATAATAATCGCACTTGTATCTATGAACATGGTACAAAAAAATTCGGAAGAAACCGAAAAGCAAAAAAAGAAAGAAGCGAATAATATTGCATCTGCTGCTGCATTTTATATCGCAACGGAAACAATGGGTATGATCTCCGAGGATGTATTATCTGGATACTCAACAACCTGGTCAAACGCAATTAATAATCGTAAGGATTTCAATCTAGCTATCGCTGAAAAGAAAAAATCATTTGATAAAACAATTGATACTGTGTCCTCAACCTATATCGGCATGGAAATGAGCCTAAGAGAGTTATCTGAAGCTGCAAAAGAACAACCAGAAAAGTATAAGGAACTTTATGAAGAATATAAAAAAATGTACAGTACCATTACAGCTTTAAAAGAACAAATGGAATCACCGAGCGGGACATTAATAACGTTTAATCAAAATGCGAATGAATTACTTCAAGAATACAAAAAAACAAAAGGCAATATTGATGTTATTATCTCTGACGAAATTAAAGGGAAAATTATAAAAGTTAAAGAAGAAGTGAAAAATAACAAATAGTATACTTAATAAAATATAGATTTGAACCATATTTTTCAATAACCAACATTACTTAAAATAATATTTGGATGGGAGTCCAATACATATTATTAAAATTAAAGTGGTTCAAGTCGGAGAAAGGCACCGTGAGGTGTCTTTCTTATTATTTTTCGACAAAATACGACATTATACAGATAACTAGTTTGCTACCATTAGATTAGAAATCTTACATTTTTTCTGAAATAACTAGTATATACTGGAGGCACTCAACATGAAACGAAAATTACTTACAGCATTAGCATGTAGCGCATTATTTATTGGAATGGTTGCTTGTAGCTCAAATGAGAAGACCACAAATGAATTAAAACCTAAACAAGAAGAAAAGGTTCAGGAAAAGCCGAAAGTTCAAACCATTCAAAAGCAACCTAAAGATAGTTATGTAGTAAATGAAGATGATTTATCTAAAGCAGCACAGTCGATTGGAGAAATCCGAGATGAGCAAACTATAAATGACATGATGATACATATGTGTCTCCAAAAAATCACATTTCATGGGAATAATCTTCATGGTCCCGGTACCCGTTTTATAGGTCAATTTCAAGTGACCAAAGAAAACATTCAATACCTAAAAAACAACTTAAATGTTATCAATACTGATGATGAAAGACAAAGATATGAATCTCTTCTGAACAAATGGTACACTGGAGATTTTGAATCTCCAGTTGAAGACTATAGTGAAATTCATTATTTACGCTCTGGAAAAAAGCAAAGTATGGAAGGATCTAAACTAGCTAAAAAAACTGATAGTGATGAAAAAGAATTTATTCTCCATTACTTTGGCCAAGAAGGATTAGATATTCATAATAAAGAGTGGAAACATGGAGAATTATGAAAGCTTAACTTGATCGGCTTGGCATCCAATACATATTATTAAAATTAAGATGGTTCAAGTCGCAGGAAGGCACCTTTGGGTGTCTTTTATTGTACATAAAAAAGCCTCACCATCTTATAGAAACTTTAAGTCCTTGAAAATAAACATGAATTGCAAATATATTAATTTTATATTAGATTAAAGATTAGCGAATATTCTTAAACTAATAAAGTGCTAAATAGTAGGTGAAAAAATGGAATTTTACGATTTGGGTATTACCATTAAAGAAATTAGAATTAAAAAAAATATATCACAATCTGAATTATGTCATGGAATATGTTCACAAAGTCAAATTAGCAAAATAGAAAAAGGTATGATTTATCCATCTAGCATATTGTTGTATCAATTATCTGAACGGCTTGGTATTGATCCAAATAATATATTTGCACTAACTCAAAACAAGAAATTAAAATACGTACAAAATGTAAAATACGTAATGAGAGATTGCGCAAAGCAAAAACAATATAAAGAACTTTATGAAATAGTAAAACAAGAAAAAAAACAAAATAATTTTCAATCAAAAGAAGATAAACAATTTCTAATATGGCATGAAGCAATTGCTATATTTGAGGTAAATAAATCAACAAAAACTGCTTTAACTCTTTTAAATCATGCATTAAAACTAACTTTAACCAATTCTGATTTTTTATCAGAAAGAGAAATAGATATTATGCAGACAATGGCTATATTTTATGCAGAACACAAAGAATATGAAAAAAGTATTAATATATTAAGAAGATGTTTAACCAATTTTAATAAGTTAGATTTCCCTAGAGATAAAGAAATTAAATTAAAAATCATTTTAAATTTAACAAAATTTTTGGACCTCACACATCAACATGAAGAGGCAATAAAATACCTTGATAAGGGCATCAAATTAGCTATTAATCTAGACACTTTATACCTACTAGGTGAACTATACTATTTAAAAAGTCAGTATTTATTAAAGATTAAACAACATAATGAAGAAGATGTTGTTAATAACATGAAAAAAGCATTATTTATATTTGAACTAAGAGAAAAAGAACATTATATACAAATGATTAAAGATGAACTTATTGAAATACAGAATAAAAAACACTCATAATTTCGTAAAAACTACTTACAAAGCCCACAGGAAAAACCCCTATAGTTTTTAAACTTAGAACTATATTATTAAAATTAAAGTCGTTCGAGTCGGAAGAAGGCACTTTGGGGTGTCTTTTCTTTATTTCTCAATATAAGAACTTTAAGGATATGCTATTATTTAAATACAAATTCCCTTTTGTGCACTGAGATAGTAATACCCAATAAAAAAGCCCACCTATTTCCGTAGGTGGGCCTTGTCTTTATTACACAATATCAAAGTATACTCTCTTTTTCTCATAAGCTTTATGTAATTATACATATTCGTAAAATTACACTAAATAAATATTACATATAGTAAAATATAAATCGTGGACACGTTCTATAAAGCAGATTCTTTTGAAAGACGTAACATATTGACAATTATAAAAGATGTCGCGTCACTCTAATATTGATCTCAAATCTCTTGTATTTTGTAAACTAACAATCTGGTGTATATAGACGATTCTGTTTTATAGGATGTGTTTACACGTATAACAAGGGGATAATACGGATAGATTTATACTAAATGAACGTGGTTCAGGTCGGAAGAAGGCGCCTTATGGCGTCTTTTCTTTATTTTCAAAAGGACCTGCTCAATTAATACCTAAAAACATAAGGTAATGTGAACCCATTAAAATACATGGAATGAACCCTAGTTTTACCCTCTGGCCTAAAGGAGGCACTATTGTTATGGGATATGGTGGTAGTTGTGGCGAAGGCTGCGGTTTCGCTGGAGGATTTGCTTTATTAGTTGTATTATTTATTCTATTAATCATTATCGGATGCAGTTGCTTCTGCTAAAAAAACTATTAGAAAAGGCACCCTTATCTGAGCGCCTTTTCTTTATGTATATTATTTATTATCCGATTCATCAGTTTTATTATAAACACATTTGGCTTCTCCAAAAAGACCACCTGTGTCCCATTCGCCACCATAATACGAATACTTCCTAAGTGAACCATTGTCTCGTATACTTGGATATGATTTTAGTTTATAGTCATAAACCGAAATCATAATGATAATAAATATATCCCCCCGATTAAAAGTGCCGTAGCAACGATTAATATTATTATTCCATCAGGACTATTAAGAATTTCTTTTATATGTTTTTTGCTATTTGCTTAGTTTCTCCACTTGAAAAGAGATAAACAATGGAATGGAGAATTAGTAAGAAAAATGCCGTAATTACCTCTAACATGGCTTATGTACCTCCCTAATATATGTGCACTATTAATTAACCAATAATCTCCTTATACATTATATGAGCTAGGGTACATGGAAATATAACAAATTATTTTTATAATTTAATTTGCTGATCGAAACGGCATTAATACAGGATAGTCCAAGTCGTAGGAAGGCACCTTAGGGGGTCTTTTCTTTATAAAAAAGGACTCCTAAAACGCCTTAAATTAGTAAACTTCAATATTAATCTTTTTATTAATTTGCTTTAACTTAATATATTAATTTTAAGTTAAAAATTTGTTATAATTAGTAAATAATTATATTAATTAGATGGAGAGGATACAATATTATGGGTTATAAGTTTCGTAGAATTATCCAAGTTTCCCCGGGTGTGAAAATTAACTTTACATACACAGGTACGGGAGGGAACTCCATTCCAACTGAATCAAGAATAACAACTTATATACCTGGAACTGGAATCTCGTATACACCACGAATAGCTGAGTCAAACAACTATTATATACAACGAGGGTTTCAAGGGCAAAACACTTCCTATCCCACTATGAATGAACAAGATTACAATACGGTAAGAGCATTTGAGCAGGTAAGAGAAACCAAAACTTACATTGTTACTGCTTTTCGTAAGAAGGATAATCAAGTAAACTCCGTGGGTAGAAAACTAATGAAACCACTTTCCATAATTGGAGGCGTTTTTGCGGGCCTATTCTTAATTATGATGCTTGTTATACCAGCTCTAATCCTGGCAGCCCTTTCTTTCCTATGTTATAAAAATATAAAAACACCATTTGCGGTTGTATGCCCAGAATGTGATGCTGAAAACTTATTCATTTTTGAGGAAGAGAAGATTGCTTGTCGTAAATGTGAGAGCACTCTTATAATCCAAAAATAAAAGGCTCTCAAATACACTTCCCAAAAATGAATTGTAGTATTGAATTCCAAGATGGCCCTCGAAGCTCATAGTTGTTTCCATACCTCCTTGAAGGCTCCAGCTCTCTTTTTTATTTTCGTTCGACAATATATGACAATATAAAGATAGATAATTTGTTATTATATTTACGGATTTATTTACATTAGGAGGAATGAACAACTATGTTTAAAAAATTAGCAGTATTACTTATTGGAGCTCTATTATTATTTGGTTTATCCGCTTGTGACAGCGTTAAATCAATGACAAGTA
>NZ_JAEHCA010000063.1:0-7014 GCF_016483345.1 Bacillus cereus group sp. N24
TCTTACTGTTCCTGCTGTTTGACTTCCTTCACTTGCTCCTTGCCTTACTGTTCCTGGTGTTTGACCTCCTTCACTTGCTCCATTTGATTTTCCAGCTTCTTTCATTTCATCTTGAAGACTTGTTGTTCCCGATTCTTGCCCATTCGCTATCCCTGGGTTTTCGTTCCCCCCTTTTTTCATGTCTTCTTGAATAGATGGCGTACCACCATTCTTTTTATCTTTTTCCTTATTTAAGTTACCTTTTTCTTTTTCCTTATTTGCTACATCATTTACATTTGCTTTCTTCTCACCAGCTTTTTTCATTTGATCTTGCAATGAATCTTTATTTTCAGATTCATTTCCATTTTTCAAGCCACTTATGAGACCAGCAATGCCACCTGTTGCCATTGCTGCCGCACTTGCTGTTTTAGCTGTTGCAACACCAGTTCCTTCCGCTGCACCTTTCGCCCCTTTTCCAATCATATTTCCTAGACCCTTCATTGGTTTGGAATTTGCCAGACCAGCAATTCCTTTACCAAGTGCGTAACCACCTACTAACATGCCCCAACTGCTTTTTAATCCAATATCTATACCGAATAACCTTTCTACGACTGCCGGGCCATCTAGAACTGCCATACTAAATGCGGCTAATGCAATAAGATACGGCACACCACTTAATTTATCATGGAGAAACGTTGTTCCCATTATATATAGCTTCAAAGAAAGGAATATCATAATTGTTGCTATAAATATATTGAGGATATTAGATAATACAGCTTTTAACTTTTGACCATTCGCAACATCGGCTGGTGCTAATATGTTCGCTAACAAATAGTTAAATGCCAATTCATAAAATAATCTAGCTAACTTAATACTTACTAACAACAAAGTTAATCCTGTTATCAGTAAAGTAAAGAATATGTTCCAAAAATTCCAATGCCAGCGGTAATACTTTTCTGGAAAGAAATCAAACCATCCATCTTTTAATTCAGCTAAAGATGCGACTCCCATCCCATCCATTACCCTTTTATACTTAAGAATATCTTGACCACCCTCAGATAATTCCTTATCCTTCGCAAATTCAAAATCTTTATCTATCTTTTCAGTAATATCAATTTGTCTAATGCTTTTTTCCGGAATATTATTTTTCGGATTCATATCTTCTTTCTTTTTCCATCCATTTTGATCTATCACTGCAACATCCGTTATATTCTTCTTAATAATTTCATCACTTAAAGAACCCTTTTGTTCAGATTTCACAACCGCTATGGCATCATCGGTGAACTTATCGACCTTTGTCATACCAGTACTTAATAAACAAAGTACACTCAATGTTATGAAAATATTGATGATAATTTGAGAACGATTCATTTGTTTGTTCATAATAAACATGTAGCCAATATATAAAAACGAAATGGCTAAAAGAACGACAAACAATGGATATAACATATCAACAAAATTTTGTATTTCCGGTGAATTAAAGAATCCTTTAATCCCCAAAATGGCATCTGTCACACCTTCTAAAGCATCTACAACTAAAGATAAGCCTACAATTAAGAACCATCCTAGCCAACGCAATACATAATTCACGATGTCTCCCACTTGAAGATAATCCGAGAACGATTCTAAAACCTTTAAAATCTCTTCATCTTTCACTATTTACCCTCCTCTCATGTTTGCTATTGTCCCAATACTTCTTTTGCTGTCCAATTCACTCTCTCATTTAGTCTGTCGATACGAATAATCAATTTTCCTTTTTGTTCCCGATCTACTGAAAGGAAAAGAACCGCATCTTCTAAACCAAGAATGATCTCATTTTCTTCTGTTACAAATGGCGAGTAACTATCTAAAATCAATTGCATTTTATCCGTGATTGTCGGTACACCCATTCCCTCTTCCTCCTTTATATTTGGATTCAAAAAAGCACTCAATCATTTGAGTGCTTTCTAACTTGTTACTTGTTTTTTTTCTTCTAAGTCACGCAAGATTCGATTAATCTTGTTTTCGACTGCTTGATAAACACTTTTGTCGATATGGTCATTGTGAGCTAACATTTGAAATTCACTGTAAAACTCGCCCATTTCTTGATTTTCAACCTCATCTATTACTTTCCCTAACTGTGCTAAAAAGAACTTATCAACCAATTTCAAAACCGCTAAATCAGATTCAAAAAATTCATTAACCGTTTTTTCTTTCCAATTTTCAATGGTGAGGGAATCAAACGGGCTATCTTCCTGCTGAAACGCCTCTTCCGGAATCTCTTCATCAATTCCCATCATTGTTGGTTCTTCTACTGGCTGCGGTGTCTCTATTTGGGAAGAAGCTTCTTGTTCTTGTACTTGTTCTGGTTCTGATGTTTTTTTCTCAATTTGTTTTGCTTTTCTCTTTCCTAGAAAATCTACAATAAGTGATTTTGGATTTACATCATCATGTAGAGAATCAATATCTATATCTAAAATAGATTTATCTGTATCGAACTCTACTCCTAAGTACTCCCATCTGTATTTTAAGGCTGTTTCCCCCGTATTATAAATCGGGCGAGGTCTGATCCTTTTTCTGTTATTATCCTGACGTTTTATGACACGAATAACGGCACTTTCTCCTTCTTTAAAATTCATAAGTTCATTTGCTGTTAACAGTGGTCGTTGATCTAGACTTTCCGTTTTATTTTTATCAGTAGAAAGACCTTTTCCGCTTCGGGAAGGTAGGTTAATCGTCTGATTCCCTAGTTTTTTGGACACTTTTTCAGCGGTTTCTTGATCGTTCGTTAGAATGTAAATTGTATTCCCACAGTTTCCATCAATCGTATCTGCATCCTCACCATACTTATTTTTCAATTGTGCATATGCCTGGATTACAAGGTTAAAGCGAACATTTCTACCAAGACAGACCGTAATAATATTCGCCATTCCTTCGATACTCGGCATGTTGCCAAACTCATCTAAGATAAAAACCACCTCACGGTGACATTTCCCACCACGGGCAAGGGATGCACCTTTGGCTAATATAAAATAGAGTTGTCTTACAAATATAGAAGCTATCACATGATTCGAAGAATCAAAGTCTGGTGTAATCATAAAAATAGCCACTGGTTTATCGAAATAATCCACTGTTATTACTTGTATATCTTCATTGTCTTCTATTACTTTAAATTCTGTATGCCCCGTTTTTTCATCTATTTTTGTAATAGAAATAGATGTTTTCGTTTGAGGATTTACCTTTTCAATACATTGAATGGTATCTCCAACTTGTATTACTTGTTTAAAATCTAATGCAAAACGTCCTGTAATATCTGCTTTAATAGACTCCTTTGAGCCATCTGGAAATACAATTTCCACTCGTTTTCTAGGTGTTACTTTTCCTTTTATCGTTTTTCCAAAACCGACACGTTTTAAATCCACACTATTCTTTGCTGTCATTTTAGCGATTTCATCAAATGTAAAAATAGAAAGTCCGTTCATGGTTTGGGTGAAAATCCCGCCTCGTGTCGTTCCTTTTGAGAAGTTTGAGGTTGCATACTGCATTTTCGCAACACTATCCGTTGGTAAGCCTTCAAAGTAAAAATCTAATGCATTTTGTGGATCGGCTTTCGGATCTACGATTATCTCTTTTGAACCAAGTTCTGATAACATATTTGCAACTGCATACATTGTAATTTTTTCTTCTGCACCTTCCGCAATACATTTATCTGTAACGGCTAATATCATGGCATTACACAAGCTCATAGCGCACTGTTGCCAAAAAGGATCTTTTACAGTTGGGTTGTAATACAAAGTGTGTGAGAGTGTTTTGCATAATGCTTGGGCTGTTGAATAATCTCCATCTTTATAGGCATCTTTGACAAGCTGCAATAAGTTATAGCTCATAGAATCGAGTGGGTTTAACAAATTCAAGACTTCAATGTGATACCCTCGTTTTTCCAACGTTTCTTTTGAGGCACTAAATAGCTCGCCCTTGGGGTCGTTCAGTATTAATGATGGTTTATGTTCTGCTCTAGAATAGACATCAATTGTAGGAAATACATAAGTTTCCCCTTTACCAGAGCGAGTTGTACCAATGATTAAATTGTTTACCGGGCTATCATCAATAAATACCTTGTCACCTAATCGGGAGATAACAACACCACCGCCACCTTTAAATGTTTCCTCTCGATCTGGTACAGCTCGGTACTGCTTTTTCAGCTCTTCAACTGTTGTAAAACGACTAGATCCTTTCTCATGATTATTTAAGTTTTTAAAGGAAGATTTCAATTTGTACACTGTTCTCGCTATAGTTCCAATCACTACAAGGAAAACAAGCAAGTAGTATATTGGATGCTCTGCAATTGGCATCCGAAAAAGAAATCCTATCTCCATATGAAACGGTTTGGGATGTAATAAATCACTAAAAGTTGTTTCTATCAGCTCTAAGGATAAGTTGAGTAAAAAATTAGCGATCAATAACATTCCAACAAACAAAAAAGCACTCAATGGAATGAGTACTTCTTTTTCAGCTAATTTATATTTGATTGATATCTTTTCACTATACATATCAAAGCATCACCTCTATTCAATCTAGCCACACGTATTACTTCTTTAAGCCAAATCCCGAATCATAATTATATTTTTCATACTCTGTTATTTTATCGAAATCCTTCGTTACATCTAAAGATATGATATATCCAAATTTCTTAGTAATTTGGGCATCTGATGGCATGTTTTGAAAACTTGCTATTACTTTTATGTCGGAATCCTTCATCTGCTGAAGAAAGCATATAAAGTCTTCCTGACGTAAATAATTGGTTTCATCTACAATTACATATTCAAATTGTTTAGCTATATTTATCACATCTTCTGTAATTTTAAAATTCCCATACCCTTCATTCGATTCACACTCCAAGTGTTGTAAAGTCACATGATCCTCCTTCCCGAATACTTCGTCTTCATATTCCCTCAGTGGATCTAACACTAAAACTTTTGATAAACTTAAAGCCATTTTCTTCAATTCCCTCGTTTTCCCTGTTCCCACTCGACCTACCACCATTAAACTTTTATCTAGACTTGAAATTTGTACTAAATTTGCACTATTAACAAACATCTATATGACTCCTTTCAGTAAAAAAATTAGATTACATGTATTTTCAAATTAAAAAGGCACTCTTTTTATGAGTACCTTTTTGACAAACTTCTAAATTTCATAACCTTTAGTTTCTTTTATTTACACAACAAGATTTCCATAGCATTATATGTCTCTACCAAACGATTCCAACCAGCTTCCTTATGTGTTCTATCTTTTCGGCAAATGATTCTTTTACATACAAGAGCCATATCATTAGGTAAATCCTGCAACATACTAGCTGTTAATGGTGTTGAAATTAGCAAACTTCCATATTCAGATGGTGTAAATTTTGTACCAAAACAATTAAGATGGTGATATTTTAATTTTTCAGTAATACAATTGGCTTCCTCCTTATCTTTTTGTGCTTTCAAAACAATATAAAATGTATTTTCTAAAAGTGTTTCATCAACATTTTTTACAGAACTTACACTCATTGTTATTCCAATGTTATAACCCCGAAATGTAGCGAAACATTCAGCTATGTTATTAGAATAATAACTATCAGCATTCATAAGAAAGAGATGAAACCTTCTTTTTGCTTTATCATCATTACTCAAACGAATTTGACACATAACTTGATATACGAGTTCTTTGATTTTGTTCTGATGTTCTGTCAATTCCCTATACCTTCGATCGTACACTGTGAATACTTCTTGTTTAAAGTGGATATGAACAAAGTGTTTTCCATTATCTTGTGTCGTCAAAATATGATTAATTCTATCCAACAAGCCTTCTTCCATAAGGTCATATCGCCATATCTTGTATCCTTGTTTTTCCTTATATTCATCCAAACCCTTATACGCATAAGGGTTTGCCAATTCATTATTTACATCAAACACAAATATATTCTTATTTTCTTCAAAAAGAATATTAGGAACAGTAACAGTAAGATCTTTCGCTGTTCCTGGTGAACCAACTACCAAAGTATTTACATTACTTAATTCACTTTCCTGAAGTTCCTCTATTTCTACTTCAATAATTTTTTCAGCTTTTCCTAACTTCAACATACTATCGCTCCCTTTCTTATTATTAAACTTTATATATTTACACAATGGTATTGGATTGAGATTGAGATTGAGGGTCCTTTTCTTGCTGGTTTTGTTCCGGCTTCTGCTCTGGTTGCTCTGGCTCTGTTGGTTTCTCTGGTTCTGTTGGTTTTTCTGGTTCTGTTGGTTTACCTGGCTCTGTTGGTTTACCTGGCTCTGTTGGTTTTTCTGGATCTGTTGGCTTCTCTGGTTCTGTTGGTTTACCTGGATCTGTTGGTTTTTCTGGATTTGTTGGTTTTTCCGTCTCTATAGGTGGCTTTGGTTTTTCTGTCCCTGTATTTTCCGTATTACCATTCTCACCTTCCGTTATAATTGGTAGGGTCACAATTGCGTCTGGTTTCTTCTCTGGTGGAAGAATATCTCCTATACTCGCTACTGAAGAATCAATATTTTGATCGCCAAATGCAAAATGATCTCCATTCACGGTGACTTGTGGCTTATTATCTGTAATGGCTGCAATCACATTATCTTTTGTTGTATCTTGAATTGATTTATCTGTCGTTACTTTATCAAAGAGTGCTAGAACACGAGAAGTGGTGTCATCCCCATTTTGAAGATTACTTACAATAGATTTTTCTTTAAAATTAATTTTTGATTTATCCAGCTCTTCGAGTACATAAGCAACTTCATTATCCTTACTTTGAATTGCATTCTCTGTAATTGCTTCAAAATCATGTTTGTTCAGATCTTCTTTCTTTTCATCCGGCTTATTCTTATCTACCTTTTTTGTAATAGCTGTTTTACTTTTTGATGATTCCTTACTTCCAAACCAACTGCACCCTGTCGTACTCAATATCAACGAACCACCAAGAAATACAATTCCCATTTTTTTGTACAGATTCTCATAATTTAAAGGCATGTTATTCTCTCCCCCTTAGATGTTCTGTAGATC
>NZ_JAEHCA010000064.1:0-6260 GCF_016483345.1 Bacillus cereus group sp. N24
ATCTTGTTTCCCCCTTACTACCATATATTTTTCGTTCCCAATTTTGCATTTTGATTAAACAATTTAAACATAAGCTCCAACTTTTTCTCTTCATCCACATCTAATAGTTCGGTAGAGCGTTTAATATACCGCTTTGCTGCATCCACACGTTCTTTTACGATTAATTCCGTTTCTCCGTAAATAAATAAGAAGGCTTCCCGATTTGTTCTGCCCCATTCTAAAAACTGCAGTTCTTTTAACTTTTGATTTAAAATTCGTTCATACAAAGGACTGGTACATTCTTTAATTTTCTTCTCTATATAACGTTGTTGTTCAGTTGTTTGACATGGAAAGTTTAAAAAAACGAGTTTAATAGACTGTTTGTAGGCTTGATAAAAATAAGCATGTGAGAAAATAACAAATGCTTGTTCGTCGCTATTTTTAGAGAACATATCGTCACCTTCCACTTGAAGAATTTCTAAAAACTCCTCATTTTTCAGTTCAAATATGCCATCCTCTGTCATGTCTACAATTTGCATAATTTCCGCAATACTTTTCTTTACCTTTGGTGGTGTTTCTTTCTTTTTTCTAGATAAAAAACCTAACAGTTTTGGATTTTTCTTTTTCGAAACGTCTTTCTTTGGCTTTTCTTTCTTCTGTTTTTTTACTTTTGGTTCTACCTTTGTTTTTTCTTCTTTCTTTTTGTCGGGTACCACCTTCACAATTTCTTTTGGTTCAGAAATTGATTCTTTTACATTTTTTTCGTTAAATCGAAATGTATTTTTCTTTGGTCTTTCTAGTTGTTTTAGTTCTTCTTTCTCTACATCTTTTTCGCTGAATAACGCCATATGTGATCCCTCCCTTATTGATCGTTATCAATGGCGCAATATGCACCTTTTCTTCTTAGCAATGTAATAATCAACACTTCATACATTCGTTTTTGAGGATTCGTACTTGGTCGCCAAATCATGATAATTGCAATAACTGCCATGAAAATAACAAACGGTAATTGAAAGGAATCATGTACAAAATTCCTAAGAATCATCGTTACAACTAATAAGCCAATTAATAAAAAGAAATCTATTAAATAAAGCACTTTATTAATCCGTAATTCTGTACTGATTTCCTTCGGAATCCGATAGCTTCTCATCGGGATTCCCTCCTTTTCGACAATAAAAAATAAGCGTAATCGTACGCTTATTTTTTATCTGTATTATTTTTATTTTTGTTTACAATATCTCTCCAACTTTTACCCGTGTTTTGCCCCATCTGATAAAAACGCTTTGTATTCTGTACCGTTTCAGAATTATGAATGCGTTCTTGTACTCCTCTTACCTTTTGTTTCACGGATGATGTTGTATTTTTAACTTTATCAGTTGTATATTGTCCTAATGTCCGTGTTTCCTGACTGCTACTTGCTGCCACTTCCTTATCACTTTCATAAGGAGTTATTGGGCTACTATGTGTCACCGTTACATTGTCGGCTGATACCGGGCTTCCTCCACTTGGTACTGATCTTGGTGTTTCTACTGGTGCCGGGCTACTTCCGCTTGGCACTGATCTTGGTGTTTCCATTGGTGCCGGGCTACTTCCGCTTGGTACTGGCCTTGATGCTTCTACTGGTGCCGGGCTTCCTCCACTTGGTACTGATCTTGGTGTTTCTACTGGTGCCGGGCTTCCCCCACTTGGCACTGATCTTGGTGTTTCCATTGGTGCCGGGCTACTTCCGCTTGGTACTGGTCTTGATGCTTCTACTGGTGCCGGGCTTGGTGTTTGACCTCCTTCATTTGCTCCTTGTCTTACTGTTCCTGCTGTTTGAATTCCTTCACTTGCTCCTTGTCTTACTGTTCCTGGTGTTTGATTCCCTGCGCTTGTTCCATTTGCTTTTCCAGCTTCTTTCATTTCATCTTGAAGGCTTGTAGTACCTGATTCTTGCCCATTCGCTATCCCTGGGTTTTCGTTCCCTCCTTTTTTCATGTCTTCTTGAATAGATGGCGTACCACCATTCTTTTTATCTTTTTCCTTATTTAAGTTACCTTTTTCTTTTTCCTTATTTGCTACATCATTTACATTTGCTTTCTTCTCACCAGCTTTTTTCATTTGATCTTGCAATGAATCTTTATTTTCAGATTCATTTCCATTTTTCAAGCCACTTATGAGACCAGCCATTCCACCTGTTGCCATCGCTGCCGCACTTGCGGTTTTAGCCGCTGCAACACCAGTTCCTTGCGCTGCACCTTTCGCTCCTTTTCCAATCATATTTCCGAGACCCTTCATTGGTTTTGAACTTGCAAGACCAGCGATTCCTTTACCAAGTGCGTAACCACCTACTAACATGCCCCAACTGCTCTTTAATCCAATATCTATACCGAATAACCTTTCTACGACTGCCGGACCATCTAGAACTGCCATACTAAATGCGGCTAATGCAATCAGATACGGCACACCACTTAATTTATCATGGAGAAACGTTGTTCCCATTATATATAGCTTCAAAGAAAGGAATATCATAATTGTTGCTATAAATATATTGAGGATATTAGATAATACAGCTTTTAACTTTTGACCATTCGCAACATCGGCTGGTGCTAATATGTTAGCTAACAAGTAGTTAAATGCCAATTCATAAAATAACCTAGCTAATTTAATACTCACCAATAACAACGTTAATCCTGTTATCAGTAAAGTAAAGAATATATTCCAGAAATTCCAATGCCAGCGATAATACTTTTCTGGAAAGAAATCAAACCATCCATCTTTTAATTCGGCTAAAGATGCTACTCCTAACGCATCCATTACTCTTTTATTCTGCAATATTTTCTGACCATCATCCGATAAATTTTTATCCTTTGTGAACGCAAAATCTTTATCTATTTTTTCAGTAATATCTATCTGTCTAATATTTTTTTCAGGAATATTGTTTTTCGGATTCATATCTTCTTTCTTTTTCCATCCATTTTGATCTATTACTGCAACATCGGTTATATTCTTTTTAATAATTTCATCACTTAAGGAACCTTTTTGTTCTGATTTTACAACAGCTATGGCATCATCGGTGAACTTATCGACCTTTGTCATACCAGTACTTAATAAACAAAGTACACTCAATGTTATGAAAATATTGATGATAATTTGAGAACGATTCATTTGTTTGTTCATAATAAACATGTAGCCAATATATAAAAACGATATGGCTAAAAGAACGACAAACAATGGATATAGCATATCAACAAAATTTTGTATTTCTGGTGAATTAAAGAATCCTTTAATCCCCAGTATGGCATCTGTCACACCTTCTAAAGCATCTACAACTAAAGATAATCCTACAATTAGAAACCATCCTAGCCAACGCAATACATAATTCACGATGTCTCCTACTTGAAGATAATCCGAGAACGTTTCTAAGACCTTTAAAATCTCTTCATCTTTCACTATTTATCCTCCTCTCATGCTTATTACTGTCCTAATACTTCTTTTGCTGTCCAATTCACTCTCTCATTTAGTCTGTCGATACGAATAATCAATTTTCCTTTTTGTTCCCGATCTACTGAAAGGAAAAGAACCGCATCTTCTAGACCAAGAATGACCTCATTTTCTTCTGTTACAAATGGCGAGTAACTATCTAAAATCAATTGCATTTTATCCGTGATTGTCGGTACACACATTCCCTCTTCCTCCTTTATGTTTGGAATCAAAAAAGCACTCAATTATTTGAGTGCTTTCTAACTTGTTACTTGTTCTTTTTCTTCTAAATCACGCAAGATTCGATTAATCTTGTTTTCGACTGCTTGATAGACAATTTTGTCGATGTGGTCATTGTGAGCTAACATTTGAAATTCACTGTAAAACTCGCCCATTTCTTGATTTTCAACTTCATCTATTGATTTACCTAATTGCGCTAAAAAGAACTTATCAACCAGTTTCAAAACTGCTAAATCAGATTCGAAAAATTCATTAACCGTTTTTTCTTTCCAATTTTCAATGGAAAGGGAATCAAACGGGCTGTCTTCCTGCTGATATGCCTCTTCCGGAATCTCTTCATCAATACCCATCATTGTTGGTTCTTCTACTGGCTGCGATGTCTCTACTGGTGGCAAATCTTCCTGTTTTGGTTCTGATGGTTCTTTCTTGATTTGTTCTTCCTTTCTTTCTCCTAGAAAATCTACAATCAGTTTTTTCGGTTCTACATCATCATGTAAGGAGTCGATATCTATATCTAAAATAGATTTATCTGTATCGAACTCTACTCCTAAGTACTCCCATCTATATTTTAAAGCTGTTTCTCCCGTATTATAAATTGGACGTGGTCTGATACGCTTTCTATTATTATCTTGACGTTTTATGACACGAATAACGGCACTTTCTCCTTCTTTAAAACTCATTAGTTCATTCGGTGTTAACAATGGGCGTTGATCTAGACCTTCCGTTTTATTTTTATCAGTAGAAAGACCTTTTCCACTTCGAGAAGGTAGGTTAATTGTCTTATTCCCCAACTTTTTGGACACTTTTTCGGCTGTTTCTTGATCGTTTGTTAGAATGTAGATGGTGTTCCCACAGTTTCCATCAATGGTATCTGCATCTTCCCCATATTTATTTTTCAATTGTGAATATGCCTGGATTACCAGGTTAAAGCGAACATTTCTACCAAGACAGACCGTAATAATATTCGCCATTCCTTCGATACTCGGCATATTTCCAAACTCATCTAAGCAAAAAACCACTTCACGGTGACATTTCCCTCCACGAGCAAGCGATGCACCCTTAGCTAATATGAAATAAAGCTGTCTTACGAAAATAGAAGCAATCACATGGTTCGAAGAATCAAAGTCTGGTGTAATCATAAAAATAGCGACTGGTTTATCAAAATAATCCACTTTTATTACTTGCACATCTTCATTTTCTTCTACTACTTTAAATTCTGTATGACCCGTTTTTTCATCTATTTTTGTAATAGAAATAGATGTTTTCGTTTGAGGATTTTCCTTTTCAATACATTGAATGGTATCTCCAACTTGTATTACTTGTTTGAAATCTAATGCAAAACGTCCTGTAATATCTGCCTTGATAGACTCCTTTGAGCCATCTGGAAATACAATGTCTACTCGTTTTCTAGGTGTCACTTTTCCTTTTATTGTTTTTCCAAAACCGACACGTTTTAAATCCACACTATTTTTTGCGGTCATTTTAGCGATTTCATCAAATGTAAAAATAGAAAGTCCGTTCATTGTTTGGGTGAAAATCCCGCCTCGTGTCGTTCCTTTTGAGAAGTTTGAAGTTGCATATTGCATCTTCGCAACACTATCCGCTGGTAAGCCTTCAAAGTATAAATCTAATGCATTTTGTGGATCAGCTTCCGGATCTACGATTACCTCTTTTGAACCAAGTTCTGATAACATATTTGCAACTGCATACATTGTGATTTTTTCTTCTGTACCCTCCGCAATACATTTATCTGTAACGGCTAATATCATGGCGTTACACAAGCTCATAGCGCACTGTTGCCAAAAAGGATCTTTTACAGTTGGGTTGTAATACAAAGTGTGTGAGAGCGTCTTACATAATGCCTGTGCCGTTGAATAATCTCCATCTTTATAGGCATCTTTAACAAGCTGCAATAAGTTATAGCTCATAGAATCGAGTGGGTTTAACAAGTTCAAGACTTCAATGTGATACCCTCGTTTTTCCAACGTTTCTTTTGAAGCGCTAAATAATTCGCCCTTGGGATCATTCAGTATTAATGATGGTTTATGTTCTGCTCTAGAATAGACATCAATTGTAGGAAACACATAAGTTTCCCCTTTACCAGAGCGTGTTGTACCAATAATTAAATTATTTACCGGGCTATCATCAATAAATACCTTGTTACCTAGCCGGGAAATAACAACACCACCGCCACCTTTAAATGTTTCCTCTCGATCTGGTACAGCTCGATACTGTTTTTTCAACTCTTCAACTTCTGTAAAGCGACTAGACCCTTTCTGATGATTATTTAAATCTTTAAAAGAAGACCTCAGTTTATATACTGTTCTCGCTATAGTTCCAATCACTACAAGGAAAACAAGCATGTAGTAAATTGGATGTTCTACAATTGGCATCTGAAAAAGAAATCCTACCTCCATATGAAATGGTTTAGGATGTAATAAATCACTAAATGTTGTTTCTATCAGCTCTAAAGATAAGTTGAGTAAAAAATTAGCGATCAAAAACATTCCAACAAACAAAAAAGCACTCAATGGAATGAGTACTTCTTTTTCAGCTAATTTATATTTGATTGATATCTT
>NZ_JAEHCA010000065.1:0-5763 GCF_016483345.1 Bacillus cereus group sp. N24
TAAAAATAAAAATTGACGTTTCACGTTGTTTGTTTCGTTCAGTTTTCAAAGAACTACTTGGTCGCTCATTTGCGACTCCCTTATGTTAACATTTTCGTTAATTGATGTCAACTAAGTTTTTTATTTCGTTTGTCGCTTTCGACGTTGTTGTCATCGGCGACTTGTTCTATATTACACCCCTATACTCTAATCGTCAATACTTTTTTACAAATAAATTTAATTTAAATATGTTCATACCCTTTAGGCTATATAAGCCCCTACAATAGTTTCATTAACGAGAAACTCTCTTCTCCTTCTCTTTACTAAATCTATCCTCCAAAACATATTCAATTAAATACTTTATTCGTCACACCTTACTTAATTTATAAGAATGATTTCCCTAAAGAAACTAGCAACCTCATTTTAACAAATACTAGTATATAATTAGAGAGTTATTGTATTCCCTAATGTACCTCTTTGCTTATCATGTTGTACTACCAATAAAACTCTATTAGAAACAGGTGATAATATGAAAGATATACGTATTCTTATAGCAGACGATGATAAAGAAATTCGAAATTTATTAAAAATATATTTAGAACGAGAATTATATATGGTAGATACTGCGATTAACGGCGATGAAGCCTTGCAGTTATTTAATAAAAACAATTATAACCTCGTTATATTAGATATTATGATGCCAAAAGTAGATGGTATTGAAGTATGTAGAAAGCTTAGAGATAAAACTAACGTACCGATATTAATGCTGACCGCTAAAGATCACGAAGTTGATAAAATTTTAGGTTTAAGCATTGGCGCTGATGATTACATTACGAAACCTTTCAGCATTCACGAAGTGGTTGCACGAGTAAAAGCTCTTATGCGGCGTTTTTTAGTTCTTGGAAGTAACAATACCGTTCAAGAAAAAACAACTTTAGCTTTTAAAGGACTCACTATCAATTTAAATACATATACAGTTCATACAAATAAAGAGGAAATCAACTTAACCGGAAAAGAACTGGAACTATTAAAATTCTTTACTTCAAACCCAGGGCAAGTATTTACAAAAACGCAGCTCTTCCGAAATGTGTGGGACGATAATTATATAGAAGATGACAATACCGTTATGGTACATATTCGAAAACTTAGAAAGAAAATAGAAATCGATTCTTCTAATCCAAAATTCATTCAAACTATATGGGGAATTGGTTATAAGTTTGTAGGTGAAAAGCTTGAAGACTGATAAAACCCTCTTCCTTATTTCATTACAACTTATCATTTGCGGACTTTTAAATATACAAATGGGCCCAAGAGTAAAAATGTCTTTATTTATTACCCTTATCTTAATTACAACTTATCTCTTCTTTTCAAGGATACAATTTATTCAAAATCACAAATCAATGAATACTAAATTAAGTCGTGTATTAAACGGAAATTTACAAACGAGATTATTCACAAGCAATGACCGTTCCTTACATCATATCGTTTTTTCAATAAACGAACTAATAGCTGAATTAGAAAAGGTTCGGATTGAAGCAAAAAGATACGAGGAATCTAGAAAACAACTTTTGTCTAGTATCTCGCATGATATCCGAACGCCACTCACCTCCATTATTGGATATATCGATGCTTTAAAAGATGGAGTAGCTGCTTCTGAAATAGAAAAGCAAGAATATCTTAAAATACTTTATATGAAATCAAATAACTTAAAACATCTAGTTGATGAAATATTCAATATGGCAAAGCTAGACGCCAATGAATTCCCACTAAAAGAAGAAGAACTCGACTTTTCTGAAGTTACTAGAGAAGCTTTAATCGATTTTTTACCTGAACTCTCAAAACATAATATCGAACTACAGGTTCTTATACCAGAATCTACTTGTCCTATCATCGCAGATCACCTTAGCCTTATGCGAATTATAGGTAATTTAATAAAAAATGCCATTTATTACGGAAAAGATGGGAAAACAGTAGGAATCGAACTACTAGAAACCAATACAGAATATGAACTTCTTATTTGGGACAAAGGCCCTGGCATTCCAAAACATGATTTACAAAACATATTTGAGCGAATGTACCGAAGCGAACAATCAAGAACCTCCTCTTTTGGTGGTAGCGGTCTCGGGCTTTCGATTTCTAAAGCGCTCGTGGAGAGAAATGGTGGGCATATATGGGTTGAAAGTATCCCATGGAAACGAACTACTTTTGGTTTTTCCATTCCAAAATACACTTCTTTTAAGAAATAGTTAAGAAATGATTAATATGCAGTTAAGCCTTCCTTCTTATTATGTAAGTAAGAACTTATAGAAAGTAGGTGTCTCCTATACATACAATTATAAAAACGACTAACCTTACTAAAGTATATGGCACTCAAAAATCAGTAGATAATCTAAATATTAATGTTCAACAAGGAGAGGTTTATGGATTCATAGGACGCAACGGTGCGGGCAAAACAACAACCATACGTATGCTACTTAGCCTTATAAAGCCTACAAGTGGAAATATTGAAATATTCGGAGAAGACTTATTTCAAAATCAAAAAAATATTTTAAGAAGAATTGGTTCTATCGTTGAGGTTCCAGGGTTTTATGAAAACTTAACTGCAAAAGAAAACTTATTAATTAATGCAAAGATAATTGGGATCCACAAAAAGAATGCCATTGAAGAAGCATTAGAAATAGTAGGCTTACAGCATGAAACAACAAAGTTAGTAGGAAAGTATTCTTTAGGAATGAAGCAGCGCTTAGGAATTGCACGTGCTCTTCTCCACTACCCTGAACTACTCATACTAGATGAACCAACTAATGGACTCGATCCAATCGGTATTAAAGAAATGCGAAAACTCATTAAATCTTTAGCTCAGGAAAGAAATATAACGATACTCATTTCTAGTCACATATTAGCTGAAGTAGAACAACTAGTCGATCGTATGGGAATTATCCATGAAGGAAAGTTACTAGAAGAAGTTTCTCTTGATACGCTACGCAAAACCAACCGTAAGTACATAGAATTTCAAGTGAATAATGACAATAGAGCCACGATGCTATTAGAAAGTTATCTTCAAATTTTTGATTATGAAGTACATGATGAAGGGAAGATTCGTATTTATTCTCATTTTGGACAGCAAGGACACATAAACAGAACGTTCGTTCTTAATGATGTCGATGTATTAAAAATGGCGATGAGCGAAGACAGATTAGAAGATTATTTCACCAATCTAGTTGGAGGTGGAACAATTGGTTAATCTGCTCTATACAGAACTATTAAAATTAAAACGTTCCAATATGTTTTTGATTAGCATTATCGGGGCTGGTGTCGCACCCTTCTTAGTGGTCGTAGCGTCTTATATACACATAAAAACAAAACAACCTACTCCAACTATTTTGTTCCATCAACTATTCACCGAAGTTAACTTATATACTACTTTAATTATAGGATTCCCCTTATATGGGGTAGTGATTGCTTATCTGTTTACCCGTGAATATACAGAAGATACACTAAAACATTTACTAACTATTCCAGTCTCACGCATTAGCTTTATTATAAGTAAGTTCATCATTCTCTTTCTTTGGATCATAATGCTTACTTTAGTCGCTTGGACACTAACTTTATTATTAGGGCTAATAGGTAGCTTCCCTGGATTTAGTACCATCTTACTCTTAAGCTCTCTCGTAAAATTTTTAATATGTGGTGGACTTCTCTTTCTATTGTCTTCACCTATTGTACTATTAACCGTTGTAATGAAGACCTATGTACCACCTATTATATTAACGGTCATTATTACAATGATTAACCTTATGCTCGTGAACTCTAAACATAAAGATCTATTTCCGTGGACCGCTACTCTAGATATCGCAAATAACGAATTACAACCCACATATCCACCAGAGTATTCTTATATCATCATTGCAGCAACAGCAATTTTCGGATTTATTGCAACACTATTCTATTTTAAGAGAGTAGATATTCATTAATTTATAGGAGTGAAACTATGAGCGATATCATCATTGCCTTCATACTCGGTATTGTAGAGGGATTAGCAGAATTTTTACCTATCTCTTCTACTGGCCACCTTATATTAGTCGGACATTTATTAGGCTTCGAAGGAGAAAGAGCAAAGACCTTTGAAATCGTTATACAGTTAGGCGCAATTTTAGCTATTGCGATTTTATACTATAAACGCCTTGTTTCTTTATGTAATATTAAACCTCTTCTACGAAAAGAGAAAAAATTCAACGCATTCCATGTATTTCTTGGTGTATTCCCAGCGGTAGTTGCTGGATTACTATTACATGGTGTTATTAAAACATACTTATTTCAGCCATATACTGTCGTCATTGGACTTGTAGCAGGAGCAATTCTTATGATTTTTGCAGAAGTAAAAAAGACAGAAGCAACCGCCTATTCACTGGATGATTTAACCTACCGTCAAGCATTAACAATTGGATTATTTCAATGCTTAGCGGTATATCCTGGCTTCTCTAGAGCTGGCTCTACTATTTCTGGAGGGTTATTAGCGAAAGTAAATTATAAGACCGCATCTGAATTCTCTTTTCTCATTGCTCTTCCTGTAATGGTTGGAGCTACAGGCTTAGACTTATTAAAAAGTTGGAAGTATTTAAGCGTTGATGACATCCCTATGTTTGCGGTAGGATTCATTACCTCTTTTATAGTAGCAATGCTAGCCGTAGTAACTTTTTTGAAGCTTTTAGAGAAGATCGGTTTAAAACCTTTTGCATATTATCGTATTTTGCTGGCTATCTTATTTACGCTGTTCATATTGCTATAGATTCATATAAGTCACATATTACTAAACTGATATTCAAGTTGGAATATCAGTTTTTTCTCTATTTCACCTCTAGTATTACTCACTTCAATATGGCATAGTTGTAATAAACCGCCCTTAATAATCCGAATATTCTTCAAACAGTTATATCCTTTACCGTACGACACAATTGGAAAATTAAAAATCCCATATATGGACAGAACGTGTTTACAAACCATATTCATTCCGCATATTCTCTTTCTTAATTCACAACACACCGATACAAATTTTAAATGAGTACAAAGGCATACAAATAAGTAAATTTCTCAGGGATTATAAAAAGACTACATATTAATTAGAGTGAGGTAACGATACAAATGAATCCATTAGCACAAACATATTGGGATACTTATTGGGGAAACAATGAAAAACCAGCATCTGTTACAGCTTGGCAATTTGGGGATTCCCCTAATTATCTTGCACAATTAGTAATTGATGGTATCAAAACCGCAACATGCTCCTGTCACATTTTTTATGAGTTAGAAAATGAACCACTACCGACGACTAATGATTATAGTATTATACTCAATAGTCAGGATGAACCTGTAGCGATTATTAAAACAATAGAAGTAACTGTAACACCGATGAATGAAGTAAGCGAAGAATTCGCTATCGCTGAAGGCGAAGGAGATTGCACGTATAATTACTGGAAAGACACCCATGTTCGTTTTTTTACAAAGGAACTAAATGAGTTTGGTTTTACTTTTTCTGAAGATATGCTACTCGTTTGCGAACGATTTGAGCTCATTGATGTGAAAAATACAGCAGAACTATAATAAACAGAGCTTTACTGAATTTTCATGTTGCTATTTTTTAACACAAATAAGCTCGTTATTTATAGCTCAAGAAAACTACAGATAACGAGCTTATTTTATAAAACATAAAAAAGACGAGTCATTCTGACTCGTCTTAAGCTTGCTTGGCGACGTCCTACTCTCACAGGGACAAGGTCCCAACTA
>NZ_JAEHCA010000066.1:0-3936 GCF_016483345.1 Bacillus cereus group sp. N24
CAGAAGGTAAAGCATACAAGTATGAAGTGAAAGAGCAAGCAGTACCAGGATATGAATCAAAAGTAAGTGGTACTGACATCACAAATACAAAAGTAGGCCAAACAAAAGTAGAAGGAACGAAGACATGGAAAGACGGAAATGCGAAAGATCGTCCGGAAATGATCAAAGTAGACTTACTACAAAATGGCAAAGTAATTGCAACACAAGAGGTAAGTAAAGCAAGTGAATGGAAGTACGTGTTTACAGATTTAGCTGCATATGATGCCGAAGGAAATGCATACAAGTATGAAGTAAAAGAACAGCCAGTAGATGGATATAAATCAGAGGTAAAAGGTTATGACATTACAAATACAAAAGTAGGCGAAACAAAAGTAGAAGGAACGAAGACATGGAAGGATGACAATGCGAAAGATCGTCCGACAATGATCAAGGTAGATCTACTACAAAATGGCAAAGTGATCGCAACAAAAGAAGTGAGCGCAGCAGATGAATGGAAATATGCGTTTACAGACTTAGCGACATATGATGCTGAAGGAAATGCATATAAGTATGAATTGAAAGAACAACCAGTGAATGGATATAAATCAGAGGTACATGGTTATGACATCACGAATATAAAAGATCCAAGTACGGATCCAAAAGATCCAAGTACAGAACCAAAAGATCCAAGTACGGATCCAAAAGATCCAAGTACAGAACCAAAAGATCCAAGTACAGAACCAAAAGATCCAAGTACAGAACCAAAAGATCCAAGTACAGGTCCAAAAGATCCAAGTACGGATCCAAAAGATCCAAGTATAGATTCAAAAAATCCACCTACTCAAGAAAATTCTAAGACATCAGTATGGCTTCCTAAAACAGGTGGAACATCAATGGATATGATTTCATATATTGCTGGAATGTTGTTATTGGCTTTAGGTGGATTCGTATTTGTTCGTCAACGAATGAGATAAAAAGACTTGTTATGTTGGTTTGAATTATAGCTTGATCAAAGTATTGCTGTAAATATTGATTTTATAAATAGAGGAGACCCACACATTTTGAAAAAAGTTTAATCAAAATGTGTGGGTCTTAATTTTAGATTTCTTAAGTTTGTATAATCAATTGTGTTTTTTGTGTTTACTTTCATTTAATCCACCCTCAGAGAGTAGATATAGGTAGATCTATATTGACTGTTGTTCCTTTTCCTACTTCACTTTCAATAAATATCTTTCCTTGGTGCTTCTCAATAATTTTATAACAGATCATTAATCCTAAACCGATACCATTTTCTTTGAGGCTATAGAATGGTTCTCCTAGGTAAGGTATACGTTCCTGTTCAATTCCACACCCATAATCAGTAAATCGAATGTTTACTTGATTTTGATCAGGTGCATATTGGATTTGAATCAAAATTTCCCCTCCCATTGAAGTTGCCTCAATTGCATTTTTTAAGATATTTATAAAAACTTGCTTTAATTGATTACATTCACAAAGTATGAATGAAGTATCAGATGTAAACTGAGTTTTAATTTGTATGCAATTCATTGTCGCTTGAGGTTCAAGTAACATTACAACTTGCTTCATTAATACATTCAGGTCATTAGTTTTAATTTCTAATGCCTCAGGTTTTGCTAATGTCATAAATTCGTTAGTAATACTATCTATACGTTCAATCTCTGATAACACTATATCTATGTAATGCTCGGTATCCTTATTTCCCAGTGATTGCAATAACTGTATGAATCCTTTCATTGCTGTTAAAGGATTTTTAATTTCATGAGCAATTGCAGTGGATAATTGACCTACTACAGCAAGTTTCTCCGATTTTCGTAATAATTCCTCTGTTTTTAGCCGCTCAGTGATGTCTCGAGAGATGCTTAAGAAAACTTTTTTGCCATTCAAGTTAAACACACGAACAGAAAATTCAATTGTCAGGTTTTTTCCTCTAGGAAAAACAAATTCATCTTGTAATGTAAAAGATGTTTGCCCTTCTCTAATTTTTTCTATGATTCTTTGGACCATTGGAGAATCTGGTGGAACGTTACTAGGGAATGACATCGAAAGAAGTTCTTCTCTACTATATCCAAACCTTTTACACGCAACAGGATTTACTTCGATAAAGCGGGTTGGTAATTCATTATCATTCAGTTCCACTACATATACTGCATCAGTTGCTTGTTCGATGAGTGCACGGTATTTCATTTCACTGTCACTTAATTGCTGGTGTAATTGATGCAGTTTTCTTTCTGCTTGTTTCCTTTCAGAAATGTCTCTACAAATTCCTGATAAAGCAATTACATTACCTCTAAAATCTAAAATAGGCGAAATTGTCAGGCTTACATCAATTAGAGTTTTATCTTTTCTTTGTCTAACAGTTTCAAAACGGGTAAGAATTGGGTCATTCATATTGGTATTTTTAATGTGGTTTATATATTCTAAAGTTTGATCTATTAAAAATTCAGGTACGCAAGGTAATTTTTTTCCTACAGATTCTTTTTCTGACCAACCAAATATTCTTTCATAAGCTTTATTCGCTTGTAACAAATGTCCATCTAAATCAAATATAGTGATAGCATCCACATTATGATTAATAAATGACTCTAGTCGCTCTTTTGTAACCTTCAGTTCATTTTCCGCATGTATTCTTTTCGTTATATCAACAGTAGAACCAACTACCTCAACCACTGTTCCCTCTCTTTTAACAGGTCTAAGAGAGAAAAGTATCGTAGCCTCATCATTTGGCCATGGTAGTTCAAAAGTTACTTCTTCACCATCCCATGCCTGTTGATAATATTTTAATAGTCGAGGAATTAAATGAAATGGAATAATTGAAGCATCTATATTAGATAAACATTTACCTACGACTTGCTGAGAGTGAAACCCGTTTTGATAAAATAATTGTCCATCACATAGAGTATGGACAAAATTCTTCCCTACTTTTTTGAATTTAAAAATACCTCCTTGCAATTGGTGTACGGTATCCTTTAATTCTCGCTTTGATTCTAGTAATGTTTCATTCGCTTTGGCTAAATTTTGTGTTAAAACATATAACTTTTGATACGACTCCATAAGAAAAATACCAATTAAGAGTCCGCATGATATAAAAAATGTACCTTGGATGTTAAGAAGTATAAGTGATATAGAAGGAAAAAAGAATCCAAATACAACATGAATTATAACTAGATAAGCAGCTAGATAAAGAAAAACGCTTTTAAAAGGATGGATATTTTTTAGATATGTTTTGAATATAGTATATATAATAGCTATTCCTAAAGATGCTATTAAAGCTGGTCCCCAATCACCACCAAGGTAGAAAATACGCATAAATAGAATAAACATTAATGTAATCCAACCAGCTGTACGACCAAAATAAATAAACGAAATAATTAGTGGAACGACTCGCAGGTCGTAAAACAATCCCATGTGCTTAAAATTAAAAATCATTAAAATGGCAGCTATGATACCTGCGTAAATGCCACAAAATAAACGAAATGATTTAGAATCTACTTTACTTATAAATACTTGAATAAAAATAGATGTACTAACTAAGAATGCAAAAATAGATAGATTAATGATGAACCCTGTAAAAAGCATGCCATATTCCCCCTTAGTAAATATATTGAAAAATAGAAAGGAAATTCTATGAATTATGCGGTGATTAGACTTGTTATTTGGAAAAGGGAAATGAGTATTTAAAAAATTCAGTTCTTTTTTATCTTTTTTCCAACAATAGATTCTTCACTAAAATATTAAATGTAAGAAACATTAATTTTAGATAGGAAATGAATGCTGGTAGGGATATATAATGAGGGCATCATACAAGAAAGCAATGTACAACCCATGTTAGTAATTGAACTACCCCCACTTTCACTTCGTGTAGAAGAGGGGGATTCCTAAGTAAAGAGTTCTATCGAACTCTAATTTATTAGGCTATCTCCACAGTCCTTGCGGTTA
>NZ_JAEHCA010000067.1:0-3265 GCF_016483345.1 Bacillus cereus group sp. N24
CGTAAAGAGTGTGCCCCCTAAGGGGGATTTCGGCTTCGCCAAATCAAACCTTGGACGTTGTCCAAACCTACTGGGGAACTCTTCCCCAGACCCCCTCAATCGAACTCCCCAACCCCTCAATCCTTGAGGGACTCCCTCGCCGGTTGGCAGGAACAAACGGTAGTTTGTTCAGTGCCGAGAGGGTTTGGGTGTAATGGGGTTGGTCAAGTCAAATACTCCCTTCGCTTCGCTAGGTCCGTTTTGATTGACCAACACTCTTTTTTTCTATAACAGGTTTTTAGCTAATACACCAAGTACTCCTGTTAACAATCCACTTACGATCAATCGTAAAATCCATGTAGTGTTTGCACTGATCTTATCTAATTGTTTATTAATAGTTAAAACATCCCTTTCAGCCACTAGTATTCTTGCTTCTAAATTTTTCATATCATGTTGTAAAGCTTTTAAATCTAAATTCATTTGATTAAAATCTTTTTCTAGCTCCTCCAATTTTGTCATACAACATACTGCTCCTTTAAATTTAATTTTAAATACATTATATGTATATGGTAATTAGAGAATAATGATATAAAAAAGAGGACTCAAATCTATTATTAAAATTTGAGTCCTCTCCAAAGATAAGAAGATTATACCAAAACGTAATATAGCTTATGCTTGTCTTTTTTAATATGCATCTAGTAAAAACACATTTTCTTTTATGGCTTCCTTGTTTTTGGGTGTGAGTGCAAGGGCTGGGGTGAAGCGTAGCGAGGGGCTAGCCCCTTATAGTGTCATAAAAATATAGAATAAGAGTGTATTCATAGACAGTTGATCCAGGCGGTTCGGCAGGTAAAATTGCTAGTCCAAGTCGTACTACCTAAATCCTCGTTTTTGGTATGTTCGGCTTGGCGATATGCCAAAACCTGCCGAAATCCACTAATCAATGGTAAAGCGAAGCGGAAAAGGTGGAGATTTTTGAGAGGTTTTTTTCTCAAAAATACTACCTGTCCATTGATTAGTGGATAGCCCTTTAATAGATATAGAAGGGACAACCTTATAAACCCTTGATAAATAAGGGTTTATAATTTTCTTATGTTCACCCCTAGGGTGAACATATATGTTCACCCTAGGGGTGAACATAAGAAAACAAGACGTTCATTATTTCGTTGTTTTTGTGAACGTCTTGTTTTATAATTTAAACAAGACGTTCACAAAAGTGAACATATATGTTCATGAAGAAAGGTTGATAATTTTGCCAAATAAAGATGATATTAATATCAGTAAAAATGATTTAATGCAAATTCTTGAATTAACTGGATTACCCTTGTCTTCTGTTGAAAAATTAATCGACTTAAAAGATGCTGAACAAAAAGAAATAGAACAACGTAAAAAGGAACTTGATAATCCTCCATTTGTACAAGTGTATAAAGGAATGGGGTTAAAAGCTCTACAATTATTAATTAAAGATAATCAGCTAGCTAGTGAAATTTTTGTCTTCTTTTTAGATAACATGAACAATAACAATCTAGTAATGGCTTCACAACAACTTTTAAGTGAAGAATTTGGAAAAGGCAGAACAACAATATATAAAGCTATTAAATATCTTGAAGAACATAATTTTATTAATGTTGCAAAAGTAGGTACAGCTAATGCATACATAATAAATCCAGAAGTAGCTTTTCAAAATGCACATAATAAGAAAAAATATGTTGGTTTTAACGGAACAATTTTATTAAGTAAAAAAGAAAACAATACGCTGTTTGACAAATATAATTACAACAATATTAAAGTATTAAAAGAGAAAGAATAACATCAAAAGGTACCCAAATTCTTGGGTACCTTTTGATGTCTTTTTATCTCTCTAAACCACTATCTCTATTTCTATTTTTCTCTTTTGTCTTTTTTTGTATATCTTTTGAAGCAAGATCATACCCTTTTCTTTCATGTTCTGTTAAATTTTTTTCACTAAATCTAGTATTACTAAATGGATTTAAAGTGATATTTACTTTCTTCTTACAATATCCTACGATTTGTTGGAATTTCTCCAATCCTTGAGGAACTCGTTCTTTATAAAACTCCTGCATTTGTGCAACTAATTTTTGAAGTCTCTCATATTTCGCTTTATATGGTTCTAATTCTTTTTTTTCTTTTTCTAAATGTTTTAAAGTTGTATGTAAATCTGTATTATTCACTTTCAATGCATGGTTTTGTCTCTGTAACGTTTCATTTTCCCTTTTAAAGGCCTCTGATGCTTTAGCAAGGGTTTTAATCCTTTGAAAATCTTCTAAGCCAATTTCAACCGTTTTAGAGCGTATAAGCCCGCCTTTTTCTTTGACAGACATGTTTTCTACTTTTTTCCCAACATTAACTGCCCTTTTTAAATCATTCAAACGATTTTTCATCTGTTCCATAGATTTCTCTATTTGTTGTTTCTCTACCCCTTTCTCTAAAAGAGTATCTTCTAACACTTGCACTTCTTCTTTTGCTGTTAAAGCCTTCAAACGCGTCGTTTCAATATGTTTTTTATCACTAGATACTCCACGTTTTAAATTAAAACCTTTCTCTACCATATGAGCATGAAAATCATCTTGGAGTGAAACTAACTCTTTTCGGTTAAAAATTTGTTTTGCCGACAATTTTTTTTCTTCCGTTACTGGAACCATTCCCACATGCATATGAGGTGTTTTTTCATCCAAATGCACCGCTGCATGTATAATATTTTGTTCTCCATATCGTTCTTTCAAAAAACTATATGCTTCTTCAAAAAATTCTTTTTGATATTCTGGATTGTCTTCACTTAAACGTTCAAAAAAATCCCTATCGCTTGTTACTATAAATTCACACATCACAACTGCATCTTTTCGAATCGCTCGATTGGTTTCTACATTCTGTTCAATCTTTTCTTTCACTGTTCTTAAATAATCAATGTACTGATCGTTATGTAAATCATAATTTAAATGACTTTGTTCTTTTTCAATATCAGGATTTGTATGACTCTCTTTTTCTCGTTGATTATGAATCTGGATTCCTTTCACATCTCGCATTTTAAATTTCTGCATTCTACAAATAGCAAAACTCACGAATCCTCACCTCAACTTGCCTCATTTTTTCTCTTAATTTTGTTCTCGACCACTCTGTAAAGTATATATACTTCTCTACTGTTTTTCGGTGGACTTCCATGTAAAGTATAGCACACTATACTTTACTATCGTAAAGAGTGTGCCCCCTAAGGGGGATTTCGGCTTCGCCAAATCAAACCTTGGACGTTGTCCAAACCTACTGGGGA
>NZ_JAEHCA010000068.1:0-3210 GCF_016483345.1 Bacillus cereus group sp. N24
TTGGAAAGAAAAAGGGTTTGCGGTTAAGAAAGGCGAGAAAGGAATCCAGATCCTTGTTCCAAACCGAACTGTAGCAAGATTTAAAGACAAAGATGGGACATGGAAATCCGTTACAAAGGCGAGTGAGCAAGAGAAAAAACAAATTGAATCTAAAAACGTAGAAGTGAAACCAGGTCGCTTATATTTTGCTGTGGGCCATGTGTTCGATGTGTCGCAAACGAACGCAAAAGCCGAAAATCTTCCTCGTATCTTTCCGAATCGTTGGTTGGAAGGAAGCGTTACAGATTACAAGAGTTTGTACAAAGGAATGGAAGCCATTGCGGAAAAAAACGGTGTGAAAATCATTGCACCCAAAGCGGAGCTGGGTGTTTCAAAAGGCGTGAGCTATACCCTAACAAAAGAGGTTGCTTTGAATCCACGAAACAGTGAATTGCAAAATGTAAAAACCTTACTTCATGAATTGGCACATGCCAAACTTCATACCGCAGAGACGCATATGAATTACACAGCGCCAGAAAAAGAGTTCCAAGCAGAAATGACAGCTTATGCCGTTTCTTCTTATTTTGGAATTGATACAAGCGAATATTCGTTAGGATATTTAGCGAACTGGACACAAGGAAAAGAAATGAAGGATAAAACGAAATTATTAAAAGAAGTACATGAAACTTCGATTGAATTTATTGAAACAATTGAAAACACACTAGAGAAGGACAAAGAACAAATAAATGAAAAAGAGGTGGAAAGTATGGCAAATAGAAATGAAAAGCAGGACGAAAAAAATATTTTGTTGGTTGAATACATGAGTTTAAGTAACACGACACAAGAACTGGTTTCTGTTGCAGAGTTAAGGGAACAAGCAGATAGGAACCGTGCGTTTGAACCTGTAGAAGGTGCAGAAAAATTGAGTGATAAAGAATTTATTGAAGCATTTAATGAGGCGAATCAAGAAAAGTATGCAGCATTAAATCAGGACGAAATTAATCGTCCAACTATGTTAGTTCAATGGAGCGACAATGAAACTTTTAAGAATAATCAACTGATTCCATTTGGAGAAGCAAATGAAAAAATGGCTGGAGTTATTACAAGTATTGAAAAAGCAAGGGAAGAAGCTAGAGAAAGAGGTGAAACCATCCCTTACGATCAAGCTCGTTATCATATTGCCATTCCAAAAGAAGTAGATAGGGATTTTGGGAGAATGGAGCTTGTGAGTATGGATCGTATGAATATGGGAGATGGGGACTACAAGACACCATATGAGCAAGTATTAAACGAGAAAAGGTATCTATCGGATGAAGTGAAACAAGCGTTACGAGACGAGGTAGTGAATCATAGAAACAATAAAGAAATACCGATGGAAAAAGTACAAGAAAATACATTAGAAAAATCGAAAGAGACATCCAACCACTTAGTTACAATTGAAGTATTAGCAAATGGTATGCAAGATGAAGAACTGGCAAGAATCCACATGATGGATGCCGTTACGAAAGATATAAATTATTTATCTGTATGGAATCAAGATAAAACAAATCGGGACGATTTATACGTTTCCCTCATGGAAAAGAACGGGAAACGAGAAAATGTCTATTTAGATAACATTTTGAAACCTGATTTATATGAAAGGGTTCAAAGTTCTATCTTTGATGGGAGAGGAAATTTGTCATTTGTTGTGTATGAAAAGGATGCAAATATGAGTCTAGATGAATTGGTAAAAGATGAACGATATGGACACTTAGTTGATAAAGCAGAGGGACAAAAAGATTACTCATTTAATGAAAAAGAAGTGGAATTATATAAAGAAATGAAGAAAGATGGATATGCACCTATTGCTTCTCTAAATCAACAAATTCAACCTTCAAAAGAAAAGGAATCAACTATATTAGATAAGGATTTAAGCCGAAAATTCGAGGCATACAGACGTTCAAAATATGAAGAAACACCAGATGATATTGATAGTATTGTCACTCGTGTAAAAGCTGAAGAGCGATATTATACTACAAAGTATGTTTCGATTGATAATGAGTTGGTAAGCCAAGAACACGTTGTGAAATTAGAAAATCGGGTGGATGAGAAACTTGGGAAAGAAGGAATAACGGTGAATCAGTCTACAACTTCAAAGGAAATGGATGTAGATAAAAAATTTCAGCCATTGAACGGAAAACAAACGAATAATAAAGAAAAAGAAAAGGAGCCAGAGCCTGGTAATGTAGAGCAGTCGAAGGCTACAAAGAAATCAAGTAGAAAAAGAGAAACAATGGAAATGGAACGATGAAAAGATGAAAAATTTTATAACAGGAACGCCAGATTAAATCATTTTTTGTTACTCAATTGAGAAAACAGAAAGTGATTTTTTTATATCTAGAAATGAAGGAGGGTAAAAGGAAAAGCCCTCTTTCTCATTTGTAAAACGAAAGGAGAGAATGTCATGAATGTATGGCTGTTTGCGAGCTGTATGTTCCTTGTAGCAGTCTTTTTGAACACATTGTTATTATTCGTTCACAGAATGATAAAAAAGCAAAGAAATAAGAAATGGAAGCGTAAAACTGAAATTGCAGATTAATAGGAGGGACTACGTATGGGAAAAACGTTATTTATTGCTGAAAAGCCAAAGGTAGCTGTTGAATTATTAAAATCACCTAGATTTAGAAACTCACAAAGGTATCCAGGGAGCAAGCCGTATTATGGCTACTATGAAAATGAAAAATACATTATTAGTTGGTGCCGTGGGCATTTATTAGAGCTAAAACATCCGGAAGAAATGGATGAACGATACAAAGAATTCAAATTTGATCACTTGCCAATTATTTTAGAGCCGGAATATAAAGCGAAATCGGATAGTCTTGAACAAATTCAAATATTAGTGAAGCTTTTAAATCGTCCTGATGTAGATCATGTGGTCAACTCCTGTGATGCGGATAGGGAAGGTGAGCTTATCTATCGTGAGATAGTTGAACATGCAGGTGTGGACAAACGAGAATCCCGTCTTTTTATCTCTTCCTATGAGGCCGCAGAATTAGAAGGAGCCTTAAACCGATTAGAACCAGGAACAGGCTATGACGGGCTTGCGCAATCCGCTAAAGCAAGGCAATACCTGGACTATATTCTAGGGATTAATGTTACAAGGGGCTGTACATCCAAACTAGCAAGAAACCAATTCTTATTGGCTTCTGGTCGTGTTCAAATGTGTATCTTGAATGAAATCCGTCAGAGAGA
>NZ_JAEHCA010000069.1:0-2985 GCF_016483345.1 Bacillus cereus group sp. N24
GTATGTTCTTTGAAAACTAGATAACAGTGTAGCTCATATTTTTTAATTTTAGTTTGGTTAAGTTAGAAAGGGCGCACGGTGGATGCCTTGACACTAGGAGTCGATGAAGGACGGGACTAACGCCGATATGCTTCGGGGAGCTGTAAGTAAGCTTTGATCCGAAGATTTCCGAATGGGGAAACCCACTATACGTAATGGTATGGTATCCTTACCTGAATACATAGGGTATGGAAGACAGACCCAGGGAACTGAAACATCTAAGTACCTGGAGGAAGAGAAAGCAAATGCGATTTCCTGAGTAGCGGCGAGCGAAACGGAATCTAGCCCAAACCAAGAGGCTTGCCTCTTGGGGTTGTAGGACATTCTATACGGAGTTACAAAGGAACGAGGTAGACGAAGCGACCTGGAAAGGTCCGTCGTAGAGGGTAACAACCCCGTAGTCGAAACTTCGTTCTCTCTTGAATGTATCCTGAGTACGGCGGAACACGTGAAATTCCGTCGGAATCTGGGAGGACCATCTCCCAAGGCTAAATACTCCCTAGTGATCGATAGTGAACCAGTACCGTGAGGGAAAGGTGAAAAGCACCCCGGAAGGGGAGTGAAAGAGATCCTGAAACCGTGTGCCTACAAATAGTCAGAGCCCGTTAATGGGTGATGGCGTGCCTTTTGTAGAATGAACCGGCGAGTTACGATCCCGTGCGAGGTTAAGTTGAAGAGACGGAGCCGCAGCGAAAGCGAGTCTGAATAGGGCGTTTAGTACGTGGTCGTAGACCCGAAACCAGGTGATCTACCCATGTCCAGGGTGAAGTTCAGGTAACACTGAATGGAGGCCCGAACCCACGCACGTTGAAAAGTGCGGGGATGAGGTGTGGGTAGCGGAGAAATTCCAATCGAACCTGGAGATAGCTGGTTCTCCCCGAAATAGCTTTAGGGCTAGCCTTAAGTGTAAGAGTCTTGGAGGTAGAGCACTGATTGAACTAGGGGTCCTCATCGGATTACCGAATTCAGTCAAACTCCGAATGCCAATGACTTATCCTTAGGAGTCAGACTGCGAGTGATAAGATCCGTAGTCAAGAGGGAAACAGCCCAGATCGCCAGCTAAGGTCCCAAAGTGTGTATTAAGTGGAAAAGGATGTGGAGTTGCTTAGACAACTAGGATGTTGGCTTAGAAGCAGCCACCATTTAAAGAGTGCGTAATAGCTCACTAGTCGAGTGACTCTGCGCCGAAAATGTACCGGGGCTAAATACACCACCGAAGCTGCGAATTGATACCAATGGTATCAGTGGTAGGGGAGCGTTCTAAGTGCAGTGAAGTCAGACCGGAAGGACTGGTGGAGCGCTTAGAAGTGAGAATGCCGGTATGAGTAGCGAAAGACGGGTGAGAATCCCGTCCACCGAATGCCTAAGGTTTCCTGAGGAAGGCTCGTCCGCTCAGGGTTAGTCAGGACCTAAGCCGAGGCCGACAGGCGTAGGCGATGGACAACAGGTTGATATTCCTGTACCACCTCTTTATCGTTTGAGCAATGGAGGGACGCAGAAGGATAGAAGAAGCGTGCGATTGGTTGTGCACGTCCAAGCAGTTAGGCTGATAAGTAGGCAAATCCGCTTATCGTGAAGGCTGAGCTGTGATGGGGAAGCTCCTTATGGAGCGAAGTCTTTGATTCCCCGCTGCCAAGAAAAGCTTCTAGCGAGATAAAAGGTGCCTGTACCGCAAACCGACACAGGTAGGCGAGGAGAGAATCCTAAGGTGTGCGAGAGAACTCTGGTTAAGGAACTCGGCAAAATGACCCCGTAACTTCGGGAGAAGGGGTGCTTTCTTAACGGAAAGCCGCAGTGAATAGGCCCAAGCGACTGTTTAGCAAAAACACAGGTCTCTGCGAAGCCGTAAGGCGAAGTATAGGGGCTGACACCTGCCCGGTGCTGGAAGGTTAAGGAGAGGGGTTAGCGTAAGCGAAGCTCTGAACTGAAGCCCCAGTAAACGGCGGCCGTAACTATAACGGTCCTAAGGTAGCGAAATTCCTTGTCGGGTAAGTTCCGACCCGCACGAAAGGTGTAACGATTTGGGCACTGTCTCAACCAGAGACTCGGTGAAATTATAGTACCTGTGAAGATGCAGGTTACCCGCGACAGGACGGAAAGACCCCGTGGAGCTTTACTGTAGCCTGATATTGAATTTTGGTACAGTTTGTACAGGATAGGCGGGAGCCATTGAAACCGGAGCGCTAGCTTCGGTGGAGGCGCTGGTGGGATACCGCCCTGACTGTATTGAAATTCTAACCTACGGGTCTTATCGACCCGGGAGACAGTGTCAGGTGGGCAGTTTGACTGGGGCGGTCGCCTCCTAAAGTGTAACGGAGGCGCCCAAAGGTTCCCTCAGAATGGTTGGAAATCATTCGTAGAGTGCAAAGGCATAAGGGAGCTTGACTGCGAGACCTACAAGTCGAGCAGGGACGAAAGTCGGGCTTAGTGATCCGGTGGTTCCGCATGGAAGGGCCATCGCTCAACGGATAAAAGCTACCCCGGGGATAACAGGCTTATCTCCCCCAAGAGTCCACATCGACGGGGAGGTTTGGCACCTCGATGTCGGCTCATCGCATCCTGGGGCTGTAGTCGGTCCCAAGGGTTGGGCTGTTCGCCCATTAAAGCGGTACGCGAGCTGGGTTCAGAACGTCGTGAGACAGTTCGGTCCCTATCCGTCGTGGGCGTAGGAAATTTGAGAGGAGCTGTCCTTAGTACGAGAGGACCGGGATGGACGCACCGCTGGTGTACCAGTTGTTCTGCCAAGGGCATAGCTGGGTAGCTATGTGCGGAAGGGATAAGTGCTGAAAGCATCTAAGCATGAAGCCCCCCTCAAGATGAGATTTCCCATAGCGTAAGCTAGTAAGATCCCTGAAAGATGATCAGGTTGATAGGTTCGAGGTGGAAGCATGGTGACATGTGGAGCTGACGAATACTAATAGATCGAGGACTTAACCATATAATATG